>CALXQC010000001.1 GCA_944390435.1 uncultured Clostridia bacterium
CCCATGCTTGGTTCACCGGCTTCATTAATAGCGAAGAGCATCCCTACGCCTTCGTTGTCCTGGTAGAAAACGGCGGCGCCGGCAGCACCGTCGCCGGATCGATCGCCAATACAGTACTCCAGGCGGTCGTCGCCGACGACTGATACCCTATTACTGATACCCTGTTATAGCTCATCATATTGGCAATAATCATCAAGCGCCCTTAAGGACGCTTGATTTCAGTTATGGACAGCAGCCAAAATTCGCAGCGCTTGCTTGATAAACCGCCCCCGCTAGTTATTATCGCCGCTATCATTCGGATTACTGGGGAAGGAAAAATAAATAATTGACTCATGGCAGGATTCAGTCATTTTTTGACAAATCAATACTTGTCTAGCAGTTATATTTGTCAAGATTATCTGGAATAAATGACTGGAGTTCAAAATGACTAGAATCGGAAAATATGCAATCATATTCCTCATTATGCTGGTTTTTTGCCTTCTGCCGGCGGCAGCGCAGGCGGAGCAAGGGCTGATCAGCGGGATCAATATCGCCGGAGAGCATCTCAGCCAGCGTTTTTCCTTCTCTCCGGCGCAGAGCCGCTATACTGTTTATCTTGATGCTCCCGGTACGGTGCAGATCGATATTGAGGCTGCCGGCAGCGCCGTCATGCTCAGCGCCAACGGCAGCCAGGCGCTGGAACGCCTTTCGCTGAGCCGACAGATCACTGATGAGCGCACGGTGCTCAGCATTAGCGCGCGCGACGGCGAGACCCAGACCATTACCATTACTTTTATTCTGAAATCCGATCCCGCAGGCGGCGAGCCGCCAGCTGATTCCCCAGGCGGAGCTGAGGATGATCCCAATACTCCGCCTGCCGATCCGCCGTCTGCCGCAGAAGAGCCGGATCCTGATGATCCTGCCGCCGCAGACGATGATCCGGACGATTATCCCCTATCCGGCGGCGAAGATCCGGAGGGCGGCGAGTGGTCGGAGCAGCCGGAGCACGGCCAGCCGGCTGCGCTGACCACGCTGACCTTCCAAATCGGCAGCTATATCATGGAGGTCAACGGCGAACCCTATCTGCTGGATGCAGCACCGCGGCTGATCAGCCCAGGGCATACCCTGGTGCCGGTGCGCTTCATCGCCGAGGCCTTGGGCGGCGAAGTATCCTGGCAGCCTGAGCGGCAGCTGGTAGAGATCTGGCTGGACGGGCGCTATTCCGCGCTGGTGATCGGTGAAACCGTCCCCGGCACAACTGTTGCAGCCACCATCTACCACAGCCGCACCTTTGTCCCGCTGCGCTATGTGATGGAGAGCTTCGGCGCCGGAGTGCAATGGTTCGGCGCGGAGCAGGTGGTCTTTATCACCTATCAAAAGCCAGCTTAAAGCCGCCTGCTGATGGCAAAATACTACTGACAAATAATGGTTGACATCAGCATACAGCTATGATAAAATGTCTAGTTCATTTGACAAAAGCCCTTCCCGTCTGCTATACTAAATAATAGTTAATTGGTATAGATAGAAAGACGGGAAGGGGTTTTTATGTTCAAAGTCGGTGAAAAAGTGGTTTATCCCGTACACGGAGCCGGCGTAATCGAAGCGATCGAACAGCAGGAGGTGCTGGGCGAAGTACGCAGCTACTATGTGCTGAAGCTGGCTTCCGGCGGGCTCAAGGTGCTGGTGCCGGTAGACGCAGTAGAGCATGCCGGCCTGCGCTGCATCTGCTCCTGCGAAATGCTGCAGGAAGTACGGCGGATTCTCTGCGACGAGCCTAGTCCCTGGGAAGAGAACTGGAACCGCCGCTACCGCAGCAATATGGATAAAATCAAAAGCGGCGATATCCGCGAAATTGCCGAGGTAGTGCGCAATCTGACCCTGCGCGATATGGGGCGCGGGCTCTCCTCCGGCGAGAAAAAGATGCTTGACAACGCCAAAAAAATCCTCATCTCCGAGGTGGTGCTGGCTAAATCCATTACTCCGGAGGCCGCGGCTGAGGAACTTCATGAACTATTTATGAAAAGAGGCTAGCGGCTCTTGTCCGCTCTGCCCGGCCTATGCTAAGATAAAAACAACCCGGCTGCCGGCAAGATCTGCGACAGCTTGGAGCTATTGACAACTGTTCTTATCTACGACCGCTGCAAGCGATCACACTCAGGTGGCTTGTATCTCAAGCCATTTTTGCATCTTGATCGGCAGCGGCGTTTTTGTCTGGCGCGCGGTCAAGCGCGGCCGGAGCCACTACCGCTGAAAGGAGGTGAGTACTTATGATGAAAAAAGTGATTTACGGAGCCGTCTGTATTGTTCTGGCTTTTATCGGCGTCTTGCTCGCCGTCAACTTTTTAGGTCCGCTGCTGGTGGATCAACCCAAATATATTTATTACGGCGCTATCGCCCTGATCGGCATCATCATGGCGGCGCTCGGTGTATTATTAGCCCCCCGCCTGGGAAAGGTGTTCGAGAAAAACACCGAAAAAATCGTCGCGGGCTTCTCCGCGATGTCTACTGCTGAACTGATCAGCAGGATTATCGGACTTATAACTGGCCTTGTTATCGCCAGTCTGATGAGCGTTTTCTTCGCCAGGATCGATATTGTCGGCCCCTATATCGCCATTGTTTTCGCCCTGCTGCTGGTCTATCTGGGCTGGCGGGTCGGCGGCAAGATCGGCACCGACGGGATTCATTTCCGCAGCCGCGAGCCGCATCCGGCCGCGCCGCGGCCGAGCCCTGCCCGCCGCAGCCGCTCGGCTGAAACAGCAGAGAAAAAATGGCAATGCCCGCCGAAAATCCTCGATACCAGCGTGATCATTGACGGGCGCATCGCTGACATTTACCGTACCGGCTTTCTTGAGGGCGAACTGGTGATCGCGAACTTTGTCCTCGAGGAGCTGCGCCATATCGCCGACAGCTCCGATAATCTCAAGCGCAACCGCGGCCGCAGCGGACTCGATACGCTCAACCGCCTGCGCGAGCAGTTCAGCGCCAATATCACCATCAGCGAGCAGGATTATCCTAAGCTGGCGGAGGTCGATTCCAAGCTGCTGCGCCTGGCGCAGGAGATGAACGGAGTAGTGGTCACCAATGATTTCAATCTCAATAAGGTGGCGCGGCTCCAGGGCATGACCGTGCTCAATATCAATGAGCTGGCCAATGCCGTCAAGCCGATCGTTCTCCCCGGAGAGGAGATGTCGGCTCTGGTCATCAAGGAAGGCAAGGAAGCCAACCAGGGCGTCGCCTATCTCGACGACGGTACGATGATCGTGGTGGAAAACGGCGTCCGCTACGTGGGGATGCAGATTTTCGTCATCGTTACCAGCATTCTCCAGACCGCTGCCGGCAGAATGATCTTCGCCCGGCCTAAACTGGATAAAAAAGGCCAGGTAATCGAGATCAAGAACGAATATCATCGGCAATAATCTTTTCGCTCCGGCAGGATGGTTCCGTTCTGCCGGAGCAATAGTTTTCTCCGCCGCCGGCTCTTTTATGTTACATTTCCTCTGATACTAAAGAGAAACCCCGGCGGAAAATATTTTATCCGCAGATTTTATGCCAAAAGATTTTATTCAGGAAAGAGCCAGGGAATAGCCTCATGAATCTTTCAGTAATCATCGCCGCTGCGGGTTCAGCCAGCCGGATGGGCCTGCAGCGCAATAAAGCGCTGCTGCCGCTGCTGGGACAGCCGGTGCTGAGCTGGTCGCTGGAGCTGTTCTCCGCCACCGCCGAGGTAGAAGAGATTATCATCGCTGCCCGCAAGGAAGAGCTGGAGCAGATCCGCGCTATCGCCGCGGCCTATCCCAAGGTCAAGGCTATTGTCAGCGGCGGCGCCACCCGCGCCCTCTCGGTGCGTCAGGCGCTGGCGCAAACCAGCGCGCTCAGCAGCCATATCGCCGTTCACGACGCCGCGCGTCCGCTGCTGTCTCCCGGCGACTGGCGCGCCCTTATGGAGGCGGCGCAGCAAGGCAGCGCCGGCGTTATCCTCGCCGCACCGCTGCATGACAGCATCCGCAGCCGCTGCAAGGAGACGGTCGCCGAGGCGCTCGACCGCGATCAGCTGCTAAGCGCGCAGACGCCGCAGCTTTTTCCCGCCCCGCTGCTGCGGCAGGCTTTCACTGCAGCTGACGAGCGCCTGGCAGCCGCCACCGATGAAGCGGAGCTGGTCCGCGCCCAAGGCGGAGAAGTGCGTTTCGTCCTGGCCCAGCAGGCCAATTTCAAGCTGACGGTAGCGGAAGACCTGCCGGCCGCCGCTGCAGTGCTGCGGCAAAGGCTGGAGCAGCAGCTGTTCCCCGCAGTCAGCGCGCCGCCGGATGAGCGGCTGCGCTATGGGCTGGGCTGGGATATTCACCGGCTGGAGCCGGGACGGCGGCTGGTGCTGGGCGGCGTCGAGATCGAACATCCGCTGGGGCTGCTGGGTCACAGCGACGCCGATGTGCTGCTGCACGCGGTCATCGACGCCCTGCTGGGCGCAGCGGCGCTCGGCGATATCGGCCGGCGTTTCCCCGATACAGATCCGCAGTATCAGGATATTTCCAGCCTGCTGCTGCTGCACAATACCGTGAAGCTGCTACAGGATCAGGGCTGGCGCATCGTCAATCTTGACGCGAATATCATTGCCGAGCAGCCGCGGCTCGCTCCCCATATCGAGGCGATCCGCAGCCGTATCGCTCAGGCCTGCGGGCTGCCGGCGGAGGCAGTTTCCGTCAAGGCCAAAACCGCGGAGCGTCTCGGCGCAGTCGGTAGCGGGCAGGCGATCGCCGCGCAGGCGATTGCCGCATTGCGCCGCGCCTAGCCGCTATCAGCCGCGGCGCAGGCAGAAGATTTCTCAGCGAGGTTGTTTATGAAAAAACTCTGTACAATAACTATTTTGCCGATAGATAAGCAGCTCCAGGCCTATGAGGGCGATAGCCTCTATACGCTGCTGCTGGTCGAAGGCTTGATTATGCCGGATGATCCCAATGGCGCGAAGCTGCGGCTGGAAAAAGGCTCGCTCTCGCCGGCGGAGCATCCCGAAGCTGAAGAAGCGGCCTTTTCTCCCTCAGAGCAGGCTGAGGACTGGATTCTCGCCTCCGAGCGCTATATCACCGGCGATGCGGTGCTGAGCATGGGAGTGCCGCAGAAGCTGGATCTGGGCGATCAGCAGCCGCTAACCGATCACGGCTATGCGCTGGCTGTTGATCTGGGCACCGGCACTATTGTCGCCGGGCTTTCCAATATGGAAAATCTCCATCTGCCGCTGATGACCCGTATCGCTAATTCACAGGCTGCGGTCGCGCTGGAAGCAGACGACCGGCTGGCCTATTGCCGTGCCGGCGCAGAGGAGCTGGCACAGATGCAGC
>CALXQC010000002.1 GCA_944390435.1 uncultured Clostridia bacterium
GCGTCGCCACACAACCCACACTTTCTTATCGTTTACTCACTCGCTATCAGCAATGTCATAAATCATAAAAAGGAAGTTATTCCTATGTTCCCACTTGTTCACTACTTTGTCAATAGACAAATTTATGGATCAGTTCCCCCGCTGATGGCCCTAGGGGCAATTTTTCCCGATCTGGCTGCCGGAGCTGGGCTCAACCGCGACCGGGCGCATGAAATGGGCGCAGATTTTTACGGCTGGTGCCGCAACAATGCGCCGGAGGGGCTGTCGCTGGCTATCGGCGTCGCCTCACACGGCATCAATCCGCAGGGAGTAGACTACTACTCGGATGAATTCTGGCCGGGTTCTCAAAAAGGCTGGTGCTTTCTTCAGGGCGAGCCGTATATGCCTCAGGTGGCGGCAGCCACCCGCCTGCCGGAAGATTTGATCTGGTGGAAAGCGCATAACTTCGTCGAGATGAGCTATGAGCTAATCACCGATCGCGATCATCCGGAACTGAAGCAGGAGCTGCTGGCTGCGCTCCGCGATCATGCCGCACAGCAAAAAGCCGCGATGCTTTTGGCTGCTTATACTGGCGGCAACCCGGAACTGATTATCGGCATGTTCAATCATGCGCCGAATATCTTCGCCCTGACGGAGGTCAGCGCCAGCCAATTAGCCTTCAAGCAAGATATTTCCTATAAGCTCCGCCATAATGTTACCAATGCCGATACCGCTGCGATGGCCGGACTGATTGAGCAAATGAGCCGCGAGCTGCGCGATGGTTACTATCCGTTTATGAAGCAGCTGATCAGTTTGACAGCTCAGTCTCTAAGCGACTATTAACTCACCTCTTAGGATAACGCCGCATAATATAAAGCAAACTAATTCTTTTATGAGAGGTGTTATCTATGGGTCTGTTTTGTAACCCGATCAAGCAGGGAGCGTGTAAATGCGAAACCACCTGCCGCTGCACCTGCAACACGGACAGCAATAACACGGCGGCCCCGGAACCGCGGGCCGTGCGGGCGATGCTCGACTATGTTTTAGACAGCTGCTGCACCACCGAGGATGTCTGCCGCGAGATCACCATCGAATGCCCGGGAATTTTCGACCCCTGTGAGCTGGAAATTGGTTCGATCATCGATGTCGATATTCCGGGCGATATTCTTTACAAGGAGGCCAAGCGGAAAAAAGACGACTGCGTCTGCCTGTCTTCCGTGCGCTTTACCATCCCGATCCGTCTCTACGGCACAGCAGGACATGGTTGCTGCAGCCAGTATATCGACAAAGAAGTCTGTGTCATCCGTTCTGCTAATCTCTGCTGCACCAATGATTCTGAGCTCAAGGCCTATAATTCTAAAGTGTTGGCGGCATCAGCTGTGGTCAGCAACATCGAATGCAATGTTATCACCATCTGCGTCTCACTGCTCTTCCGCTCCTGCCTGCAGCAGACCGTGCTGCGGGAATTCACCTGGGAGGCTACTCCTGTCTGCACCTCGGAAAACTGCAATGATACCCGGATCAGCTTAAGCGATCCCTGCGATACCATCTGCGGCTGCACTGAAGGTGGCGGCAAAACCTGTCCCTCCTGCTGATACCGTTTAACCGATCTTACTACCAGCCCACTGCCAATAACAGTACACAAGATAAGCCCCCATTCCGTAGAATGGGGGCTTGTTACCTAATACGATAAAACCGTTCTTGCTTTATCTATATTTTGGCAACGACTTGATTTACAGCTTGACAACGTTGGCAGCCTGAGGGCCACGAGGTCCTTCAACGATATCGAATTCAACGTTCTGACCTTCGTCAAGAGTTTTAAAGCCATCACCCTGGATAGCAGAAAAATGAACGAATACGTCTTCGCCGCCTTCTCTTTCAATGAAACCAAAACCTTTTTCAGCATTAAACCACTTAACTTTACCTTCCATGGAGAACCTCCTAAATGAATTTTGCTCATCTATTATAACACGGGGGGGAGGGTTTTACAATAGAAGAATTATCATTGATTTGCACTAATTTGACATTTTTGGCTATTTTGCCTTAAATTATTAGTGGTTTTGAAAATTTTTCTTGCAATTTATGTAAAAGATCAGTACAATACAGTTACCTAATTGTTTTTCTTAAGAGGGCTTTCCTTAATGAACGCTCCACCTCGAAACACATTTAGGAAACCCAAATAAGGAGGACGCATCAATGGCTTTTGAGGACAGAACCCTGGTCTGCAAAGAATGCGGCAAGGAATTTGTTTTTTCCGCCTCGGAGCAGGAATTTTATGCAGAAAAGGGCTTCCAGAACGATCCTGCGCGTTGCTTCGAATGCCGCCAGGCTCGCAAAAGACAGCGTAATAATCGGGAAATGTTCACTGTTTTTTGCGCTGAATGCGGCTGTGAGACTCAGGTTCCTTTCAAACCGACTGAAGATCGCCCGGTTTATTGTCGCGATTGTTATCAAAAAATCCGCGAACAACAGGACAATTAATTCCCCGCAATACCTATCCCCGGATAAAGATAAACCAGCCTGGTACAACAGGCTGGTTTTATTATTGTCCTCGACTATCCTATTGGCGGAAAAATGGGTTATGCTCTTTTTCATAGCCCAAGGTTGAAGGGGAATTATGCCCCGGCAGCACCTTCAGCTCATCATCGAGCGGTTTGAGCTTAGTGGCCAAAGAATTCAGCAGCGCCGCCTTATCGCCGCCGGGCAAATCGCTCCGTCCCACCGAGAGATGGAATAAAGTATCTCCGGTAAACAGCAAATCTTCGCAGAGCAGGCAAATGCCGCCTTCCGTATGACCGGGAGTATGGATCACCTGCAAACGCAGCTCGCCAAGCTCAATGATATCGCCGTCTGCCAGCAGACGATCAGCCTGACCGCCGTCGCCCTTGCCTAAAAACAGCTTGCGCAAATTCAGCTCCGGATCAGTCAACATCGGCTCATCCAGCTGATGAATCAAAATTTTTGCCCCTGTATGCTGCTGAATCGGGACATTAGCGCCAATATGATCCCAATGCCCATGCGTGTCAATAATTAATTGAACGTCGGCCTTTGCCTCTTGGATTGCTTCGATAATTTTATCAGGATTGCAGCCCGGGTCAATCACTGCCGCTGCACGGCTCGCCGCATCAACCAAAATATAACAATTGCTGCAGGTAGTAATCAGCTGTACTGTGTTCAACTCATATTTGCTCATCATTTGCCTCCTTTAGCCGGCGATTCGAGTAAAATCGTCACCGGACCATCATTAGAAATATTTACCAGCATATCAGCGCCGAATCTACCAGTAGCAACAGTGACGCCCTGCTGGCGCAAGCCTTCGATATATTGCTGATAAAGCTGTTCTGCAAGCTCGGGCGGAGCCGCCGGCTCAAAACCGGGCCGATTGCCGCGCCGGGTATCGGCATAAAGAGTAAACTGCGAAATCACCAGCGCCGCGCCGCCGATATCCTTGAGCGATAAATTCATTTTGCCTTGGCTATCATCAAAGATGCGCAAATTAACCGTTTTGCGCACCAAATAAGCGACGTCATCATTGGTATCGCCCTGACCTATGCCGAGCAAAATCACCAACCCGGAGCCGATGCTGCCAATAAGCTGTTGTTCAACGCGCACTGCCCCAGCAGCGGCTCTTTGGAGCAAAGCCCTCATCCCGTCCCCCTTGACTATAGCAATCTGCTATTTATCAGCGTTTTTACGGGTAACTACGCGATGCACATCCAAAACATCCTTAACCCGTCCGACGCGCTGCATCAAATAATCCAGCTGATCGAGGGATTTAACCTCCAGCTTCAAGAAAATAGTGCTGGTTTTAGTACGTTTATCAACATTAACCCGGACGCCGTTCACCGCGGTTTTCGTCTCGGCCATGATTGCCATAACATCAATCAGCAGCCGGTCGCGATCCATGGCCACGGCCTCCATCTCCACATTATAGACGCCGTTCGCGCTAGAGCCCCAGCGCACCGCGATTAGGCGATCCGGCTCTGTCTCACGATAACGAACCGCATTAGGGCAATCGGTGCGGTGGACGGAAATACCCCTGCCGCGGGTAATATAGCCGATAATATCGTCGCCCGGCAAAGGCCGGCAACAAGAGGCTAAGCGCACCAGCACATCGTCAACGCCCTCGACAACAATACCGTTGCTGGTCTTATCATTACGCTCCGGAGTCAGATCCGGCATGGCCGGTTCTTCGGCCTTATGACATTCATCGCGCATCTTGGTGACAATGGTCTCCACGCGAATATCACCGGAACCGATACCGGCAAACAAGTCCTCCAAAGTAGCGCAGTTAAAGCGCTTGGATAATTCCGCTACCGCGGCGCTTTCACCGATCAATGACGGATCGATGCTTTGACGGCGGCATTCCCGCTCCAGAGATTCCTTGCCGATAGCGATATTTTCCTCACGGTGCTCTTTGCGGAACCATTGGCGGATTTTATTTTTAGCCTGTTGGGTCTTGCAGACCTTGAGCCAATCGCGGCTGGGACCGCGGCCCTTCGCAGTCAGTATTTCCACGATATCGCCGTTTTTCAGCGGGGTATCGAGCGGCATCAGGCGATGATTAATTTTTGCCCCGACGCATTGATGGCCGATTTGGGTATGCACCCGGTAGGCAAAATCCAGCGGCACTGAGCCGGCCGGCAATTCATAGATATCGCCGCGCGGCGAAAAGATATAAATATTTTTATTAAAAAGATCGCCCTTGACCGCCGAGACAAACTCGCGGGCATCGCCCATTTCTTTTTGCCATTCCAGCATCTGCCGCAGCCACTCGATCTTCTTATCGAAATCAGCATCTGCGCTGCGCCCTTCTTTGTAGCGCCAATGAGCGGCGATGCCGTATTCGGCAATACGGTGCATATCCCAAGTGCGAATCTGCACTTCAAAGGGGCTGCCGTTATCCGCAATCAGCGTGGTATGGATCGACTGATACATATTCTGCTTGGGCATAGCGATATAATCTTTAAACCGCCCGGGAATCGGCTTCCACATCGAGTGGATCAGCCCCAGCGCCTCATAGCACTCCCGCACACTGTCAACGATAATCCTGATCGCATTAAGGTCAAAGATCTCCGAGAGCTCTTTTTGCTGTCGGTTCATTTTATTAAAAATGCTGTAATAATTTTTGCTGCGACCGGTAACCGTCGCTTTGATCCCCGCCTCCTGGAGAGCATTCTGAATCTGCTCGATATGAACGCGGATAAACTCGTCCCTCGCCTCCTGGCCTTCCGCCATCTGGCGTTTCAAGTCGGCAATCCGCTCCGGCTCCAACACTTCGATCGCCAGATCCTCCAGCTCGCTTTTTATCTTAAAAATACCTAAACGGTGCGCCAAAGGAGCATAAATACTCAGCGTTTCTTCAGCGATTTCCTTCTGCCGCAACGGTGAACGGTGGCTGCCGATAGTGCGCATATTATGCAGACGGTCAGCCAGTTTAATCAGGATAATACGGATATCGCTGCTCATAGCCATGAACATTTTACGGAGATTTTCCGCCTGAGCATCATGGCGGGTACGGAATTCTAATTTAGACAGCTTGGTCACGCCCTGTACCAGAACCATGGCGTCATGCCCAAACTGTGTTTCGATTTCCTCGGCAGTAATGGCGGTATCCTCTACCACATCATGAAGCAGTCCGGCGATAATCGTCGTATCGTCGATCTCCATACTGGCTAAAATCCACGCTACCTGCAGCGGGTGGCAAATATACGGCTCGCCGGAATCGCGTTTCTGCCCGGAATGTGCCTGCTCGGCCAGCTGATAGGCAGCGCGAATTTTCTCGCTATCAGAAGCGGGATTATATTCCTTGGCTTTTGCGATAATATCATCAATAGTAACGTGTTCCATACTGTCCCCTATTGTCAACCGTGTACAGAAATAAAACGGGAATAGAGCCTGGCCCTATTCCCGAAAAGACTCCCCGTTGATCCGCTCAGTTCTGATGATGGCTGGATTACATCCGGCCCAGTTTGACCATCACATAATCATTCAGCACCCGGATATAAGTACCCTTCATGCCCAGGGAGCGGACTTCAATCAGTCCCGCGGATTCCAGCTTGCGCAGTGCGTTGACAATCACCGAACGGGTAATGCCAACCTTATCAGCTACCTTGGAGGCTACCAACAGCCCCTCGCTGCCGCCTAATTCCTCAAAGATATGCTCCACTGCTTCTAATTCGGAAAAAGACAGCGTATCGAAGGCGATCGACACCACCGAACGCTGGCGGGCGCCCTCCTCTACTTCTTCCACCTTTACCCGCAGCAGCTGCATACCGATAACGGTAGCGCTGACTTCCGCCAGTACTAAATCGCTATCATCGAAGGTCTGGCTTTTGGAAAGCATTAATGTGCCCAGACGTTCTCCAGCGCCAAAAATGGGGATGACAGTCGTATACTTATTGGTGGGCTGGCAAGTGCGCTCACAAAAGATGCAAATGCCTTCGCGGATGATATTAACCTGCGGTTCGTTCATCTTCAGCAGGTCTTCATTTTGCTGCCCTGGATACAGACCCTCGAATTTGACGATGTCCTGCATCGTGGGGCAATCAAAATTATCCGTAAAACAATTGCCTAAAATTTTTCCCTCGCTATTGAGAATGTAAACATTAGCCTCCAGATTGCGGCGTAGCGTCTCTGCCATTTCGGTGAAGCTTATCGAATGTCCGGCAGCATCCTGAACGATGTGCTTAATATCTCTGATCTTTTCTAAAAGAGTCTTCATCTTTTCCCCTTTCGCAGCTTGACTAGTACGACACCGAAACTTTATCTCAAGCAGCAGCTACCGTAATGGAGAGCTGGTTATTTTTTCTCCTTGCGCAAAAAAGTGGGCAAATCAATATCATCTAAGGCGAGCGGTTTCAGCACCACATCCTGAACAGTGGGAGCGAATTTACTCTTGGGCCGGCCGGGGTTGACAGTAACCGGGTTGCGGCTGTCAAATCCGGTGGCGATCACCGTTACCTTGATCGAATCTTCCAGGCTATCGTCAACACCCACGCCGAAGATGATCTGCGCATCAGGATCAGCGACCTCGTAGATGTATTTAGCAGCATCGTTGGCCTCCAACAGGCTCATATTGCTGCTGCCGGTGATCGAAAGCAAAATGCCTTTCGCGCCTTTAACGCTGGTCTCCAGCAACGAGCTGCTGATCGCTGCAGTAGCCGCCTCAACAGCTTTCGAATCGCCGCTGGCGGAACCGATGCCCATCCAGGCGCTGCCTGCATCAGACATAATCGACTTAACATCGGCAAAGTCGAGGTTAATCAGCGCCGGCTTACTGATCAGATCCGAAATGCCCTGCACGCCCTGGCGTAAGACATCATCGGCCATAGTGAAAGCATCTTGCATCGTGGTTTTTTTATCGACAATCTGGAGAAGTTTATCATTAGGGATAGTGATAAGCGTATCGACAGAAGATTTCAGATCGCTAATGCCCATTTCTGCCTGCTGGGCCCGGCGGCGTCCCTCAAAACCGAACGGTCTGGTCACCACGCCGACAGTCAGCGCCCCCAAGCCCTTAGCGATCGAGGCGATCACCGGCGCAGCACCGGTGCCGGTGCCTCCGCCCATACCGGCGGTGACAAAAACCATATCCGCGCCGTCTAAAATCATCTCGATTTCAGCACGGCTCTCTTCAGCAGCTTTTTTGCCTACTTCCGGATTACCACCAGCGCCTAAGCCTTTGGTCAATTTCGGGCCGATCTGCAGGGTAGTCTCCGCGCCAGAATAGCCAAGAGCCTGCAGATCCGTATTTACGGCGACAAATTCAACGCCGGTAAGATTATTATTAATCATCCGATTGACGGCATTGCTACCGCCGCCGCCGATACCGATAACTTTTATTTTTGCAAACTGGTTGGCTTGATTATCTTCAAATTGCAGCATCCCCATGCCTCCTCCAAATAATATTCTACTTATAGCTATTAAGAAGAACTTCTGCAAAAACAAGCGTTTCCCTGCACTGATGTCAGAAATTATTAATTATTCATACGCAAAGGTCGGTTTATTGACAATACTAACGTCGATATAATCAATAGCCTTTTCCGCCTTGCGCTCGTTTTCTTGCAATATCGTGCTATAAAGCAAGTACTTCTCGCCAAAATTCTGACTATCGCCGATTCTGATCTCCGTGCCGTCGGCGGTATAAATCTTGATATATTGAATGTCCGTGACATTGATCTCGCCAATATCCTCCGCATCTTCCGGCAGCGCGGTTAGCACTTCTAGAGCGGTCTCAATCTGCTCTCCGCTCAGAAAGCAGCCCGGAACTACTCCCTGGTCATCGATATCGACCCCGGTTACGATCGGCAGGTCAAAAACATCCGTCTGCCGCTGACGGTCGATGATCCGGCCCTCGCCATCAATCACCGCCATCGCCTTACCGACATTCAGCACCGCTACCCCTTGGCGTTCTACCACGGTGATTTTGATTGTACCGGGCAGCTGCCGCTCCAGGGTCGCGCTCATAATACGCGGCAGAATCGGGATATTCTGCTCCAGAGCATGTTCGTTGACTGCGAAAATATTCATCCCTTTCTCGATTTGGGCGATATTGATAATATCCTCATCCGCCACATTATCATTACCGCTAATCACAATCGTCCGCACGGCAAAAAAGCCGGATATGGAAAAAAAATATCCCGCTAACAGGCATGCGACAAGAAACACTGGGATCAATACCCAGCGCACATTCTTATGGCGGCGCCGTTGATTACGGTACATGCTGATATCGGCGATTGGTCGTCTTGCGGTCATAGAGAGCCTCGTCCTAATTATTACTTTCAGTATAGCAAATTTAACTGCCGATTGCGAGTGGTTTTTCAGCTTTATTTCGCCGTTTGGGTTTTCAGGACAAATAAAAACATCCGCTGATGATTCCCAGACGATAACGGCCGTTTTGATTTGACAAATATTACAGGGCAAGTATATAATAAGTAAGTTAAGCAAGCAAAATAATCCCAAGCAGGAGGCTGCTATGGTTATCTCCAGACCGCGGGGAACGAATGATTTTCTCCCCGAAGTTACCGGCAAATGGCAAAAGCTGGAAGCAATGCTCAGAGAGCTATGCCGCCAATACGGTTATCAGGAAATTCGGACGCCGATCTTTGAGGAAACCGAGCTGTTTAACCGCGGCGTCGGCTCTACCACCGATATCGTCCAAAAAGAAATGTACACCTTTAGCGATCACGGCGGCCGCAGCATCACTCTCCGGCCGGAGAACACCGCTTCCGCCTGCCGCGCTTATTTGGAGAACAAACTTTACGGACAAATTCAGCCGGTCAAGCTCTATTATATGGGCCCGATGTTCCGTTATGAAAAGCCCCAAGCAGGACGCTTTCGCCAGTTCCATCAGTTCGGCATTGAGCTCTTCGGCACCGAAGATCCGGCAGCAGACGCCGAGGTGATCTGCTTTGCCTGGGAACTGTACCGGCGGCTGCAAATCAAAAATCTGCAGCTCAAAATCAACAGTGTTGGCTGTCCGCATTGCCGACCCCAGTACAAGCAGGCTTTGCAAGATTTCTTCCGTCCGCATCTTAACGAATTATGTCCCTCCTGCCAGAGCCGTTTTGAGCGCAATCCGCTGCGTATCCTGGACTGCAAAAGCCCGATCTGTCAAGAGATCGGCAATGGCGCGCCGCTGATTTATGATTTTCTCTGCGAGGATTGCCGGGATCATTTCCAGCAGGTACAGTCCTTCTTAAACGCAGCTGGAATCGCCTTTGAACTGGATCCGCATATGGTGCGCGGCCTGGATTATTATACTAAAACTGCTTTTGAAATTCAGGTAGCCGCTATCGGCGCACAGAGTGCAGTATGCGGCGGCGGCCGTTATGACGGGCTGATCGAAGAGCTAGGCGGCGAGCCTACGCCGGCGGTTGGCTTTGCCCTGGGAATGGAGAGAATTTTTAGCGCCCTGGCCGGTCAATCCGACGAGCTGGAGACGAAAGACGGCATTGACGCCTACATCATATCATCTTCAGCACCACAGCTCCGGGCAGCCTCTTTCGCCCTGGCGAACACTCTGCGTTCCGCCGGGCTCAGCACCGAGATCGAGCTGGGCAAAAAAAGCTTTAAGGCACAGATGAAAGCAGCCGACCGTTTTCACGCGGCATTTGCAGTGATCTTCGGCGAAGACGAGTTTGCCCAGGGGACTGCCGCGGTCAAAGATATGTCCAGCGGCGAACAAATCAATATACCACTGGACGAGCTGGCAACATATTTATGCGCACATCGCCAATAAAGAATTACCGGCAATAAAGAAAAGCTATTTTCTTCGCAATAGATTATTTATTTGAAGGAGTATGGTTATGGAAGCAATGATGAAAAGAACAGATTACTGCGGCACACTCAGAGCAACTGACGATGGCCGCGAAGTAGTTCTCTGCGGTTGGGTGATGCGTCGGCGCGATCACGGCGGCTTGATCTTTATTGACCTGCGAGATCGCGAAGGCATTGTCCAGGTGGTGTTTGATCCGACCATTGATGCGGAGACTTTCGCCCTGGCGGAAGCTGCGCGTAATGAATACGTGCTCAATGTCCGCGGCAAAGTTCGCCGCCGCCTTGACGGTGCGGATAATCCTAACCTGGCCACCGGCGAGATCGAAGTGCTTTGCCATAAAATGATTATCCTCAATAAATCTAAAACTCCGCCTTTCTATATCGAAGACGGCGTAGCTGTCGATGAAATGCTGCGCCTGCGCTACCGCTATCTTGATCTGCGCCGTCCGGAAATGCAGGACGCGCTGCGCCTGCGCCACAAGGTCACCATTGCGATGCGTCATTTCCTCGATAAGGAAGGGTTTTATGAGATCGAAACTCCGATCTTGTGCAAAAGTTCTCCGGAAGGCGCCCGCGACTATCTCGTTCCCTCGCGAGTGCATCCCGGCAGTTTTTATGCGCTGCCGCAAAGCCCGCAATTATTTAAGCAGATCTTGATGGTGGCCGGTACCGACCGCTATTTCCAGCTGGCACGCTGCTTCCGCGATGAAGACTTGCGCGCAGACCGCCAGCCAGAATTCACCCAGCTGGATATGGAAATGAGCTTTATGGCAGAAGAAGATATCCGCGAGCTGTGCGAACGGATGCTGCAATATATTTTCAAAGAAACGCTCAATATCGATGTAGCAATTCCCTTCCCCATTCTCACCTGGCATGAAGCGATGTCCCGCTTCGGCTCGGATAAACCGGACCTGCGTTTCGGTATGGAGTTAGTGGACATCGCCGATATTTGCCGCGAGAGCGAATTTACCACCTTCGCCGCCGTAGCGCAAAAGGGCGGCTGGGTTCGCGGCATCAACGCTAAGGGCTGCGGCAAATATTCCCGCCGCACTATGGATGATCTTAAAGATTTCGTCGGTATCTATGGAGCCAAAGGCCTAGCCTATATTATGGTTGAGGAAAACGGCCTGAAATCACCGATCGCCAAATTTTTCACCGAAGAACAGCTGCAGGCGATTTGCCAGCGGATGCAGGCAGAGCCTGGAGATATGCTGATGTTCGTCGCTGCCGATATGCCGATCTGTGCTGACGCCTTGGGCCATCTGCGCTGCGAAATTGCCAAACGGGAAGGTCTGATCGACGAAAATGAATTTAACTTCCTGTGGGTTATCGACTTCCCGATGATGGAATGGGATACTGACGAAAAACGCTGGAAAGCAGTGCATCACCCCTTTACCGCGCCCAAAGATGAAGATATTCCGATTTTGATGGAACATCCGGATCAGGCGCGGGCTAAGGCCTACGACTGTGTTTTGAATGGCTGCGAACTGGGCGGCGGTTCGATCCGTATCCATCAGCGCGATGTACAGGAGAAAATCTTCTCTCTGCTCAGTCTGAGCCCTGAAGAAAGCCGGGAAAAATTCGGCTATCTGCTTGATGCTTTTGAATACGGCACCCCGCCGCATGGCGGCATTGCTTTCGGCTTGGACAGAATGGTGATGCTGATGGGCAACAAAGAAAGCATCCGCGATGTGATCGCTTTCCCAAAAACGCAAAGCGCTACCGATATGATGACCCAAGCTCCTAGCCCGGTCGATATTAAACAGCTGCTGGAACTGCATATCAATACTATCAGCAAAGAAAAGAAAAAATAATTGAACCAAGAGCAAGAAATGGTACAAGCAGGCGGTTGTATTCGCCACATCAATGGGGTATAATAAAATCAATGACACCCTGCGATGTTGGTGATGCAGCCGCCAGTTTTGACCCAACACCTTTCAAATGGGATTCCCAGCTCCGTCTATGGCCGACAAGCCTCGCAAGCTCAGTGGAAGTCGAAAGTAAGCGGGAGGAAACCCACCTGCATATAGCAGGTTTCAAAACAGCGGCCCCACGGCAAAGCGGGGTCTTTTTTTATCTCTAAATCAACTTCTATCCTGCAAATATTGACACTTGGGCCAGGCTTTGATATGATTTTGGCGGCGGAAATATATTTCTAAATACATCGGCACGATTTTGCGATCAGCGACAGAAAGGGGCATTTAACAGTGATAACTGATCAACTAAGAGAAGAAGCCAGAAAAAGACTCATCGTCGCTTTGGATGTTTCCAGCCGGCGGGAAGCCTTTCATTTTGTCCGCATCTTGAATAACGCTGTCGGCGCGTATAAAGTAGGTATGCAGCTATATAACAGCGAGGGTCCTGATATGGTGGAATACATCCAGCTCTATGGCGGGCGGGTCTTTGTCGACCTGAAATTCCATGATATTCCCAATACCGTAGCGCAAACCAGCCGCGTTATGGCACGGCGCGAGGCCTTCATGTATACGCTGCACGCCTCCGGCGGTTCCAAAATGCTCCGCGCCTCCGCCGAAGCGGCGGCTGACGAAGCGCAAAAAGTCGGAGTAGCCAAACCGCTTTCCCTTGGCGTGACTGTCCTGACCAGTATCAGCCAGGAAGAATTCACCCATGAGCTGGGCATTTCTACCACCATCGGCGAACATGTAGTGACTCTGGCTAAAATGGCCAAAGACAGCGGGCTGGACGGTGTCGTCTGCTCTCCCCATGAGATCAAGGCGATCCGTGCTTGCTGCGGCAACGATTTTCTCATCGTTACCCCCGGTGTGCGCCCCTCATGGGCCGCTAGCGACGACCAAGAGCGAATCATGACGCCTAAAGAAGCTATCCAAAACGGAGCCAGCTACCTGGTGGTAGGACGGCCGATCACCAAAGCCGCTGATCCAGTACAGGCAGCCAATCTGATTGTTGAAGAAATGGCGGAGGCACTGACTGAGCAATAACCTGCAGCAACATCCGCCTGCCCCGCTTTCAGCTTAATCCAAAGCATAAAAAACTCCCGGAACATAGTTCCGGGAGTTTTTAGTTTAAGCGCAATGCCCAGCGGTTTATTCAACGCCGGGATTATAACCTTTAGCGCGCAGCACTTCGGCGGCTTTCTCCAGCTTTTTGCCGGAGACCATGATAACCGGGCCGGTGCAGCCCATGCCGCTCTCAGCATAGATCTCGGCGCCCCACAGAACCTGAACGGCGTCTTCCAGATCCATAACTTCGATACCGACGATAGCAGTATCAACAACTTCTTTCGGCGGCATTTTAGCAGCAGGAACGGCTTCAGCAGCCGGTTCAGCCTTATGCGCGTCAAGAATCGCCTGAAGACCGGCTTTTTGCGCAGCCTTAAATTCCTCGGCTGCGACTTTGCGGTAATCGCCGCGTACCAGCTCACCGGCATATTCCAGAGCGCCAGCGATAACCGCAGCGCCGGAAGCACGGGAGACGATCATGACCAGCGGATCATAACCTTCACCGATACCAGGGCCATAACCCCAGCCGGAAGCCTCATAGCTACCGCCGGAATTGAAGGCAGCCAGCATCTTGACCAGCAGGTTACCGGTCAAAGAATCCATGACCATGATATCCGGAGTACCGGTCAGGATATCGTTACCGCGCATCACGCAGCCGCCATCAGCGCGCTCAGAAGTAGCAAAGTTAATATCATAACCATTAGCCTGCAACTCTTTCAACGCAGCCTCAGTCTGGCGGGCGCCGTCGATATTGGCGATACCGATAGTAGGTTTAGCAATACCGCAAGCTTTAGCGGCGATAATGCCGTAAATAGCGTTTTTGATCATACCCTCTACTCTGTCGGTAGAAGAGGTACCGGTGGTATTGGCCAGGTACATAGCCTTGCCGCGGCCAGGAGTAATGCAGCGGCCAACAGTAGAAACACCAATCGGGAAAGGATAGTGCATGGTAACAGCACCATCGACCTCATGGTTATTAACCATTTTTTCCATGGTTGCGTGGCATTCCTCAGCGGAGCCAACTTTAACACAAGTAACCCGGTCGTCCTGAATGCTGCCGATATATACGACATCGATGCCGTTAGCCTGAGCCATCAGAGCGCCAGCCATGGAGTTTTCTTCACCATGCTCGCTGCCCATACCGGTCAAAGCGATCTTCGGGCGTTTGCCGAAGCTGCCGGTTTCCAGGCCATTGGCGATATCCAGGAATGTCTGGGCAATAATACCTTCGATATTCCCTGCCATTATTGTTCCTCCTCGCCTTCCATCAGGGACAAAGCAAATTGCTTCATCGCCTTGGCAATCATATTTTTAACTTCAGCTTCATCCATAGCGGAAGCGGCGCTAGCGCCGGAATTGCCCTGGATAACAAAAGATACGCCGTCGAACAGGTTGGTCATGCGGCCCAGGAAGAGGCTGCCCTTACCGACGATCATCGCGTTTTTGATCTTGCCATCGAGGATATCCTGGCGGCAGAAACCAATGTACGGAACACCGGAAGGAATATGGCCCTGAGTAGGAGCCCAGCCAACCAGACCGTGTTTTTCAGGGAAAGCAGCCAGATCGGTACGCTCGATCTCATGGCGGGTAACAGCCAGAGCGCCGATCATCTTGTAGTTAGCCAGCGGAACGTCACCAGCGCCAGCGGGTTTGGTGATATCCGGGTTCTGCATCTCGGGGCTGAATTTATCGATATCAACGATCTTCATGCCGACTTTATCGAGCGGAGCGGCAACCAGGGAGTTGATAACAGCCTGCGGAGAAGAACCGGTACCGACGGTATGACGGCCGCAGATGTCGAGGTTGATTTCAGGATTAACGCCATCGTTCTCGCTGACGAGAATGGAGAAACCGCCCAGGCAGTCTTCCAAAGCGGGAAGACCCTTTTTGACATGGTCTTTACTGTTCATGCCGAGCTTAGCGGTGCAGCCGCCGGCGGTAACGGCAACATGTTTGTAAACGCCGGCTTTAACCAAAGCAGCGGCAGTGATCATTGCATGGGTAGGAGCAGCGCAGAAACCGCGGACGTCCTCGCCGCTGGCGCCGGACAGACCGGCGATCTCAGCCGCAGCTTTAGCGAAGTTGCCGCCGCCGCGCTGGTTCATATCACCGCAGGCTTCCTCGGAGCAGTCGATAACATATTCGATCTCGCTAGCATCGATATCGCAATTCTTGATCAGGTGGATCAGTGCGAGTACGCTGCTTGCTTTGGAGACCAGGTTCTCATGCATAACATGAGCGGTGAGGTTGGTATCAACATCATGGGCTCTCTTGACAGCGCCGACCAGTTTGCCATCCATGTAGAGGCCTTCGGCATGTTCGTCGTTAACCAGAGCTTCTATCTCAGCAATGTCAACGCCCTCTTTGATTCTCTCAACCATTGCGGGGAGAACGGCAGGGTTTTTGACAAATTTTTCTTTGGTAGCGGCAGCGAAGCCTTTTTCCAAAACGAGCAGATCGAAAACATCGCAGATCTGCATCAACATATAAAATTCATCCTGAGGCAGGATTTCGCCGAATTTGCCTTCGCGTTTAGCTTCGACTTTGGTCTCATACCAAGGCTGAGGCATAGCAGCCAGCTCATCAGGAGTCATATTACCAATGTAGGTCTGATTAGGAGCATACGCCAAAGCGTCTTCATAGCTTCTAATATGTTTGGGAAGTTCTTTAAGGTATTCGGATTCAGGATTGACGATCTTTTCAGTAGTGATAGTAGTACCATTATGGAGTACCATATCGGGAGTATGCACCAGAACATAGCTGGATGCGGTAATAACACTGTTCATCTATTATTCCTCCGTTATTTTTCCTGCGTTTTAGTTAAAAATTTTAATGGATGTCCTTATGATAAATAATCGTCAAGCTAAGAAAAGAAGTGGTGATGTGGTGATTTGATCACCACATCACCACCTAAAGCATTAATATTTGCAATACTGATCGCGAACGGATTTCATTTCGCTAGCAATACTGTCAACGTCGAGAACCATTTCCATCATGCCGATCTGCTCATCATACAGATCTGCGGGGATCTCGGCTTTAATTTCAGGCTCACATACGTGATAAACTCTGAGTCCCAACGAGACTCCGGCTAATGGACCAGCGAAGGTGGGGTCACCAGCGGTAACGGTCTCAGCGGAAAGGCCCGCAGCCTCACTTTCGGAAGCACCGAGAATAACAACGATATTCTCAGGACCGTTGGCCTCTGCCAACTCTTTAACCCTCTTCTGATTTTCCAGGTCCATAGCACCTGCGGCGGTTCAGACGAAGCACTCGGTCGATGAAAAGATAACGTCTGCGCCAGCGGCTTTAACGCACTCTTCAATAGCAGGGCCTGGAACTCCGTCACGGTCGCCGATGATAATAGCTTTCTTACCTTCGAGCAAACTCATTTGTGTTTCCTCCTCCCTAACATATTTTTTATACTAACCTTATATCACAAGGACGTATAAACTAAGATTACAGATATTTCTTAATCATGGCCTCGATGTTCTCTCTGGTAGCGTCCTCTTTAACGAGTTCTTCTACCTTAGCGCCGTTCTGGTAGATAGCCATAACGGGGAGACCAAGGATTCTCTGGCTGATAGCCAGTCTGCGGGCTTTGGTGGTGTTCAAGGATGCAAATTTGATCTTGTCGCCATATTTGTCAGCCATTTCATGAACGAAAGGCATTAATTCGGCGCAAGGAATGCAGCCATCACCATAATAATCGACAAAAACGGTACCGTCAGCCTGAAGCACTTCAGCTTCAAAGTTGTCTTTGGTTAAATCAAGCATCTTTTTTTCCTCCTAACAATAATCTTTTATATTAAAACCAATTAAACGCCTTCTACGTAATGATAAGCCTGGGTGGCGGCGATAGCGCCGTCAGCAGCAGCGGTAACTACCTGGCGCAGGCTCTTCTTTCTGACGTCGCCAGCGGCGAAGACGCCAGGGATATTGGTTTTCATATCATCGTCAGTCAGAACATAACCGTTCTCCATTGCGACCTTACCCTCGAACAGAGTGCTGTTCGGAACAAAGCCGATGAAAACGAAGACGCCGAAAGTGCCGTCTTCTTCCGGTGCCAAGATTTCTCTTTCTTCACCGGTCTTGACGTTTTTAACGATCATGCTCTCGAGGATGCCGTCGCCTTTGAGCTCGGTAACAACGGAATCCCACATGAAGTCAAGTTTCGGGTTAGCAAAAGCTTTCTCCTGAATGGATTTAGCGGCACGCAATTCATCACGACGATGGATAACGGTGACTTGGCGTGCGAATTTAGTCAGATACATAGCCTCTTCAACAGCAGCATCGCCGCCGCCGACAACATAGACTACCATATCTTCAAAGAAAGCGGCGTCGCAAGTAGCGCAATAAGAAACGCCCTTACCAACCAATTCTTTCTCACCCGGGCAGCCGATCGGACGCGGGAAAGCGCCGGTAGCAAGGATGACGGATTTAGCCAGATACTCACCCTTATTGCCGACCAATTTCTTAACATCGCCTTCGAGCTGCATATCTACGATAGTATCATAGATTTTTTCAGCGCCGAATCTGTCAGCCTGAGCAGCCATTCTGTCGATCAGGCTCGGGCCGCTATCGCCCTCAACGCCGCCAGGGTAATTCTCGATATCAGCGGTAATAACGATCTGACCACCGAATTTTTCTTTTTCGATAATCAAAGTGGACATACGGGAACGTCCGGCATAGCTACCCGCGGCTAATCCAGCGGGGCCACCGCCGATGATGATTACATCATAAATCTTCTCAGTCATAGTAACCTCAGCTTTCTTTTAAAAGATTTTTCTATTCTTACTAGAGACGCCGCTCCGTAGAAACCAGCGCCAGCTAGCAAAGCAGCACAACAAGATTTCACCCGGTGCGCCGGGCCGCTGTTGCAGCGCGGCGCACCGAGATGATTCAGCGCAAAACTGTCTTGATGTCCCTTGGAATCAAGCCGCTATGCGGGGTTACCGGAAACGAACCGCTGCCCCTGCCGAGACGGCAATTAGTCCATGGTGACAACAGTGCATTTCTCGTAGTCGGTCTGGAGCATTTCCAGAGCTTTGTCTACGATTTTACGACGCAGGATTTTCTCCTGGTCTGCAGTCAGGCTAGGATCGCCAACCGGGTTCGGAACAGCAACACCGGTGAGAATTCTGTTAACGCCGACCATTTCAGCAATGTTCGGAACAGCAGTAATCTGAACGGTAGGAACACCGAGTTTTTCAATCTGTCTCGCAATCGTTGACCCGCAACGAGTGGAGGTGCCTCACGTCGAGGTGAGGATAACGGCGTCCGCTTCACCTTTCGCAACGATATCCTGAGCGATGATAGCACCGTTTTCTTCGCACTTCTTAGAAACGGTGGTGCAGGCCGGCATCGCATAAGTCAGATGGTCGATACCTTTGATCTTGCCTTCTTTGACATCCTCTTCCAGAGCGTCTACCGGCAGCAGACGGTTCGGATCAGCGAGGATATAGTCGTTGAAGTAACCGGCATGGACAACTTCGTAATCCTTGAACAGTTCTTTCAGGTCATAGGAATTCCAGATCAGGTTACTTCTGGTAGCCATTCTGTCCGGATTGCCCTTCGGAACCAGACCACCGTCGGAGACCAAGCAGATGGTGCATTTGCTCATGTCTTTAATAGCGGGCGGGCAAGGAACGATTTCCAGTCTTTCCGGAACAACTTCGGTCTCAAAGGGCTCGCCTTTGATCTTAGCCAACAGTTTAGTGACGGAACGTTCAGCAACGGTTTTGTCGATGAAAGCGCCGGCCAAAACTTCGCGACGGAAGTAGTTGTATTCATCCGGATCCGGGATATGCTCAAGGTTGAGCAGCGGAGTAGGTTCGTTGGAATGATCATCGGTCAAGAATTTGCCGAGTTTGACCATTTCAGCAACTCTATCTTTCATGGTAGCAGCGTTCTCATTGGTCTTAATGATATAAGCTACTTTATGATATTCGCTCTTGCAGTCATCGCGCATAGCGCTGATAACAGGGATGTTGAAAGCCTCTTTAACAGCTTTGCACATCGCGCCGCAGGCTTCGCAGTAACGGCCGGCAGCAAAACCAGGGCCGGCGAAGAACAGGTCCGGTTTGTAAGGCTCAATCAGCTTGATAGCTTCAGCAGTGGAAGCTTCGGTATCTTTGGAGAAGTAGTTATCGCCGCAGTAAATGGTAGCTACCAATTCGGCATCATCACCAAAGGTATCATGCAAGCATTTTTTATACAGGTTACCAGGGCCGACGGGAGTTTCAGAAACGCCGAAACCGACGTCAGCTTTGTCCTCGCCGCCGATACCAGCAAAGAACTGGTTCAGATAAAGAACAACTCTAGTTTTAGCCATATTAGTTTACCTCTCTTCTATACTAATATTCTCTACTAAAATTCCTTAGTGATGATCTTGCGGCTATTGGTATGATCATGAACGCCGCACATCAGATACTGTTCCATGTTGAGGACTTCACTGTCGGCCCACTGAGGAATAGGTTCGGAGAAGTAGATCTTGGTGTGATGATCGCCACCGTAGATGTTCTCAGGTTTGAATTTGATGTTCCAGGTTCTTTCAAACGGAGAACCGGTGATGGTGATCAGATCCAACTCAACGTCATTGTAGAGGATGGTGTCCGCCAGGGTGCCGGTAGCGGTCAACGGAGTGGTCGGGCAGCAGGTCTTAACACCAGCTTTTTCGCAAGCAACACCAGTGCAGGCGATATCAGCATGAGGCATACCACCGAGGATCTTGGTGAGTACGGCGCCGTCAGCATGAAGGACGTTCTTCAGCAGGTTAGCGCACATATCAGCGGAACGCTGTCTGTTCTCAGCATCGGTGCTGGCGGAGTAAACAACTACGCCGACGAAGTTGAGGTCTTTACCATGATGTTTGTAAAGTTCTCTGATGGTGCCGTTGTTCTGCATGCTATAAGTTTCAATAGCTTTGATAGCATTCCAACCGACCAGAGCGCCGTCCAAAGCTTCGTTCGGGTTGATGATGGTCGGGAAGGTATTGGTCATAGCAGCGCCATAGAAGAATCTATCGGAGCGGCCTTTGTAGTCGAACTGAGGAGTGTAAGTCTGGAAGCAGTAAGCAACACGCGGCAAAGAAGGATCCACGGATTCGCCGACTTCGGACTCAAATACTTCAACTTCATCAGCTTTGACTTCGAGACCAGCTTTGGCCAGATAAACACAAGCTTTCAAACCAGCGGCTTTGATCGCATCTTCAAAGATACGTTCTTCGTTGGCATCGTTTTTGATGTCTTCGACCGGATAGAAAGCCAGGCTGACCATGTTCAGTTTAGCATAAGGGGTGAGGCCGGCCATCGGGCCGTCCATGTCCAGAACGCCCATCTCAATACGGGTGGATTCCGGGTTGGAGATGATAACGCCAGCGCCGTCCAAAGAAACGGTTCTGCCGTTACCAACGATCTGCATTTTGTCTACAAAACCAGGGAAGTTATTACCGTTTTCTCTGCAACGGGGCTGCATAACATCCTGAATGCAGATAATTCTAGTTTTATCGCCAGGACGGGCGATATTGATGTCTACGGATTTGATTTTTTCATCTTTCAACAGCACTTCTTCTAACTCTTTTTTGTTAAGATAGAGAACGCCGTCTTTGATAGCCGTAGCCGAGGACTCTTGAATATCTTTGATTTTGATAGAGTCAAGTTCAAGTCTCATTTTATCCTTCCTCCTACCTTGATAAATAAATCACTACCTAAAAAAACGCACAAAAAGTGTAAAACAAACAAAATCGCTTGTCTACATCAGAAATTATATTACACCTATCATCTCATGTCAATGCATGAAATGAATTTAGCCCCCGATAAACGGGCTTGTATCCCTATATATTGGTATTTTTTTGATAGAAAATTTCAATATATCCGGAAACCCCGGATCCCGCGAAGTGGAAGTGGGAAATTTGCTTCGGCTCATGCGGCCAAAGACAGATTAAGGGCACCGATAGGTGGAGCATGTTTCAATGCTACACCCATTGGCGATATCTTACTAGTCGAGGACAACGTCGCAAGCTTCTTCGAGGATGTCCATCGCCTGTGCCAGCTGTTCATCAGTGATAACCAGCGGAGGCAGGAAACGCATGTTGTTGCCGCGCATACCGCAAGCCAGTACCAACATACCGCGTTTGTTGCATTCTTTGATGATCTGACCAAGCAGTTTCGCGCCCGGTTTCTTGGTCTTCGGATCTTCGACAATCTCCATTGCGCACATCGCGCCCAAACCACGGAAGTCGCCGATCTGAGCATGTTTGCTCATCATCTTCTCGACTCTGGCTTTGATGTAGTTGCCGATCTCAACCGCACGGCCGCAGAAGTCATGTTCTTTGAACGCATCAACAGCAGCGCAAGAAGCTGCGCAAGCCATTGCATTACCCATGTAAGTGCCGCCCAGCTGGCCGCCTTTAACTTTATCCAGCTCGCTCTTAACCAAAGTAGCTGCCAGAGGCATACCATCGGCCATGGATTTTGCGATCGTCATGATGTCAGGATTGAAGCCCATATGCTCGATCGCGAAGAATTTACCGGTACGGCAGAAACCGCTCTGGATTTCATCGGCAATGTACAGAATGCCGTATTTCTCGCACAGGTCTTTGATCGCTTTCAAGTATTTTGCAGGCTGCGGGATGAAGCCGCCTTCGCCCTGTACGCATTCAGCGATGAAGCATGCTACATCTTCGCTGTCGATGGTGTTGGCAAAAGCAAATTCAGCCTCGTCGATCAGGTACTGGATGTAATCATCTTCGCTCATACCATGATCATAACGGTAAGGATAGTAGTCGGACAGTCTGTAAATCTCAGAAGGCTGAGGTCCGAAACCGTTCTTCTGCGGTGCGCATTTATGAGTCAGTGCGCCGGTCAGCAGAGTACGGCCATGGAATGCGTTCGTCAGTGCAATTACGCCATGACGGCCGGTAGCCGCTTTTGCGATCTTGACTGCGTTCTCTACTGCTTCAGAACCGGAGCTGGAGAACACTACGCGCATTTCCTGTCCGCCAGGAGTGACGGTGTTCAATTTCTGCGCCAGTTCAAGGTCAGGCGCATACTGGCAGTAGTTGACCATAGTGCACATGATCTTATCTGCCTGTTTCTTGATAGCTTCTACTACTGTAGGATAACGATGACCCAGGCTCAGTACGCCGACGCCGGCGAACATATCTACATACAGATCGCCTTCTACGTCTTTAATTACTGCACCCTGTGCTTCTTCCGCTACTACCGGTGCCATCGGCAGTGCGCCGATCAGGTACGGTCTGGCTGCTGCCAGCATCGACTGGGTTTTCTCTCCAGGACCTTTTACCACATTTGCTAACTCTTTACCTGTTAACATCTTTCTCTCCTCCTACATTATTTTTATCTTTCCGACCGCAACACGTCGCCTGCGGCGTGTTAGCCGCCGTCCTTGCTACCATGACAAGTTGTCGAAACATTCTGTCATCTGTTAATTGTTCACACAGGGTTTAAGCTATTCAGCTTAAACCCTGCATGACAATAGTTCAGTGACAAGCGATACGGTCAAAAGAGTTTTTGATCGTTATTTAATAACGTCCTTTTCGCGAGCAGCGTTAACTTCGGCAATAACCTTGTCGATGTAGTAAAGCGCATCGCCAATGTAATGTTCAGGCTGCATGATGTTTTCCAGATCGGCGCGGGTCAGATATTTGGCGACGGTCTCGTTAGCCAGCAGGCCATCGATGAACAGAACATTGTTCTCGAAGCAGTCCATGCTGATCTCGTAAACGACTTCATGAGCGGTCTGTTTGCCGATATGTTTACCAAGGGCGAGCATAACCGGCTCAGCATACATCAAGCCTTTGGTCAGGTTGAGGTTTTCGCGCATTCTTTCCGGATAAACTACCAAGTTCTCCAGCAGTTTCTTAGCTCTGGCAACAGCGCAGCCAACGGACATCATGCATTCACCAAGGCTTCTCCATTCAATACGCCATACGGAAGCGTCACGTTCATGCTCGCAGTACATGGAGTTGATGGTGGCGAGAGCGGAACCCTGAGCCAAACGAGCCTGGGTCTGAGTCATTTCGCACAGGCCGGGGTTACGTTTGTTCGGCATGGTGGAGCTGAAGACCTGACCGCGGACGAAACCTTCGGCGACTTCGCCGAACTCGGTTTTCATCATATTGGCGCATTCATGAGCGATATGAGCCATAGTGAAAGCGACCAGAACAGCAGTATTGGTGATAGAGGCAAATCTGTCTCTAGTGGAATGCCACATAATATCCGGAACTTTCAGGCCCAGTTTAGCAATAGCTTCTTCGCTGATAACATGACCGTCTTTACCGAAACCGGCGCAAGTGCCGACAGCACCAGAGAGCTCGCCGACGAAATCGCGATCCATAACTTCTTTCATGCGCTCGATCTCACGACGGATCTCGGAAGCCCAGTAAGCAGCTTTGAAACCGAAGGTGATCGGCAGAGCCTGCTGGCCATGGGTACGGCCGGCCATAACAGTGGTACGATGTTCAGCAGCCAGCTTCAAAGCAGCGGCCTCGACATCGCGCAGGTCTTTCATGATGACTTCATAGGAACGTTTCAGCAGCAGCATGAAACCGGTGTCGGAAACGTCCTGAGTGGTGGCGCCCAGATGCAGGTATTCACCATAGCCGTTGTCGCAGATATGTTCGTATGCGCGCAGTACCGGGACCAAAGCATGGCCGACTTTGATAACCTGCTGACCCATGTCGGTAAAGTCCAGGTTATTGACATCACATTTCTTAGTGATCTCGTCAGCGGCTTCTTTCGGGATAATGCCATGTTCCGCCTGGGTCTGAGCCAGAGCTTTCCAGATATTCATCCAAGCTTGGATCAGGGAATGGTCGTCCCAGACTTCGCACATGGAAGGAGAGGTGAACATACCTCTAAACAGCGGGGAATCATTCATACTAGTAGTCATAAACACAAAACCTCCAACATTTATTTGAATTTATAAAACAAACTTTATGTCATGTTAACAAGAGGGATTTTCTCGCCGCCGCCATGGCGCAGGAGACCAACCGCATCATTCCCCCGACTCCGGAACAGATATCAATCTTTCTTGTAAATAATTGCTGTTTTTTCGCTTCTTGCCCCGGAGAGATTCCACCGTTTGCAGCTGCTGGAGATTCTCTCTCCCGACAACAACATAGCAGCTACAGGCGGTCATAAATCATATGGACAAAAATTAAAGGCAATTTCCCACAAATACATTAATATATTTGTAATTATTGTAACCCATCACTGATTAAAAGTCAATAGTTCCGCTCCGGCTAAATCATAACCGCCGCGGCAATAACAGCGGCAAGACAGACCTGGTTTCCCGGCAACGGATATGCAAATAAGTAAAAACATCTCGCTCCGCTGTCATGATCGCAACTGAGCATTTCCGCGCAGTTTCAACAAACTTTCATAAAAATAAAACCCGGGGCTAGAATTCTAGCCCCGGGTGCAATAGCAGGAACTTTCAGCTTATTTAGCAGCCTCTTTTTCCACGCCCGGATATTTAGGCGAAGCCACATAAGAGGTGTGCAGCCATTCATGAGCCTTGTGGCTGCCAGGTTCGCCCAGGAAGGTATCGTAGAGCTCCTTGATGATCGGATTCTCATGCGATTTGCGCAGCGGCATATTCTTATCCTGATCGTAAAGCGCTTTGGCTCTAAGCTCGCGCAATTCATAGAAATTACGCACCGAACCAGGCTGAATCGGCTGGCCGCCGCCGTTGATGCAGCCGCCGGGGCAAGCCATGATTTCGATGATATCATATTCGGCTTCGCCGTTTTTGACGCTGGTAAGCAGCTGTTTGGCATTAGCCAGACCGGAGGCCACTGCCACGCGCACTGTGCGGTCGGCCAGATCATACTCGGCTTCCTTGATGCCGGCGATGCCGCGGACTTCCTTGAAGTCCAGGCTGGGCAGCTCTTTGCCGGTAACGATCTCCGCGACTGTACGCAAAGCAGCTTCCATACCGCCGCCAGTGGCGCCAAAAATGACGCCGGCGCCAGTGGAGATGCCGAAGATCGGGTCGAATTCCTCGTCCTGCAATTCAGTAAAGCGAATTCCGGCCCGCTCAATCATTCTGCCAAGTTCGCGGGTGGTAATGGTGATATCAACATCATCCACACCCGGAACAGCCTGCTGATCAGCGCGCTGAATCTCAAATTTCTTAGCGGTGCAAGGCATGACGGTGACAACGATAACATCCTTGGGATCCATGTTCATCTTCTGAGCATAGTAAGTTTTCATCATTGCGCCGAACATCTGCTGCGGCGATTTGCAGGTGGAAAGATTCGGAATGACTTCCGGGAAATATTGCTCGCAGTAACGAATCCAGCCCGGGCTGCAGGAAGTGATAATCGGCAGATTTTCACCGGTTTGCAGCCGCTGCAAAAACTCGGTACCCTCTTCCATGATGGTCAGATCGGCAGAAACGTCGACATCAAAGACACGGTCAAAGCCCAGACGGCGCAAAGCGGCAACCATCTTGCCTTCGACATTCGTACCGATCGGCATGCCAAAGCATTCGCCCAAAGTAGCGCGGACAGCCGGAGCAGTACCAACCGCTACATGCTTATCCGGATGATTGATTGCGGCAACGACCTTGTCGGTATCATCCCGTTCAACCAAAGCGCCGGTCGGGCAGACCGCGGTGCACTGACCGCAGGACACGCAGGCCACTTCATCAAGATCACGGTCAAAAGCGCAGCCGATATGGGTGGCAAAACCGCGGTCGTTAGGGCCAATGACAGCAGCATCCTGGTTATAGCGGCAGACTGCCACGCAGCGGCGGCAGAGAATGCATTTGGAATTATCGCGAACCAGATGCGGTGCGGAAGCCTCGATTTGCGGCTCCAGCTCGCCGCCGAAACGGACATGCTCAAGGCCGAAATCCTTGGCCAATTTCTGCAATTCGCAATTCTGGCTTCTGACACAAGTCAGACATTCTTTACGATGATTAGAAAGAATCAGTTCCAGGGTCAATTTCCGGGATTTTTGAATCAAGGGAGTGTTAGTGAAAACCTCCATTCCTTCATTGACCGGATAGACGCAGGCCGCTACCGGACCGCGGGCGCCTTTGACCTCGACCAAGCACATGCGGCAGGAACCGATCGCATTGATCTCTTTCAGATAGCACAAAGTGGGTATTTCAATATCCGCCAGGCGGGCTGCTTCCAAAATCGTGGAATTAGCGGGACATTCAACATCGATCCCATTGATTTTCAGTTTCACAGTATCCACAGTCGTCTCCTCCTCTACCGCTTATTGCTTAGTGATAGCGTCAAAGCGGCATTTTTCAATGCAGGCGCCGCATTTGATGCACTTGTCAGTGTCGATTACGTGAGCCTTCTTGACCTCGCCGGAAATAGCGTCGACGGGGCAGACGCGGCTGCAGGCGGTGCAGCCCTTACATTTCTCGGGATCGATCACATAGTGGAGCAGGGCTTTGCAGACGCCCGCCGGGCAACGATGCTCTTTAACATGAGCCTCATATTCGTCACGGAAATATCTCAGCGTGGACAAAACCGGGTTAGGAGCAGTCTGGCCGAGAGCGCACAGGGAGCTGGATTTCAGATGATAGCACAGCTCTTCCAGCAGATCCAAGTCTTCCATAGTGCCCTTGCCGCTGACGATCTTATCCAAAATCTCTCTTAAGCGTCTGGTGCCGATGCGGCAAGGAGCGCATTTACCGCAGGATTCGTCAACGGTGAAATCAAGGAAGAAGCGGGCAATGTCGACCATGCAGTTATCTTCGTCCATGATAATCAAACCGCCGGAACCCATCATCGCGCCGATTTGTCCCAAGCTTTCATAATCAATCGGGGTATCGATCAAGCTGGCCGGGATACAACCGCCGGAAGGTCCGCCGGTCTGGGCAGCTTTGAATTTCTTGCC
>CALXQC010000003.1 GCA_944390435.1 uncultured Clostridia bacterium
CCAGGACATTGCCGGTCTCGATCTCGCCTAAGTCGTCGCTGGTAGAAATCACCCATTCGTCCGGATAGGACGGCTGGGAGGCGCGGGCGATGCTAAAGCCGATGAAAAAGCACCAGGCGACGACAAACACCGCCAGCAGGCAGAACATTACCCGCCGCTTGGGACTCAGCCTTTTGAACCAATTGCGGCTCTCATGAACCGTGGTCATATCTTGTTCCCAGAATTCATTTCCGCTCATAATCTATCCTACCTCGATCAAGTAATTAGTATCCAAATAATCAGTATCTTCCAAGCAAGCAGCCGCTGGTCCGCTGTACGGGCTAGCGTTCGATATCAACGCGTTTGGCTGCCTGGTCCCAGTCCACTTCACAGTTGAAAGCCTCCGCTACGAAGCGGATATGGACGAAAGTACGCTGATTTTCAATATATGGCGCATAACCCATAGTATAATTGCTGTCGGCAATCACCGCCTGCGTGCTGCCAACGCTCAGCAATACCTCGCGGCTGCCGTCGCTGAAGAGTACCTGGCGGCTGCCGGGCAGCCATTCCACATCAATGCCCAGGCTCTCGGCGATAAAGCGCACCGGCACCATAGTATATCCGCCGGCTGCGGCGTCGCTTTTCAGCTGCGGCGTCACTGCCGGACGCTCCGCATCGATCAGCACGCTGCGGCCGTTGACGATAGCGGCGCTATTGCCGATATAGAGCTGGATGCTGATCTGCTGATCTGCTCCCAGCTGCGACTTAATCTGCTCCAGCTGCTCTTCGAGCGGTGCGAAACTGCTCTCGACATATTCGTCTACCCAGGACTTGGTCACCAGCGGGTCGCCGGCCGAGCCCGGCGAAGAAGCGACCGCCGTCACCGGCAGCAGCAGACAAAAGGCCAGCAACAGCATAAATGCAGCGGCTCTTTTGAGTTTGCCCATAACTTCTCCTCCACAATCTTCACGGCTATTTGCCCGTAAACGACACAATTTTCGACGCGGCACAGCTTAATCCCTTTTTAAGCGGCGCCGATCAGCGAAATTTCAGGAAAAAAGCCGTCAGCTGCTGCCAAATCAGCTCATAGCCGGCTGGAGTCGGGTGCAGCCCGTCGGCGCAGATTAGCTGGTCGAGATCATGGCGCAGCAAAAAGGGCGTGCGCAGATCGATCAGCGGACAATCATATTGCCGAGCCAGGGCGGTGCAGGCCAAAGAATAAGCCTCCTGATGGCGGTAGATAATATCGATATTGCCCAGCCAGCGGCGCAGCGCCCGCTTATCCAGCTCGCGGCTGAACCAGCGGAAATATTTCTGCGCGTCCACCGGCGGCAGATTCATCAGCACCGGCTGCATCCCCAGGCTGCGGCCGAGAGTGATCAGCTTGCCGTAAAGCTGCTCGAACAGCGGCAGCGGCGTCTTGGGCTGATGCTGCTCCTGCGGCGCGGCGGCGATCTTCGGCCAGTCGAAATCCGCATCATTGCCGCCGTACTCCAGCAGCAGCAGCTCGCAATGCAGCCCTTTCTTCAGCATCCGCTCAAAAGCTGCCAGGCCGCGGCGGACAGTGCTGCCGATAAAGGAATGGTTTTCCAGCTCCACGCCGCAGTCGGCGGCGATTTGCGGCAAAAAAGGGTTTTTCCACAATTTATGCTTCGCCAGCTGCTCGTTCCAATACATACCGCGCATTAAAGAATCGCCGAAAATAGCTGCCTGTATCATTTATCCTAACTCCTCGATCGGGATTATCATCAATAGTTCATTATTGCCGGCTGCCAAGCGCCGCTAGAGCAAGCCGAGGATTTGCAGCGCTTCGCTCAGATCCGCCGCCTCCAGCCGCCGCAGCGCGCTTGCCGGCGGCGTTACCGCCGGAGGACAGACCGCCTGGAGGAAGCCCAAAGCCGCCGCCTCCCTAAGCCGCCGCTCTTCCTGAGTCACGCCGCGCAGCTCGCCCAGCAGGCCGATCTCGCCCAGCAGCAGCAATTCCTGCTCCAGAGGCCGCTCCGCCGCCGCGGAAGCGATCGCCGCCGCCACTGCGAGATCCGCCGCCGGATCGTCCAGCCGCAGGCCCCCGGCGATATTGATATAAATATCTTTGTCGCCCAGCCGCAGCTTGAGCTTGCGCTCCAGCACAGCGATGATCAGCAGCAGCCGGTTATAATCATAGCCGCTGGAAAGGCGGCGCGGATTGCCGAAAGAAGAGGGCGAGACTAAAGCCTGCACCTCGATCATCAGCGGCCGAGTGCCCTGCAGCACGCAGGTAACGGCCGAGCCGGGCGCGGACAGATGCCGCTGCTCTAGAAAATAGGCGGCGGCAGGCAGCGGCTGCAGGCCGTTCTCCGCCATCTCAAAAACGCCGATTTCATTAGTCGAGCCGAAACGGTTTTTGACCGCGCGCAGCAAGCGCAGCGCATTATAGCGCTCGCCCTCGAAATAGAGCACGGTATCCACCATATGCTCCAGAACCCGCGGACCGGCCAGCATTCCCTCCTTGGTGACATGGCCGATCAGCATCACCGCCGTCTGATGCTCGCGGGCGAAGGCGATCGCCGCCGCCGCCACTGCGCGCACCTGCGAGACGCTGCCGGCCGCGCTCTCCAACTGCGGAGAGAACAGGGCCTGGACGCTGTCCAAAATCAGCAGCGACGGCGCAAGAGCCGCCGCTTCCTCCAGCGCGCTGTCAATATCGGTCTGCGCCAGCAGATAGATATTATCCGCCGCCGCTTTTTCGCCGCTGATCCGCTGATAGCGCAGCTTGATCTGCTCCGCTGCTTCTTCGCCGCTGATATACAGCACCTTGCCGTAGGCCGCCATCTTGACCGCAGCCTGCAGCAGCAGCGTGCTTTTGCCGATGCCAGGCTCGCCGCCCAGCAGCACCGAGCTGCCGGGAGTCAAACCGCCGCCCAGCACTGTATCCAGCTCGTCGATGCCCAGCCGGTAGCGGCGGTGTTCTTCCGCCGGAACCTGATCGATGCGGCAGGGCGCGGAACGGCTCAGGCGTACCCGTCCGGCGCTATTGGCCGCTGTTTCGGGCGCGATTTTCTGCTCGATCATCGTATTCCAGGCGCCGCAATGCGGGCATTTGCCTACCCAGCGGACTGATTCGCCGCCGCATTCGCTGCAAAAGAATACTGTTTTCGCTTTCGCCATAAGCTATTTCCTCCTGCCGGACGGACTTTCTCCCTGTTTCGGCAAATCTGTTTTCATTGTATGCTCTCAGCAGCGGCCTGTCAAGAAGCAGCCCGGCGGATAAAACAAGACGGCAGCGCTCTAGCTGCCGTCTTCTCTCCCAATATCATCAGAAGCCGCCGGGAAGCCAAAAGCTCCTGCCGGCCGCGCGGCTAAAACTGCTCCGCCCATTGCTTCAGCTCGGCGGCTGAAGGATGGCTGTTGAGCATTTTGCCGCCCTTGATCGTTGCCCCGGGGCAGCTGGGAGCCAAATCCTTGGCGGTATCGCCGAATCCGCTGCCGCCGGAAGTCGCGAAGAGGATAATCGTCTTGCCGCTGAAATCATAGCTCTCAAGAAAAGTGTGGATAATCGACGGCGCAGTATACCACCAGATAGGGAAACCGAGAAAGATTTTCTGGTGGGAGGCAACCGGCGCCTGCCGGTCCGCCAGCTCCGGACGGGAGGACGGGTCTTTCATCTCCACGCTGCTGCGGGAATTTTTGTCCTGCCAGTTGAGATCCGCCGGCGTATAGGGCACTGCCGGGCGAATCTGATAAAGATCTGCGTTCACCGCCTGGGCGAGCTGCCGAGCCGCCTGTTCGGTGACGCCGCTGGCGGAAAAATACGCTACCAAAATATCACTCATCGTCTTCAACCTCCTTATTTATCGGCCGCGGCATCCAGGCCGATACGGCGCTGTCCGCCCCCGGCAAAAGCTTAACTGCCTCAGCTGCGTCCGTCCGGCAGCGCTGCCGGACGGCATCGATTATATTATAGCCCCCGGAGGGGCAAATGTCCAATAGCCCCGGCATTTTCCGCTGCGGGCAGCAGTTTCAGGCGGCGAAACAGGTCCTCAGGAAATATTCTGAAAAATCAGAAGATAAAGACTTTATTTGCCGGCATTGCATTGCCTGCACAGCTATGTTATATTGAACATAATATAAGGAAAGATTATTTTTCATATAAGCGCATATTATCCCAGCCAGGCTTCAGTCATGGTAACGGCAAAGATCCCATCCGCAAGGCACTTACCGCTAACCGGGTGTTTTTTATGGGATAAAACAGCGCGCTCCGGCAATGTTTACCAGCGATTATCAATGAGGAGATGACCGACAGCTGTGAAAATCAGCAGCGAAAAGTACAAATTCATCATTCTCGGCTGCAGCTTCTGCATCTTTTTCGTCATGCTGGGGATGATCAACTCCCCCTCGGGCCTGTTCATCGTCCCGGTCTGCGAGGAATTCGGTTTTTCCCGCAGCAGCTTTTCCTTCACGCTCAGCCTCTGCACCATCGGCGGAATGCTGATCAATATCCTCTACGGCAAGCTCTACAGCCGCTTCGGCCTGCGCAAGATGATCTGCACCGGCTTTATCTCCGGCATCATCGGCTTTCTCATTCTCTGGCAGGCCGCCTCATTGCCCGCCTTCTATCTCGGCGGCGCCCTGGCCGGTCTGGCTTTCGGCTTTAACTCCACCACCACGATCGCTATCCTGATCAACGGCTGGTTCACCAAGAAACAAGGCACGATACTCGGCCTATGCTCAGCCGGCAGCGGTTTGGGCGGTTTCATCTTCAGCTCGCTGTTCGTCGATATCATCGCCAATGACGGCTACCGCACGGCTTATCTGCTGACCGCGGTCTGCATCGCCGTGCTGGCGGTACCGATCTTCCTCTTTGTCAAAGAAAACCCCGAGGCCCGCGCTACGGCTGCTCCGAAAAACAAGATCGGCGGCGAAGGCTATTTCCGCGGCTTCAAGGAACTGCTGGCGGGAAACAAACCGGCGCGGCGGATCTTTATCTCCGCTTTCTGCCTGGGGCTGATTATCCATGCAACGATGATCATCACTCCGGCGCATCTGGAAAATAACGGTATCGACGCCGTTACCGCCGGCACTATTTACAGCGCTATCCTCTTCGTCATGGGCGCGACCAAAATCGCCATGGGCTGGGTCAACGACCGCTTTGGCACCAACCGTGCCATGGCGATCTGCATCTCCTGCTTCCTCACCGGCGGACTGATCATGATCTTTGCCGATAATGTCGCTATGGCTTGGGCGGCGGCGATGATCTTCGGCCTGTCGGTCTCCACCGAGTCGGTGATGGTGCCGATGGTGGTCAAGCGCATCCTCGACGAGCAGCATTACAACAAATATCTCGGCCTCTATATGGCCGCAGTCAATGCCGGCATCACCGCCGGCGTGCCGGTAGCCAACTGCTCCTTCGACCTTTTCGGTTCTTATGTGCCGGTAATGGGGCTGTACCTGTGCATCGGCACCGTGGTGTTCTATATGATCAGCTCCAGCCTCAGCACTGCCAAAGTCAAACAAAAAGATCTGGCTGCCGAAACTGTTGCCGAAGCAGCGCCCAAGGCCCAATTCGGCGAACTGTGGACCTCGCGCGATGTTATCACTAAATAAATATTGGCCTCCCCTCTTGACAGCAGAGCGGGATATGCTACAATAAGGCTGTCGCGATAATCAATATAGATAGGAGATGGGAAGATGCGCAAACTTTCTTGCTAACATCATAAGCATAATGAAGCGTGGACGCACTAACGCTACTGCGTAGATGCCGCCTGTTTTGTTATGCGACGCAAGAAAGTTGACCATCATGGCTCCCCATCATTGATAGATACCTCTGTAGCTGTAAACGAACGGCAGAACAGCGTATGGCGCCGCAAGAAGGAATACTTTCTTGCGGCTTTTCTATTACCAATGCGGGAGGTACCTATGACCACTATTAAAATCAATCATCTAACCTTCGCTTATGAAGGCAGCTACGATAATGTTTTTACTGATCTCAATGCCCAAATAGATACCAACTGGAAGTTAGGTCTGGTCGGACGTAATGGCCGTGGCAAAACGACCCTTTGCCGGCTGCTGCTAGGCCAATACGAATACAGCGGTTCGATCTTGATGCCTGTGCGCTGTGAATATTTTCCCTACCAAGTGCAGGACAGTTCTGCCAATGCCTGGCAGATAGCCGATCAACTGGGCGTAGAATATCAGCCCTGGCAACTGGAGCGGGAATGCCGGCTGCTGGGATTGAATGATGAGCTGCTGGAACGCAGCTTAGCTACTCTCTCGCCAGGAGAGCAGACTAAACTACTCCTGGCAGTGATGTTTCTGCGTGAAAACAGTTTCTTGCTAATTGATGAGCCGACCAATCACCTAGATATGGATGGACGGCGAAAAGTGGGCCGTTATCTCAATAGCAAAAGCGGCTTTATCCTCATCTCTCATGACAGGGATTTTCTTGATAGCTGCGTGGACCATATTATGGCGATCAATAAAAACTCTATCGAGATTCAGCAAGGTAATTTTTCTACCTGGGAGGCAAACAAACAGCAACAGGATAATTGGGAGCAAGAGCAAAACGATAAATTGCAGCGGGATATCAAACGACTATCGCAAGCAGCACAGCGGACTCAGCATTGGTCTGACCAGGTGGAAAAAAGCAAATTTGGCAGCAACAATTCTGGCAGCAAAGTAGACCGCGGCTATATCGGCCATCAGGCCGCCAAAATGACCCGGCGGGCCAAGGCTATCGCCAACCGTCAGCAGGCAGCGCTGGCAGAAAAATCACGCTTATTAAAAGATATCGAAAGCAATGAGCAGCTCAAACTAGTCACCGCCAGCTATCATAGCCAACGGCTAGCAGAGCTAGAGCAAGTATCACTTTTTTATGGAAAAAAAGAGATCTGCCATAACCTCAGCTTCACCATCGAGCAAGGGGATCGCATCATACTGATGGGTCCCAATGGTTGCGGTAAGTCTACTCTCATCAAGCTATTGGCAGGTGAAGAAATTCTCCATAGCGGCACTTTCCGCCGTGGCAGCGGACTGATCATCTCTTATCTGCCGCAGGACACCTCATTTCTTCAAGGACCGCTCGATGCGTTTATCGCTCAATATCATTTGGATGAAACGCTTTTTAAAGCTATGCTACGCAAACTGGATTTTCCTCGCAGCCATTTTGCTAAGGATATGGCAGACTATTCTGGAGGCCAGAAGAAAAAGGTTCTCATCGCCAAAAGCCTTTGCGAACAGGCCCACCTTTATATTTGGGATGAACCGCTTAATTTCACCGATATCATCTCCAGAATGCAGTTGGAGGAAATGATCCAAACC
>CALXQC010000004.1 GCA_944390435.1 uncultured Clostridia bacterium
GCCGGCTAGTTGGCTCCAATATCCTCGATATTTTAGACGAGTCTGATTTCTACACTATTTCGGAAATCAAGCCGATGAAGGAATGGCTCAATAAAACTATCCGCCAAGCCGATATTCGCCGCAAGCATGACCTGATGGTGCTGGCAGTCAGACGCGGTGATAAACTCAGCATCCCGGTATCGCCGGATACTGTTATCAATGAAGACGATATCTTAATCACTCTCAGCGAGCATAAAAAACCCGCGTTATAAGGCTCATTGGCATCTACCGAGATAACTCGCTGCTGAATAAGCAGCATAGTATGGGCAAAATACAATCCCCCTTGCGTTGTATAAAACAGCACAGGGGGATTCTTTATAGAGAGTGCTACTATCAAGGATTTTTCTTCAATCCTTATTCAGTCTGAGCTAAAAAAACGGCTGCTGTACAACGCAGCCGTTTTTAGCTAATGGTCGCTTATTATTTATGCCCGAGCCGCCAACCAATCTTGAGCCGCCTTCAATGCAGTTTCAACCGCCTCTGGAGCAGGTCCGCCGAAGGTTTTGCGCGCAGCCAGGCATTGCGCCGGAGCGATTACCTGGTAAATATCTTCCTCAAAAAGCGGACTCTCGCGCCGCATCTCCTCCAGGGTCAGCTCAGTGAGCTTGCGGCCGCTTTGTTCTGCATACTGCACCAAACGTCCGGAAACTGCATGGGCGGAACGGAACGGCAATCCTTTAGCAGCAAGATAATCTGCCAAATCAGTAGCATTCAGATAACCGCCTTCCAAATCAGCCGCCATTTTATCGGCATTGACCCGCATCGTCTGCATCATCGGGATAAAGACGATAATGCAGCCCTTGAGAGTATCGACAGCATCAAATACAGACTCTTTGTCTTCCTGCATATCCTTATTATATGCCAGCGGAAGGCTCTTCATCATCGTCAGCATCGCTACCAGATCGCCATAGACCCGGCCCGTTTTACCGCGGATCAGCTCGGCCATATCCGGATTTTTTTTCTGCGGCATAATCGAGCTGCCGGTGCTGTAAGCATCATCCATAGTGACAAAACCAAACTCGCCGCTGTTCCACAGGATAATTTCCTCACAGAAACGGGATAAATGCATCATGCAAATAGAGGCATCCGCCAAAAACTCCAGAGCGAAATCGCGGTCGGAAACACCATCGAGACTGTTAGCCATTGGCGCGGTAAAACCAAGCTCTTGGGCTGTCTCATCACGATCGATAGCAAAGCCGGTACCCGCCAAAGCGCCGCTGCCCAAGGGACAATAATTCATCCTTACCAGGCAGTCCGCCAGGCGGTCATAATCGCGCTCAAACATCTGCACATAGGCCAAAAGATGATGGGCGAAGCTGATCGGCTGTGCTTTTTGCAGATGAGTAAAACCAGGCATCAAAGTATGAAGATGCTCCCCGGCTTTATGCACCAAGGCATCTACTAGTGAGCGGATCAATTCCTGGGTCTCTTTAATTTCCCGACGCAGCCACATCCGCAGATCCAGCGCCACCTGATCGTTACGGCTTCTTGCTGTATGCAGCCGTTTGCCGACATCGCCAATTTTTTCAGTCAGCAGCATCTCGACATTCATATGAATATCTTCCGCCGATTCATCAAACTGCACCTCGCCGGCCTCAATAGCCGCACGAACCGCCCGCAATCCTTCGCGGATCTTCTCAGCGTCCTCCTGCGAGATGATACCGCAATCGCCCAGCATTTTTGCATGAGCCAGAGAGCCTTCAATATCCTCGCGGTAAAGACGTTTATCGAAGCTGATCGAAGAATGAAAATGTTCCGCCAGCTTATCGGTATCCGCAGTAAAACGTCCGCCCCATAATTTCATCGTTCAAGCCCCCTTATATCAGGAAAACCGCATAAATGCGGTTTTCCAATTAAAATCTGTTGATTTGCCATAATTATTCTTCAGTGGTCTCCGCCTCGCCGGCAGCAGCCTCAGCGGCAGCATCAGTCTCCGCAGCCGCCTCAACCGGTGGCTCGGTAGGCGCATCTTCTGGCAACGCCGCCTTGATCGACAGGCTCATTCTCTTGGCCTCAGGATCAACGGAAAGGACCTTTACTTTCACGATATCGCCCGGTTTAACGATGTCTTCTGCTTTACCGACGCGGTAATTGGCCATCTGAGAAATATGCACCAGACCTTCAACGCCCGGCTCTACTTCGAGGAAAGCGCCGAAATTGGTAGTCCGCATCACCTTAGCATCAATAATGCTATCCTCAGGATATTTCTCGGCAGCCAAAGACCAGGGGTTGGGGCACAGCTGCTTGAGACCCAAGGAGATCTTTTCGTTTTCCGGATCAATGCTCAGGATATACACCTCGATCTCATCGCCCTCTTTGAGCAGATCAGAAGGATGATTGACTCTGTACCAAGCCATTTCGGAAACATGCAGCAAGCCGTCCACGCCGCCGATATCTACGAAAGCGCCGAAATTGGTCAAGCGGCGAACAATACCTTTTCTAGTCTGGCCTTCGGCAATTTCCGCCCAGGTTTTCTCCTTCTGAGCGGCTGCAGCTTTACGCAGAACAGCCTTAGCAGACAGCACCAGCTTATTGCTATGTTTATCGCATTCGATGATTTTCATCTCCAGCTGGCGGCCGACATAAGTGGATAGATCTTCCACATAGCCCAAAGACAGCAGCGAAGCCGGGACAAAACCGCGCAGGCCAACGTCAACCAGGACGCCGCCTTTCACGACATCGGTAACAGTACCGGTGACCACGGCTTTCTCTTCTTTCAGCTGAGCTAAGCGATCCCAGGCAATATCCTGATCTACTCTCCGCTTAGAGAGCACCGGATAACCTTCCTGATTTTCTTTACGCAGCACCAAAACATCGATTTCATCGCCGACATGGAAGCGATCATGAATATTTTTCGCATCATCGGCGCTCAACTCGCTGGCGCTCAAAACGCCCTCGCTCTTGCCGCCAATATCTACCAGCAGCTCATCATCCTTTACCTGGACAACCACGCCTTTGAGGCGCGCGCCGCGGCGGATCTCTTTCATATCGCCATATTCTTTAGTAAAATCGTCCATCGCCGCCTGATCTTCTTCCGCGGCATTCTCTGCATTAGCAGCATCTTCCGGAGCAGTATATTCAGCTGCCTGAGTTTCAGCAGCTTGGTCAAGAGCTTCAGGCTCACAATTTTCTTGTTTTTCCTCGCAGCCGCAGCCGCAAGTGCATTCATTACCCTTGTCCACCACGTTCTCCATCTTTTCCAGTTCAGTCATCCTTTTTACTACCTCCTCAATAATATGTTCCGGGGTCGAGGCACCGGCGGTAATCCCTACCTTGCCGTATGCCCGCACAATATCCAAATCCAAATCGGCAACAGATTCTACATGATATACATCAATATTCGCCTCTTTAGATATTTGTGCCAATTTTTTAGTATTGGCGCTATTATAACCGCCAATCACAATCATCGCATCAACGCAATGCGCTAACTGCGCGGTCGTTTCTTGGTTGAAGCGAGTATGGTTGCAAATAGTATTACAGGAAATGAAATCCTCCGCCTTATGGCGTAAAATTTCCGCTATCTGGGAAAAAGTTTCCACCTTCTGCGTCGTCTGAGCGATCAAGGCGATTTTCTCTTCCTGGGGGGCTGCGGCAGCCTCCTTGGGCGAAGTAATAATAATCGCCTTTCCGCCGGCATAGCCCTGCAGGCCGATCACTTCCGGATGCGAAGCATCTCCCAAAATATATAGACGATAGCCTGCCGCGACCAGCTCTGCAGCTTTCTCCTGCGCCTTTTTCACAAAAGGACAAGTGCCGTCGATAACTGTCAGCCCGCGCTGCCGGGCATCCTCGCTAAACTGCGGCGGAACTCCGTGGGAACGAATAATGACTACGGCCGGACGCTCGCTGATCTGATCCAAGTCGGCCACCGGAACTATCTTATCCGCTAAGCGGCTAATCTCTTGGGGGTTATGAATCAAAGGACCAAAGGAGTAAATATGACCCCGTTCTTGCGCTGCCGCCAGGGCCAAATCCATCGCTCTTCGTACGCCCATACAGAAGCCAGAGCCCCCGGCGGTCTTGATAATCATATCCTTAATACCCCTGCAAAAATATAAATCACCGTAATTTTTAGTTTTTCGCCGCAGAACAAATAAATCCTGCTTGCAGGAGTATTTTTATCCGGCATTAACGATATTTTTTCGGCACGCGGCGCATCTTTTTGCCTTCTTTAGCGATGATCGCCGCATTCTCAGCAAAAAGATCCCTCACCTTTTGTTCGAATAATTCATTATACCGATCCAAATACGCTTGATCGAATTTAGTTTCTTTGTCCAATACTATCGGCTGACCGACGTTGATGATGATATTGCGCCGCCAAATACGCCAATAATCCCCGGCATTAATAACCGCGAGCGGCAGCACCTTCACCCCCGCCCGATATGCAATATATGCAGCGCCGGGCTTAAATTCCGTCATCTGCTGGTCGAAATTACGTTTCCCCTCGGGGAAAATGCAGACTGTTTTCTCCTCTTTTAGCGCTTTGATCGCCGTCCGCATAGCGGTTAGATCCGAATCTTTAGCTTTCAAAAAGATCACTCCGCCGGCGCTGAACAACACCTTGGTAAAAAAGTTTTTGGCAAAATCTTCTTTGGCAATATAAGTGATCGGCCGGTCAAAAGCATACGAGACCGCAGGGGGATCGCCGAAACTACTGTGATTGGCGATCACCACCAAAGATTTATCCTCCGGGATATTTTCTCTGCCGATCACCCGCGCTCCGCCGATCTTCAGGACCAAACCGGTCAAAAATTTAGCCAACATATAGAAGGACATTATTGCTCCGCCTCCGCCCACTGCATAATAGTCGCTACCACCTGGTCGATATCCATCGCGCTGCTGTCCAGCAAATGCGCATCCTCCGCCTGGCGCAGCGGCGAGTGGGCGCGGTTGCTGTCGCGGTGGTCGCGCTCGATAATATCTGCCTCGATCTCGTCAATATCAGCAGCCAAACCGCGCTGGCTCAGCTCGAGAGCCCGGCGTTCCGCTCTGATCCGCGGCTTAGCGGTCAAAAATACCTTGCACTGAGCCTGAGGCAGCACTACGGTACCAATATCGCGGCCATCCATAACTACCGGACGGGAGGAGGCCATCTGGCGCTGCTTATCGACTAAAATCTGCCGCACGCCCTCGATAGCTGAAATCGGCGAGGCGGCATTGCCCACTTCCGGACGTCTAATCTGTTCGCTGACATCTTCCCCATTTACAAAAACTTTATATGTATCGCCAGCGCTCTCCAAGCGAATATCGGTACGCCGCGCCAAATCAGTCAGGGAATCCGCATCGTCAAAGGCAATCCCCGCACGCAGCGCTGCTAAGGCTATCGCACGGTACATTGCCCCAGTGTCTATATATAAATACCCCAATGCTTTTGCCACCAATTTAGCGGAAGTGCTTTTGCCGGCTGCAGCCGGTCCGTCTATCGCAATTTGTTGAGCGGTCATTACTTCATCTCCTCCACTGCCCGATGAGCCACCGCAATGGCCACATCATCTAAATGAATCATTCCAATGGCAAAAAAGGCCGCTACGCAAAGGTGGCCGCCCATTCGTGCTACGCCGATCTTCCCGCCGAAATTAAGGCCGATAGAACGCGAAAGCACTTGAGAGATTACCTCATGAGCGGCTCCAGCTACCGCCCCCTCTTCAGCATGATTATCAAGAATCACACCCTCGCGCTTGCTGCCAACCACAGCGCGTTCAATGATCTTGGAAATCGAAGTCAACGCCTCGCCGCCAAAATCCATAGCCGCAACACGCATTCCCGCGGCGTTTTCTCTGCTCTGCAGCCGATGCTCTTCTTCGCGGTTTTCGCTAATTGCCATCAAAATAGCTGCTTTCGCTACCTTTTTGCTGGTAGCGTCATCAGAAAGCCGTCTAGTTCCTTCCATCATACCATCCCACCTCGCTATTTAAATATCTCTGGCGGCAATAATCAAACTTACCTGTTATTATACTACAAGAAAGCAGCTATAACAACTATTTAAATACGATTATTCCCACATCAGCGATATCGCCGTTGGTAACGGGATTAGTCGTCACATAATCCTTGCTAATATTAGCTGACAGAGAAGTAATATGGAAAGTCAGCTCACGTTGATAAGCGCGCCCGTCGATGCTTACGGCATCCCCCGGATACACGCGCAGCAGCACTTCGCCCTCGGCAAAGTCGCCCATTGCCAATCCATTAACCAGCACCTTGGCATAAGCTAGGCTAAAGCCGCCATCAGCGGTAATTTTGATATTGCCAAAGAGCCCTCCCGCGTCATCACGTGTCTCTACCGCCGGCTGGAGTAAGCTGACATCGGAGTCCTCTTGCTGGGGAAGGAAAACAACCGCCGCCACTACGATAGCAACTATTGATAGCGACAAAGCAATAATTCTTTGCACCGCAAAAAAGCGTCTCCACTCATGATCGTCAGGCTGCAGCATGTATATTCCCCCTATCACATGGACAATACAAAGCGTATTTTTGTATATATTGCCCTAAATGTCCAGCTTTTATGCGCCGGGAAAATATTTGCAGATATTTTTGCAAAAAATCCTTGACAGCGCAAAAACCTTAGGCTATAATAAACAAGCTGCCGCGGTTAAGAGTTAAACGGGCATGATAAAAGTTCCTTGCATCGCGGGTGATTAGCTCAGTTGGGAGAGCGCCTGCCTTACAAGCAGGATGTCGGCAGTTCGAGCCTGTCATCGCCCACCATGTATGGCGCAGTAGCTCAGTTGGTTAGAGTGCCAGCCTGTCACGCTGGATGTCGAGGGTTCGAGCCCCTTCTGCGTCGCCATTAGCCTCGGTAGCTCAGTTGGTAGAGCAGGGGACTGAAAATCCCCGTGTCGGTGGTCCGATTCCGCCCCGGGGCACCAGTTCTGCGGGTATAACTCAGTGGTAGAGTGTCACCTTGCCAAGGTGAAAGTCGAGGGTTCGAATCCCTTTGCCCGCTCCACCAAAAAGCTGTTCGCATTGCGAACAGCTTTTTTCTTATGCTGCCGGCTTAAATAAATTTTGTTATTGCACAATTAGCAAAATTTATCCAATATTGGAACTTGCCCCTCCCCTTCCGCTCTAATTCATGTTACAATAACAATGTCATCATAATTATATGCTGATACTTATATCCCTCAGTAAAGGAGCGATTTTATGAAAAAAACCTTTTGGAGCGCATTAACCATTCTCATCATGACAGCGCTGCTGCTGTCCGGCTGCGGCGGCAATTATGATAGCGGCAAGGATTTCTCCCGCGGCAATGCTAGTGATAATACTTATACCAGCGCCTATTCGGGATTAACCTTCACCCTTCCCGGTGAAGACTGGCAATTCGCCAGCGAGGAAGAAATGGCGGCGATGATGGGCGTCAGCGTCGACCTGCTCAATAATGTCGGTATCGAGACCAGCGAGGAAGAAGTATCCGCAGTAACGATATATGATATGGTCGCCCGCGACCCATACTCCGGCACCAATGTCATCATACTTTATGAAAATCTGGCGCTCACCCAAGGCGGATTAGCCTATGATGCCAAGCACTACATCGAGGCCTCCAACGAGGTGCTGCAGCAAACCGGTATGTATGATACTTTTAGCGAAATCGGCGAAACTTCCATTAACGGAGAAGTTTATATTACGCAAAACATCAAGGGGAATATCAGCGGATTGGCTAGCGATCAATACTATTTTGTCAGACGTATCGACGACTACATGCTGACCGTTATCATTTCCTTGTTCGGTGATCAATATGATATTGATTCCATTATGGGCAATTTTACCAATGCGAATTCCCAAGCATAGCCCCACCGCAATAACAAATAAGTAATAAAAAATATCCTGGCCTTGCTCCGGCCAGGATATTTTTTATTACAGCGGAGAAAATAAGCGGTAAAACAGCAGGAGGTTTAATCGTTATGAACAGCAAACACCGCTCCCCTGCTCCGCCACTTGATAGCTGCGATTCTTTTTTTGCCAAAGAGCAGCAGGTAGCATCTATGACCGAATGCACCGGCCTAGTGCAGGTGCCGCCTGATGATGCGGAGGAAGCAGACTCGCTCAGCGAAATTTATGATATTCCCTTAGCCGGCGGCCAACAGGAGCAGCCGCCGCATCCGCCTCAATCCAAGCATAACCAAGGCGCTTAGCAAAGCTAAGCGCCTTGGTTTATCTCATATATAAAAGCTGATCTATAAAGGCTGATCTTAGCCCATCAAGCGTCAAAAATGCCTAAAATTACGATGCCGACCAAAACCAAAGAAATCACGATATAATGCGCCCGGGACAAGCGTTCTTTGAGGAAGATGCGGCTCCACAAGACGCTGAACACACAGTAAGCGCTGATCAGCGGCGCAGCCAAAATAGCGTTGGCGCCAATGGCGAAAATATAGGCAAACTGGCCGGCAGTCTCGCAAATACCGGCGGCAATTTTCGGCTTTTCCTGAGAGACAATAATTTTTTGTTTTTTAATAGCGACCACATAAATAAAGCCGACTACCGCCATCAGTAGGAAGGTTAATTCGTAAGCAATATTCGCCTGGGTTTCTTCGATGAACATCTCCAGCCAATAAGCGTCAGCAAAGGTGCCGAGCGCATCCAGCAAACAATACAAAATGGGGAAAATAATTGCCAATACGCTGCTGGTATATTTGACATTGGCGATCTCACGCCGGGCGGCGCGAGCAGCGTCGCTCTGACGTTTTTCTACCACTGCCAGGCCGACCACACCGGTGCAGATCAAGATGACAGCCAGCAGCGACCAACCGCCGATGCTCTCCTTGAGCACAAAATAGCATAGCAGCACCACCACTGCTCCGGACGAATTGCATACCGGTGAAGAAATTGATAACTCGATATATCGCAGGCCGACATATCCCAGGATCATTGATAAGATATACAGAGCCGAAACCGGCAGATAGATAATGATATCTTTGATCGAAAAATCCACGCCGGCACATAGCTGGACAATGGCGTGGATGCCCATTACCAGACCGACCGCCATCACTAATTTCCAATGGCTATATTTGTCATTAGGCTTCGAGCCCATTTTACTAAACAGGTCGGAGCCGCTCCAAGCTAGGATAGCGCCTAGCGAAAGCAAAAACCACATATTAGATCATCCTTTACTAAGTGATCACACAACCGCTTTATTATAGCATGGCATTAACTTAAAGAAAAGGATAATTTGCGATAACAAGCATTTTTCTTAGCACAAGCTATCTGCCGGTAAAAGCTATCTCTTCCGAACGGCGCGGCGGTGATGTTTTTTAACCGCCTCATACCATAAAACAGACAGCGCGGCTAAAGCCAAGGCCGCCAATAACTGGCCGCAAGACAATGGAGCTAACTTAAGAAAGCTATTGAGCGGAGTATAAAGAATGATTGCCAGCACCAAAATGGTCGCTACATTGATCCCCCAGATAACCTTATCGCGGGAGAACTTTTTGGCGATACTCCAGGCTGATCCATACTGAGAGCTATTCACCTGCACCAAAAACAGATTAGCCAGCATGAGCACCGCCAAACCAAGCGAGCGGGCTGCTGCAGCATTATCAGGATCAGCGTGCAGCATCAGTAAATAACTGCCGAAAGCTGCGGCAAAAACCGTTATTCCCTGGGCGGCGCTCTTACTTAATAACGAGGGAGTAAGGATTTGCGCCTGAGGGTCTCGCGGCGGTCGCTCCATAATATCATCCTCGGCAGGTTGGCGTTCCAAGACTACCGAGCAGGTCGGATCAATAAGCAATTCCAGCAGCACCACATGCAGCGGCAGCAGCATTAAATCTGCCGCGGTGATTCCCAGCATCGGGGCCAATAAGGACGCTAGAGCGATTGGGATATGAATAGCAAAGACATAGCCGACTGCCTTGCGGATATTATCGTAAATGCGTCTCCCGTCGCGAATGGTATCAACAATCGTAGAGAAATTGTCATCCATCAAAATCAGATCCGCCGCCTCCCGAGCCACCTCGGAGCCGCGGCCGCCCATGGCAATGCCGATATCGGCATATTTCAGCGCCGGAGCATCATTGACACCATCACCGGTCATCGCGACAATCGCGCCGTTCTCGCGAAAAGCGCGCACGATCCGCATTTTATGCTCAGGCACCACACGGGAGAAAATATTAGTAGCCTTGACCTCCTCACGCAGCTGGTCGTCGCTCATTTGATCAATCATCGCCCCAGTAACCACCCGCTGCCAGCCGTGAATACCAACCTGGCGGGCAATAGCAGCAGCAGTAGCGCTATTATCTCCGGTAATCATAACCACTCTAATACCGGCCCGATAGCAAGTAGCAATATCGCGGGCAATATGCTCGCGGGGCGGATCAGCAAAACCTACCAGTCCCAGCAAGTGCAGCCGGCAGCCGCTCAGTTCATCCGGTATAGCTGCGGCAGACGGCAGCTGCTGAACAGCTACTGCCAGCACCCGCAGCCCATCTTGCGTCATTGCCGCCAGCTGTTGGTCTACGGCCAGACGGTCTGCCTCATCAAGCGAACACAGACACAGCAACTGCTCTGGAGAGCCCTTGGCGGCAACAATAATGCCGTCATCCCGCTGCCAAATATGCCCCATCATCTTCTGCTGGCTGGTAAACGGATATTCCCGCAGCAGACGGCCGGCAAACAGCTGATCCCGTCCCAGCCCCAGCTGCTGGCAATGCGCTAAAATAGCCTTTTCCATCGGGTCATAGGATTCAACTTCACAGGCCATCCCCATAGCTAAACACAGCTCGGACAAATCGCCATTACTCGCCCAAGCTTTTTGCAGCGTCATCTGATTCTGGGTAATCGTTCCCGTCTTATCAACGCAAAGCACGGAAATCGAGCCTAAAGTCTCTACCGAGGGCAGGCTGCGGATCAGCGACTGCTTTTTGGCTAAGCGCCAGGCGCCCATTGATAAAAAAACGGTTAAAATCACTGGGAATTCTTCCGGAATCATCGCCATCGCCAATGTGATGCCGGAAAGGATGCTGTTGACCAGACGCCCTTCGGCGGCCGCTGCATCTAAATTAATATAGGTAACAGCGGCAACCAGCAAACATAGCAGCAGCGCAATTATCGCGCATACTTTTACCAAAGAGGCGGTCTGCCGCTGCAATGGCGTCGGCTGCTGCGGCGCCTGATTGATCGCCGTGCCGATCCGGCCGTATTCGGTATTAACCCCGGTGCGTTCCACACGGACATTAGCTGCTCCCTGCAGAACCAGTGTCCCGGCATAACAATAATCACGCCGCCAATAATCCCCCTCCGCTTCCGGGCTGGCGTCGTTTTTCCAGACTACCTCGGATTCGCCGGTCAGCGAGCTTTCGTCCACACAAAAATCATGGCAATGGAGGATCACCCCATCGGCCGGTATCTTGCAGCCTTCGTAAAGCAGCAGCAAGTCTCCGGGCACCAAATCAATGCTGGATATTTCCTGCTCCTTACCATCGCGGATTACCCGAACCAGGGGGGCAGAAAGCTCGCGGAGCGCGCGGAGCGTTTTATCCGTTTTCCATTCCTGGATCACGTCAATACTGATCACGCCGATCACAAAAACCAGCATAATCGCTCCGTCCCGCGGTTCGCCGAGCAAAAAATAAATCACCGCCGCCGCTAACAGCAGCAAAAACATCGGCTCGGCAAGAATATGCAGCAATTTACGAACCGGGCTGTTTTTTCGTTCCGGCTGCAATTCATTACGTCCGTAACGCGCACGCGCTGCCATAACCTCATCGCTAGTCAAGCCGCAAAACTGATGATTATCCATGAAAATCCTCCTGAGAATGAAAAAGCTCATCTGCGGGATGGGTACTGTCCCGCAGATGAGCTGCATCTGCTGCCGTAAACGGCCCGGCTCCATGGTCTGCCATGCAGATCATCGCCTGCTCAGTTTGTACTGTATAGCGTTCATTAAAGAGAACGTTGGTCAGTGCAAAGAGATATTTGTTCTAATATAGCTTATGCGCCAACTCTTGTCAAGTGACAAGAAGCGTCAACGGAGAAACCGAACCCGATAACTGCCCAGCACTTGGCGGCAGGGAATGCGGGCTGCATTAGCCGCCGTCAATTCCTCCGCGGGATAGCTGTGAACTATAGGCTCCGGCTCAGCGCTCAGAGTCCGGCCGCAGCTGCTGCCATGGGCATCGGCGGCAGAAAAACGCCAGCGGAAACAGCAGTCGCAGAATTCTTTGCGCGCAGTAATGATTTCCGCTGGACGCCATATTTTCCCTTGCGCATCTCCATTGAGAAAATAGCAGCCGCTATTATCCCGTTCCGCCGGGCAAGCGCCCTCAATACCGACAGCGGTAAAAGATATTTCCAGATGATCAGTACTAAAAATTACTTTAGCTCCGCTGCGGATAAATGCGGCATTCTGCCAATAGCCAATATTCAGCCAGCCTCTGTGCTCGCCTTTAGCCACCGCGGTATTAAATTCCACATAGCCTTCAGCATGATCGCGGATCTCCGCGTTAATCCTCAGCACCGGCCGCAGGGAAATAAAATCCGCGGGCAGCAGCGCACGAAGACGATCCTGTTCAACACCATAGGCCATGACATATTGCTCGACAAACATTTCTTTTACCATCAACTGCTCTCGTCTAGCGGAGAAAGGCTCCGTCTTGCTGCAGACGGAGCCGGAATAGTCTCGGCGGCTAACGCTATGCGCAGACCGGAACTCTATTGAATATGCTGCTCGACATAAGCGCACAAATCAGCTACTGTTTTCAGCTCAGAGGCATCCTCGATAGTGATATTAAAGGCTTCCTCAATAGAAAGCATAATCTCTACCATATAGAGCGAATCCACCTCCATATCGTTAAAGCTGCTTTCCGGCTTAATTAAATCTTTGTCGATATCCAATGTATCGGCGATAATTTCAGTAATTTTATCAAAAACCATCTTCTAATCTCCTTTTATCTTTCTTTAATATTATTATCGGTATCATTAATCACTGGCCGCTAAGCGATCAGGCAAACATTTCTTCTGCATAAATACGATTGATAGCATTAATATACGCCAACATACTGGACTTGATCACGTCAGTGCTGATGCCCTTGCCCAAAAAGACATTATCATGGTATTTAACCCTTACGGTCACCTCGCCTAAGGCGTCTGCACCCTCGGTAATCGCCTTGATATTATAGCTCTCAAGCGAAATATCCAAACCGATCATCTCAGTAATCGATTTGAAAGCAGCATCTACCGGACCTCCGGCAATAGCCGCCTTCTGCAAGGTCTCCTCGCCCCGCTTCAGCATCACCGTGGCGGTGGAAGAGACATTATTGCAAGAGAGAATCTGATAATTGACCAGCTCCACTGTTGGTGGGACATCGCGCATCCGGTCTTCGACGATGGCCATGATATCCTTGAGCGTAATCTCCTTTTTCCGGTCGGCAATGATCTTGAATTTTTTAAAGGCGCGTTCTACAGTCTGATCATCCAAATGGATACCGTTTTCCACCAGCAATTCCTTAAAAGCATGGTGCCCGGATAATTTGCCCAGAACCAGGGGATTCACATCATAGCGCCCGATGCTCTCCGCCGACATAATTTCATAAGTCTCGCGATCCGCCAGCACGCCGTGTTGATGAATACCGCTCTGATGGCGGAAGGCGTTATCGCCGACAATCGCCTTGCCCGGAGCGATTTCCAAACCGGTATATTTGCTGACCATACGGCTGAGGCGGTAAATTTTTCTGGTATTGATATTTGTTTCTGCCTGGTAATAATCCTCTCTGGTATGCAGGGCCATCACAATTTCTTCCATAGCGGCATTGCCGGCGCGCTCACCTATGCCGTTCACAGTGGTCTCTACCTGATCGGCGCCAGCCTTAATCGCCGCCAGACTATTGGCAACCGCCATCCCCAAATCGTCATGGCAATGCACGGAAATTTTGGCTTTATCGATATTTGGCACCTGGTTTTTTACTAAGGATACCAAATCTGCGTACTCGGAAGGCATAACATAGCCAACAGTATCCGGGATATTGACTGTAGTCGCTCCAGCAGCAATCACCTTTTCCAAAACCCGGCATAAAAATTGCGGGTCGGAGCGCGTTGCGTCCTCAGCGGAGAACTCAATATCATCGCAATAATATTTGGCCAATTTCACCGACTCTACCGCAGCCCGCAGCACCTCTTCCTCGCTCATGCGCAATTTATAAAGCATATGCCTCTCGGAAGTGGCGATGACGATATGAATCAGCGGGCTCTCTGCATGACGCAGCGCCTCCCAGGCGCGCTGAATGTCAGAAGTGACGGCGCGGCATAAGCCTGCTGTCTTCACTCCCTGCACTTCTTTGGCGATAGCCAAAACCGCCTCAAAATCGCCGGAGCTGGCAGAGGGAAATCCGGCCTCGATAATATCAACGCCGGTCGCCGCTAATTCTTTAGCCAAATCAACCTTTTCACGAGTATTGAGATTGACGCCGGGAGTCTGTTCGCCGTCGCGCAAAGTAGTATCAAAAATAGTTATTTTACGCATAGACCAGCTACCTTTCCAGATAAGCCTTGATGATCAAGCGCCGCCGTTTAGCTGCGGCTGCCGGGTTTCACTACAGGGATCTTGCCTTCTGCGCACAGGGGACAGTCCTCTGGAGCAAAGCTCTCTATCTCCAAGGAAAGCAGCGAGCTCAGCGGTACGCCGAAATCGATTTTGCCGTTGCTGCGGTCTACCAGTACGCCCACGCCGACTACGGTGGCGCCTTGCGCCCGCATCAAGTCGATTACTTCCTTGACCGAGCCTCCGGTCGTGATCACATCCTCCACCACCAGCACCCGATCCTGAGCGGAGACTTCAAAGCCGCGCCGCAGCGTCATCACGCCGTTTTCCCGCTCGGCGAAAATCGATTTTACCCCGAGAGCGCGCGCTACTTCATAAGAGAGCGGGATAGCACCAATAGCGGGACCGACAACTACGGTCACGCCCTGATCCGCAAAGTTGCTCGCCATCTGTTCGCATAGCGGGCCGGCTACATCCGGATATTGAAGCAAGCGGGCGCATTGCATATAATAAGCGGCATGACGTCCTGATGTTAGACGAAAATGTCCGGATAATAGCACCTCTTTGTCCTTAAAGATCTGCAAAATCTGCTCTCTTGAATACATCTGTCTGCCTCCCCATGATATCTTTTATTCTAGCAATTAAAAAACCTTAATCTACCTCAATTTATCATATTCGCGATAAAATGATCTAAACCTCCCCGCCATATCTTCCAAGACGGAAAATTGCACCGCAGAGCCGCAAATTCTCCGGCGGCGCTCTTTACAAAAATACGTCCACGCCGTATCATTAAAATATAAACTATTAACAAGAAAGCCGGTGGTCTTAATCGATCAGAAAGCGCAATTAAGGTATTTGCTCAAATATCTCATCGAAGAACGTCCGCAATATAAAAGCCTGCTGCTGACGAATGATTATCAGGAACTGCGTCAACTGCTGCGCGCCCTGATGAATACCCGCCAGCCTGCACCTCTAGACGAAGAATTCCTGCATATTCAGGACAGCTTTCTCTCCCAGGAGCGGCAAAACAAACAGCTGACATCTGCCAGCGATATTCCCTCCTGCCGAAAGAATCCGCGTCTAGCGATATGGCGCGGCGATATTACTGCCCTGGAAATCGACGCCATCGTCAATGCTGCTAATTCCTCATTGCTGGGTTGCTTTATCCCCTGCCATAACTGCATTGATAATGCCATTCACTCCGCCGCCGGTCTGCAGCTACGCGAAGAATGCCAGCGGCTTATCGCCGCCCAAGGGCATCAGGAAGAACCGGGCCAAGCCAAAATCACCTCCGGCTATAATCTCCCGGCAGCTTACATCATTCATACGGTAGGTCCGATTGTGGAGGGAGAACCGACCGGGCAGGATCAGCAGCTGCTTGGCAGCTGTTACCGCTCCTGCCTTGCCATAGCACAGCAAAAGCAGCTGCATGAGATAGCCTTTTGCTGTATTTCTACCGGAGTCTTTAATTTTCCGCAGACTACAGCTGCCAAGATCGCCGTAGCAACGGTCAGCGAATATTTATCCTCCGCCGATTATCCGCAGCGGGTGATCTTCGATGTCTTTACCGATCAAGATGAACAAATCTACCGCCAGCTGCTTAGCTAAACACACTTCCCGGGCAAGAAAAAGGCCAGCCGACTCTAACGGCTGGCCTTTTTGAACAACTGCAGCAGCTCCGGGAAGCTGCTGATCGCATAATCCCAATGTGTCGGCTGCAGCTTTCCTTGGCCGAAGCCATAGCGGGCAAAGATAAACGGAATCCCCGCCAGCTGCGCCGCCTGCTGATCTTTAATCATATCTCCCACATAAACGGCGGAGCGTCCGGGCAGCCGCCGCATCACTTGGCGGATATTTTCGCCTTTGGGCAAGCCGGTGGCGCCAAAGCTCTCATAATCCCGAAAATATTTTCCCAGACCGGTCGTCTCAAAAAAACATTCTATATAACCCAGCTCGCAGTTGCTCACTATCGCCAAATCATGGCTGCTGGATAATGCCGCTAAAGTCTCGGCTACACCGTGATACAGCCTACCGCCGCTGCACCTGAGCCAGGCATGCTCCTCGGCAAAACATTCCTCGACTAACTGCTCGCGCTGCTGCGGCGGCACCTGCGGAAAAATAGCCTCAGCGATCTCATCGGTAGTCAAGCCCATGCACTGCGATAGCTCCCAATCGCTGAGCGGGCCGCGCAGCCCAGGGTAGCGGGAGACTACCTGCTGCCAAGAGCCGGTCACCGCCGCCACCGAATCCCACAGCGTGCCGTCCAGATCAAAGATAATGCTGTCCACGCTGATCTCGCCGTTATTATGCTCCGTCATTACCGTCTCCTTTTGTCGCAGCTGATTCGTCATCTTGATTGCCCAGCGAACACGGATAACGAATCATCCGCCATATCGACAGGCCGAGCCAGCCGAACAATAATGCCATGAAAGCCGGCAGCCACCATATCGGCAACTCCTGCATAGTAATAGTCCAATAGCTTATCAGGCCGAAGCCCATCACCATCAGGAACTTCAAGCCGACAAACAGCTCTAGAGTGATCTCGATCAAACGGCCGCGGTTGCGCTCCGTGACGCTGACCGGGAAATTCCAGATCTGCGGAAATAATTCCACTACTGACAGCAGCAGATAGAGCGCTAAGCCAATCAGCAGCGGCGTTAGTAAGCTCTCCTTATCGCCCCAGGCGTCAGGCTGGCCGCTCAGCCCGAAATGCGTTGGCAGCGGCTCGGGGATCTGCGGCCACTGAACAATAAAAAACAGCGCCCAGCCGATCAGCGCCGCCAAGATTAGCAGTTCGGCCAGCAGATGGCGCTGTTTGAAATATCTCCTCAACATCTATCTCTCCTCAGCAATAAGCAGCGGGCGGGAGCACGCTAGCGCCAAGCCGAGCTAAATCAAAACAGCGTCGGCTGCCGCATCATCTCCAGCATTTCTTTGGCCTGGCTGCGAGTAGTCGCCCCGGCCTTATCGCCGGCGATCATTCGGGCTATTTCATCGATCCGTTCCGCCTCGCTCAAGCTATGGGCTGCAACTACTGTACGCCCAGCCTCCTCATGTTTTTCGATCATAATTTGGTGAGTAGCAGCTGCAGCCATCACTGCGTTATGCGTTACCACCAAAGCCTGGGCGTTTTCACCCACCAGAGCTATACGCTGCGCTACAGAAACCAGCGCCTTGCCGGACAGTCCAGTATCCACCTCATCGAAGATTAAAGTCGGTACAGTATCCAACTGCGCCAAAATAACCTTGAGCCCCAAAACAATGCGCGATAATTCGCCGCCGCTGGCAATCTTGGCTACCGGCAGCAACGGTTCTCCGGTATTGGGCTGGATCATAAACAAGGCGCGCTCATTACCCTGCAGCGACGGAGCAGCCGCCGGCAGATCAACGCGGAAGGTAGCGGCCGGCATCGCCAAAGCATGCAATTCCCGGGTTACAGCCTCGCCCAAAAGCCGCGCCGCTTGCGATCTGGCTGCGCTCAGCTGACGCGCAGCTTGATCGTAGACAGACTCCGCTTGCTGTTGCGCCTGATACAAAGCAGCGCCTGATAGTGAAAAGCTTTCCAACTCCGCCAGCTCAGATTTGGACTGTGCCAGCAATTGCATCAGCCCTTCCAGGCTGGCCTGATATTTCTTTTTTAGCTTATTGAGCATACTCAAGCGGGCGTCTACCGCCTCCAAGCGGTAAGCGTCCAAGTCCACGCGATCCCGATAGGCAGCTAATTCCCGTGCCAAATCCTCCGTCTCGAAGAATACGCTTTGCAGCCTGGCCGACAGTTCTTCCGCCTGGGGATCCAGTGCGGCGACATTTTTCACCACCGCCATAGCGGAATTGAGACTATCCACCGCAGCGCCGCTGCCATTCAGCGCGCTGACCGCCTCCCCTGCCAACTGGAACAGCTTTTCCCCATGCGCCAGCAAATGCGCTTCCGCAGATAACTGCTCGTCCTCACCAGGATGCAATTCCGCCTGTTCCAACTCGTCGATAAGATAATGCAATTCATCCATCCGCCGCGCCCGCTGCTCGCGACCGTTCTCAAACTCCGCGACTTGACGCTTGGCCTGCTGCATCTGCTGATAAGCCTGGGCGGTAGCTGTCAGCGGTGCGGCGATATCTGCGGAGAAACTATCCAGCAACAATAGCTGCTGTTCTTCATCCAGCAACAACATATGTTCCTGTTGGCCATGAATATTAATCAGCATCCGGCCCAGCTCACGCAATAACGACAGATTGGCTGGGCGGCCGTTAATCCTGGCAATGCTGCGTCCGCCGCGCACCAATTCCCTGCTCAGGATCAGATTATCTTCAGCATCAATATCGTGTTCCTGCAAAAAAGCCACAGCGGGCTGCGGATACGGAGGCAAGAAAATCCCCTCCAAAAGGCATTTATCGCAGCCGCTGCGGATAAAATTATCACTACCCCGCCCGCCGATCAGCAATGAAACAGCGTCGATCAGCAAAGACTTGCCGGCGCCGGTTTCGCCAGTCAGCGCATTCATTCCCTCGCCTAGACTCATGCGCAGCGTGGAAATCAGGGCGAAATTTTCAGCATAGATCTCGTAGAGCATATGAACCCTCTTTTCGAGGCGCTTAGGCCATCAAAGATCTAATCCGGTCTGCTAAGGCGTAAATATCGTCCTCTTCGCGAACTGCGACGAAGATCGTATCATCGCCGGCGATGCTGCCGACGATCTCTTTCCAGCCTAGTCCGTCGAGACAGAAAGCCACGCCCTGAGCAGTGCCGGGCAAGGCTTTAAGAATGATTAATTCGCGGACCACTTCAACCTTGATCAGATTGTCCCGCAGCATCCTTTTGACCCGGTCAAAAGTATTGACGGTAGTCATTCCCGGAGGAAAACCGTAGCAAAAGCTATTATCGCCGGTAGCGATTTTGACCAAACCTAAATCTTTAATATCGCGCGAAATCGTGGCCTGGGTGACATTCATCCCGTATTTAGCCAAAGCTTCAGTCAGCTGATATTGAGTCTCGATATTCTGCTGCTCGATAATCTCCCGAATTAGTTTATGGCGACGTGTTTTCATCTCTTTTTACCCCCTCGCGCAATCGGCGTTTTCCTAACCATCCGGCGTTCATTGTTCTGCTGGGACAGCATCTTGCTTGTCTGCCAAACTGGCGGCTGCACTGAACTTACTCTTTGCGGTAAATTTTCTTTTTAATCCGTTCAAAATAGTCATCTGGGCCAAACTGAATAATCCGCGCCTTCTTTTCCGCCGCAGAAATCGACACCAGATCATTTTTCGCCAAGGTGACTCTAAACTGCCCGTCTGCAGTCAGAAAGGCGCTGTGAGAATCGCTTTTGAAGACAATATCGATCTTGCTATCGGCAGAAGCGACGATCGGCCGGGAAAAAAAGGTATGCGGGCAAATCGGCGTGATCAGCATAATATCCATATTCTCCATCAAAATCGGCCCGCCGGCGGACAACGAATAGCCGGTACTGCCAGTAGGAGTGGAGACAATCACCCCATCGGCATTATAGGAATCGATTGCCTGCGCATCGACGCTTAAATCAAAAGTAATCGCCCGGGAATATTCGCCGGAACTCACGACAAAATCATTAAAAGCAGTAAAAACAGACTGCTCTTCCCCATCGCGGATCAAAGAAGCCTTGATCATCAGCCGTTCGCGAAGCGAATAGCGGCCGGCAAGCAGTTTGTCTACCGCGGCCAAAGCGCCATCTTCTTCCGTAGAAGAAAGAAAACCGACTCGTCCCATATTGATCCCAAACAGCGGGATATCAAACACCGACAAAGCCCGCACCGCCGCCAGTAGCGTGCCGTCACCGCCCAAAACAATACCGGCGTCGCAAGAAGAAAAATCAACGCCTTCCAACTGGTCTATAGGGAAACCCGGTTTATCCGGGCCCGGCATAATATCCGCACCCCGCTCATATAGATACTTAGCAAGGGTAGAGGTAAAGCCAACACTTCTTTCCCGCTTGGCATTATAAATTATGACTATTTTCATCTCTGCTCCTTAGGGGAAATCCCGGCATCGCATCTGAGGAAATGTATTATTACTTAATAGTTTAACGAATTTATACGCTTATTTCAAGTCTTTTCTTTTAATAATTATACATCAACTATCTTTTATGTCGCTATTTGTTGAAACATTCTTGCATAAAAGAGAAGGTATCGGCTTTATCAATTAAGAATTATTGTGCAGAAAAATCTGTGGAGGGGGCAATTCTCACGGGCAGTACAGATAAAAAATCCAATATTATCCTCGTTGGCTTTATGGGCAGCGGCAAAACGGTGATCGGCCGAAATCTCGCCCGGCTGCTTGACTATAGTTTCGCCGATACCGACGACGCTATCCGCGAGGTCACCGGCATGGATCTGGATCGGCTCTATCATAAATGCGGCGAGATCCGCTTTCGCTCCGAAGAAAAACTGGTAATCAGCAAGCTCGCGCCTAAACAGCACCAGGTGATCGCCTGCGGCGGCAGCTTTATCCCCGCTGCAGACAGCATGGAACTGCTGGAAGCAGATGGTTACTTTGTACTGCTGACTGCCGACGCTCCGACCATTCACAGCCGGATCACCCGCAAAAGCAACCGCGTACTGCCCTACGGGAAGCCATCGCTAGCCGATATTTCTGCGATGCTGGAAGAAAGGCGGCGCTGCTTTGCCGGCATCAGCCAGCTTTGCATCGATACCGGAAAAATGAGCGTCGATGAAGCGGCCGAGCATATCGCAAACAGTTACCGCGCTTATTTGGAATCCTAAAACAGCCTCTGCAAAACAGCATGCAGTCGCCGATAAAACTGTGCTGCGGCCAAGCATAAAATATCCGCTGATTTGTACAATTCTACCATTCATGATATAATAAAATCACGCTTACGGCGTGATTTTATTTATAGCATTAATGAGGCGAGCAAATGATACAATGGTATCCCGGCCATATGGCAAAAACTAAGCGCAATATCGAAGCAGACCTGGCCTTGGTCGATATGATTATAGAAGTGATCGACGCCCGTATCCCCGCCTCTTCGCGCAACCCTGACCTGCAGCCATACATCAAGCGCAAAGCGCATTTGCTGCTGCTCAATAAAAGCGACCTGGCTGAAGAAAAGCTGACCCGGCAATGGATCTCCCATTACCGGAAAATGGGCTATATACCCGCCGCCGTCAATGCCGCCCGCAAACAGGGGCTGAGGGAAATGATGCTGGCGATCGAAACTGCGTCCCGGCCGATCATGGCCAAACTGAAGGAAAAAAACCGCCTGCCGCGTCCGGTGAGGGCTATGGTGCTGGGAATACCCAACTGCGGCAAATCAACGGTCATCAATGCTATCGCTCCCAATGCCTCCGCCAAAACCGGCAATAAACCGGGAGTAACGCGCGGCCGGCAATGGGTCAAAACCAAAGCCGGTATCGAGCTGCTGGATACGCCCGGTATGCTCTGGCCAAAATTCGCCGATTATGATACCGCTTTCAAATTAGCAGTCTGCGGCTCGATCAGTGATTCAGTCTTTCCGGTCTACCAGGTAGGATGTGAGCTGGCGCAGCGGCTGAAAGATCTGGCGCCGCAACAATTCGCCGCCAGATATAAAATGGCTATTATCCCCGATACTGCCGAAGAAATTTTAGCGCTCATCGCCCAAAACCGCGGTATGTTGGGACAAGGCGGCAAGCCGCGGGATGAAGATGCGGCGCTGCTGCTGATCCAGGAATTTCGCGCCGGCAAAATCGGCCGCATCACTATGGAAAGGCCGGCAGCGCATTAGCCTACGCCGAAGCAAAACATGATGAACAACTTACTGCCAGCAGAACAAGAGCGGCTTATCGCCATGAGCCGCTATGAACAAGCACTATGGGAAGATGGGCTTTCTTATCTGGCCGGAGTGGATGAAGCCGGAAGAGGCCCGCTGGCCGGCCCGGTAACCGCAGCGGCAGTTATTCTCCCGCCGGGATGCCTGATTCCCGGAATTAATGACAGCAAAAAACTTTCGGAGAAAAAGCGCCTCGCCCTCGAAGCAGAGATCAAAAGACAAGCTGTTGCCTGGTCATGCGCCCATGTCAACCAGCGGATAATCGATCAAATCAATATTCTCGAAGCCAGCCGCCTAGCGATGGTACGGGCGATCAGCAAGCTGATGGTTGCGCCGCAGCATCTGCTGACCGACGCATTGCGTCTGCCACTCGAACTGCCGCAGACGCCGATCATCCACGGCGATGCTCTGAGCGTTTCAATTGCCGCAGCCAGCATTATCGCTAAAAATACCCGTGACCGGCTGATGCTGCTAATGGACGCTAAATGGCCGCAATACGGATTCGCCAAACATAAGGGCTATCCTACCGTAGCGCATAAGCGAGCTATCCGACAATACGGCTACTGCCCTATTCACCGCCGCAGCTTCAAATACTAACAGGAGAACCCCATGAGCCGATTCAACAAGCAAGCCGGAGCTGCTGGAGAAGATCTGGCCGCGCGCGAATTGCAGCGCTGCGGCTACCAAATCCTGGCGCGCAATTACCGCAAACCTACCGGCGAAATCGATCTGATCGCCCAAAAGGGGGCCACCGTCTATTTCGTTGAGGTCAAAGCGCAGCACAACACCGCCTATTCTCCCCCTTCCGCCAAGGTCAACGCCACAAAAAAACAGCATATCGCCAATACCGCGGCGATTTGGTTTGCCGAACACGGTGAGCAAAACAGCAGTTTTTTAGTGGCAGAGGTAGATTTATCCGCCCAGACAGTAGTATTGCTGGAAGATTTTCTCCAATAACATTTTCGCCGCCAGAAATTGACAAACCGACTCCCGTCATGATAAGTTAAGACAGTTAGCGGCAACCGACACCCGAGGAGGCACCAAGACAAGATGATCCTTGATCATATCAATAATCCGCAGGACTTAAAAGCCCTCCCCATAGATGATCTACCACAGCTGGCGCAAGAAATTCGCGAGCTGATTATCAAAACTACCGCGGAAAACGGCGGGCATTTAGCGCCGAATCTCGGAGTGGTTGAGCTGACTATTGCTCTGCATTATGTCTTTGACACGCCGGCTGATAAAATCATCTGGGACGTCGGGCATCAATCATATGCGCATAAAATTCTTACCGGGCGCAAGGATCAGTTCGCTACCATCCGCCAGCCGGGAGGGGTCAGCGGTTTTTGTTCCCGCAATGAAAGCGAATATGATTGCTTCACCACCGGCCACAGCAGCAATTCCGTTTCCGTAGCTATGGGTATGGCGGAAGCGCGCGACCTCAGCGGGCAGGATCATCATGTGATCGCAGTAATCGGCGACGGCGCGATCTCCGGCGGCATGGCGCTGGAGGCGCTCAATCATGCCGGCGACCTGGAAACTCCGATGCTGGTAGTGCTTAATGATAATGAAATGAGCATCAACCATAATGTCGGCGCGCTCAACCGTTATCTATCGCATATCCGCTCCCACCCCAAATACAGCCGGGCCAAAAATAATGTTCATCAGGCGCTGGACCATCTGCCGGGACTAGGTAAGCCTCTCACCAGAGCGATCAGTAATTTCAAAAACGGCGTCAAATCACTGCTGGTTCCGGGTATCTTTTTTGAATACCTGGGCTTCACCTATCTAGGACCTACGGACGGGCATAATATTCGGGAGTTAATAGAGATCCTCCGCCAAGCGGCTACCATCAAACGTCCGGTGCTGCTGCACACTATCACCGTCAAGGGCAAGGGCTATGAGCCCGCTGAGCTGCATCCGCATAATTGGCACGGCGTAGAACCATTCGATATCACGACCGGGCAGCCCAAAAGCAATAATCTGCATTTAACCTATACCGCGGCATTCGGCGAAGCCCTCTGCGGCCTAGCGGAAGAAGATCCTAACATCATTGCGATCACAGCCGCGATGACCGACGGAACTGGGCTGACCGGATTCAAGAAACAATTTCCCAGCCGCTTTTTTGACGCAGGAATCGCCGAACAACATGCCGTTACCTTTGCCGCCGGCCTGGCCAATGCTGGTAAAAAACCGGTGGTGGCGATCTACTCTTCTTTTATCCAACGGGCCTACGATCAGATCATGGAAGACGTCTGTCTGCAAAAACTGCCTGTTGTGCTGGCCATCGACCGCGCAGGAATTGTCGGCAACGACGGCTATACGCATCAGGGAATTTATGATCTATCTTTCTTGCTGACCATTCCGGGACTGACGGTTATGGCGCCGGCTGATGCCCGGGAACTGCGTATGATGCTGCGTTTTGCTCTGAATTCCGAGCGGCCGTCCGCATTGCGGTATCCCAAAGCGCAGGATCGGGAATTGCCGCTGGTTCTGCCAAAGATCGAGCTGGGCAAAGCCGTTATCCTCCGTGAAGGCGGAGATTTATGCTTCTTTGCCATCGGCTCAATGGTCTCGGTAGCGCTAGATGCTGCAGCGCTGCTCAATAAGCGCGGCATTCAGGCCCGCGTCGTAAACGCCCGCTTCGCAGCTCCGCTTGATGATTTAATGCTGCGGGACTGCATTGCCTCCTGCCACGGACGGATTATCACTGCGGAAGAAAACGTACAGGAAGGCGGCTTTGGCGCGGCCTGCCAAATGCTGCTGGCCCACAGCGGCGCCGATATCACAACAGCGGCCCTGCCGCATGATTTTATTGCTCAGGGCTGCCGGGTGCAGCAGCTGGAGAAATACGGACTTTCTGCGGAACGCTTAGCGGAAATGGCCTATAACCAATGGTTTAGGGATTAAATAATGGCAAAAGCAACTAAAGATAAACAGCGGCTCGATCTGCTGCTCACAGAAAGAGGGCTATTTCCTTCCCGGGAACAAGCCAAAGCGGCGATCATGGCCGGAGAAGTATTAGTCAACGAGCAGAAAATTGATAAAGCGGGTATGGCAGTGGATAGCAATTGCGCCATACGCCTATTAGGGCGGCAGCTTCCCTATGTTTCCCGCGGCGGGCTGAAGCTGGAGAAAGCGATTGAGAGCTTCAGGCTGCAGCTAACCGGCAAAACGCTGATCGATATCGGCGCTTCCACCGGAGGATTTGTTGACTGCGCGCTGCAAAACGGCGCCGCCAAAGTCTATGCGGTAGATGTCGGCTATAATCAGCTGGCCTGGAAACTGCGTACTGATCCGCGGGTAATCGTGCTGGAAAAAACCAATGCCCGTTATCTGGACCAACAAATCATCCCCGAACAGGCAGATATGCTGACTGCTGATGTCTCCTTCATCTCCCTCACCCTGGCAATGCCAGCGGCTATTGAACACCTGCTCAAAGACCAGGGAGAAATAGCCTGCCTTATCAAGCCGCAATTTGAAGCCGGGAGGGAATTAGTAGGCAAGGGCGGCATCGTCCGCGATCCTGCAGTACACCGTCAGGTGATCGAGAAAGTACTAGCCTGTTTCAATGCGCTGGGTGCTGGAGCTCAAGCGCTCGACTACTCGCCGATCACCGGCTCGGACGGCAATATTGAATATCTGCTCTACGCAGTCAAGGGCCGTCCGCCGCAAGATATAGCAGTAACAACAGTGATCGAGGCTGCGCATCAGTCTCTCGGCAAATAAAAGATTCACCTGCCAACAAATAATCAGGACGCTAGTAAGCGTCCTGATTATTTTACACTCCGGACAAATCAGCTCGTACAATTTATGGCACATACTTGGCTAAAAAATTCTCGACTGTTTGCCAATATAATTGCGGGGCGACTACTGAAGCCTTGCCATGATCTGCGCCTTCTATTACCAGCCGCTCCTTTTCGCATTGCGCGGCGCGGTACATTTCCTCCATCATCCAGACAGGCACCAGCCGATCGCTATCGCCGTGAATAAAGAGTATCGGCGTTGAAGAACGAGCTACCAGCTGGGCTATGGAATCATCCTTGCGCAGCCAATAACCATTGAAAATACGATTCCACAAGCTGGCGATATATAAAACAGGAAAAGTCGGCAGATGATAATTAGTGCGGAATAGATTGCTGAATTCCTGCCAAATCGAACTGTAGCCGCAGTCCTCGATAATCGCCTTGACATTATCCGGCAGCCCATCTTCTCCGGCGCACATCATCACCGTAGCTCCGCCCATAGAAATACCGTGCAGAATAATGGGAGCGCCGGGATCGCGTTTTGACAGCTCCGCGAGCCACAGCAGCAAATCCTTGCGCTCATGCCAACCCATACCGATATACTTGCCCTCGCTTTTGCCATGGGCGCGAGCATCAACAAGTAAAACATTATACCCCATCCGGGCATAGCGTTCGCCGAAAGGCGACATGCATTTAGCATTAGCAGTATAGCCGTGGCAGATTACCGCCCATTTGCCGCCGCCCTGATCAAATAAATAGCTATGCAACAGCAGACCTTCAGGAGAACTCAAATAAATATCCTCAACAGCTGCCGACTCCAGCCAGCTAGTATCGCGGCGAAAGGGCAGCTGGTTTTGTTTACGAACATTTTTGGGCAGGATATGCTGTCCGCCGCGCTTGATGCTCATATGAAAGGCCAAACCGCCGCAAACAACCATGCCAATCACTATAATTGCCAGGATAATTACTACCGTCATCTAACTCCCCTGCGTAATCATCTATCTATTATGCCGCTAACTACCAGCGACGTTTAACCAGGCGTTCTAACCGGCGGGAAATATTTTTGGTTCCCCAAAACTCCTCGTCAGCGAGCTTCTCCGTCAGGATAGTGAACAGCCCGGCTCTATTACCGCCCCAGATATCAGTAAAAATCTGATCGCCGATCATCGCCAGATGCCGCGGCGGCAGCTGCAATAGCCGGCCCGCCCGCCGGAATCCGCAAGCGCGCGGCTTGCGGCTGTCGGACAGCACCGGCACATCAAGCCATTCGCTAATCTGCGCGGTTTTTGCCTCCCCGCTGTTGGAGAGGATACATGCCTGAAATCCGTACTGCCGGACTTGCTCAAACCAGCGGATAATCTCATCGTTGGCAGCATATTGGTGCCAAGGAGTAATGGTATTATCCAAGTCAAAAATCAGCCCGCGGATTCCTTGATTCCATAACAGCGGCAAATCGATATCTTGAATACGCTCCACCCGCATATCGGGATCTAAGTTGCTCATTTTTCCACCCTGCTCAGCTCAAAAACTGCTCGCGTTTCGCCAACTTTATCGCCCTGGCAATTATAATTATCATAAGCGGAAAACCGTGCCAAACTTGCTTGCTCAGCGTCAGACAGCAGCTGCAGCTGCTGCAAAATCCGCATCACCGCCAGCGGCATCGCCGCCATATTGCCGTCTTCCATTTTCAAGGCCAGCGCCAGGTCTTCGCCAAGTACCGCCGCGCAGTACACGCCGTCAGCGCCCAGCTTACCAATGATGCGGCCATGGGTCGCCAGCATTAATTCCGTGCAAAATCGGCCGTAGCCTGCCACCATCTGCGGATAGCGAGTCATGGCTTCGGTAATTCTGGAAGCTGCCATTGCCCGGCCGACCGGCAAAAACGTCGGGTTAGCTAAATTATGATAGGCCAAAGCCATCCTCGACAGAGGCATGGCAAAAACCGGCACCCCGCAGCCGTCCACACCGATAGTCAGCTTGTCCGCCGGCAGTTCGGCGTATTTAGCCACGGTTTTGCGAATCAGCTGCTGCACTGGATGATCCGCCCGCTGATAATCATGATAATCCCAGCCCATATAACGGCAAATAGCCAGCATACAGGCATGTTTTCCGGAACAGTTATTAAAGATTTTCCGCGGCTCAATATGGGCGGCTAATCTTTGCCGGCGCAAATCTTCCGCAAAAGAGAGGTCGGCTCCCAGGGTATAATCAGCTTCGCTCAAGCCGATCTTCGCTAAAATCGCCTCTAATACCTCGACATGGTATTGATCGCCGCTATGCGAGCCGCACATGATAGCCAGCTCTTCCTCGGTAAGCTTAAAATGATCGATAGCTCCGCATTCTACTGCTGCTGAAGCCTGCAGCGGCTTGGCGGTGCTGCGCATATAAGTAAAATAATCCGGGTCGCCGACTCGATATTGCAGCTGACCGCCCGCACCGACAATAGCTGCGTTGCCGCGGAGCAAATTTTCAGCTAGCGGACCGCGCCGGACTTCTACGAGAATCTCGCTCATCTCAATGCTCCTTTGCTAAGATAATCCGCAGAAGGCTGCGGATTACCAATGCCATCAAGCGTTCTTTTATGTTTTACCGGAAACTGATGCTTATATAGTGTTGAGTTTCTCCATATTTATGTATTTATCCTGCCTTATTTGCTGCCGCTAATAGCCCGGGTCAGCTTTTGCACCGCCTTTTTCTCAATGCGGCTGACATAGGAGCGAGAGATGCCCAGCTGTTTGGCGATTTCTTTTTGGGTGCGCCGACGGCTATCGCCCAACCCGTAACGCAGCTTAAGCACAAAGCTTTCTTTATCATCCAAGACATGAAGATGCTCGCGCAGCAGACGCCGTTCCTCATCCAGTTCCACCTGCTCTTCGGCGCTGGTTTCCCGGCTGCCCAGAATATCCATCAGCGTCACCTCATTACCTTCTTTATCAACGCCGACCGGATCGTAGAGGGAAACTTCTGTCTTTTGATTGCGGATCGAGCGCAGATGCATCAAAATCTCATTTTCGATGCAGCGGGCGGCGTAAGTCGCCAAACGGGTCTTCCTTTCCAAAGAAAAGGTGTTGACACCTTTAATCAGGCCGATAATCCCAATAGAAATCAGATCGTCGCGGTCTACGCCGCTGCTCTCAAATTTCTTGCAGATATGCGCGACCAAACGCAAATTATGAATAATCAAAATTTGTTTGGCTTCTTCGCTGCCGGCTGCCAAAGCTTGCAGATTTGCCGCCTCTTCCGCCTCGCTCAACAGCGGAGGAAAGACGCTGTTATGCAAATAGCCCAAAAAGAATCCCATATGATATACCACTCTTTTTGACAATGTTGGTATATCATATGCAAAATACCGCCTATGGTGCTTGTATCTGCGCTTTTATTCCGCGCCGCTGCTATTAGTCGGAGGATAGTCCCTCCAAAATCGCTATTGCGTCAATGATCTTGCTAAAAACCGCCGCCGCCTCGGCGCTGCTGCCGCCGTCGCTTAGATAAACCGAAACCACCCATCGCGGTTCAGCTGCTGGAGCAAAACCGCTGAACCAAACTCCCGCATCTTCGCTGGTGCCGGTCTTGCCCGCGCTATCGGTGGTGCTGCCGGCTGCCGCGACTCCCGTACCGGAGCTGACGGTAAGAGTCAGCATTTCCCGAAGCGCAGCCGCTGTTTCCGCCGCGATAGTGCGCTGCTTATCAGCTGAGGGGAATTCCTCTAAAATATGGCGGTCTTGATCGTAAACGCACTGAACCAGCCGCGGCGTCAGCAAATAACCTCCATTGGCGCAGACCGCCATCATCACTGCCGACTGCAAAGGAGTGATCCGCACGCCGCTCTCGCCGATCGAAACATTGGCAATATCGCCGGCAATCTCCGCGGAAAAATCGAGATAACTGCTATCGGCGAACTCATAGCCGATAATGCTCTGTCCATCTAAACCGAAACGCGCCGCATAATCGATAATCATCTCGCCGCCCATCGCCAATCCTAAGCCGACAAAATAGCAGTTGCAAGATTCCGCCAAGGCTGACGCTAAATCCAGCTGGCCATGACCCTCGTCAAGCCAGCAGCCGACATCATAACCCTCGGCTAAACTATAAGCCCCGTCGCAGATAAATTCCGCCGCGGCAGAACTGGCATCCGCAGATCCGCCATCTTCTGGCAGCGGAGACAAGTTGTTTTCCCAAGCCGCTGCCGCCAGAACGACTTTAAAAGTCGAAGCAGGAGGATAGGCGGAAAAGGCCTTATTAACATATACGTCATCTGCCGGCAGTGGCTCCCAAGAATAAGGATCATAGCTTGGCGAAGAAACCGCTGCCAAAATATCTCCATTATCCGGATCGAGAATGACACAGGCTCCGGCCTGATCGCCGAGCGCCTGTTCGGCGATCTGTTGATAATCAAGATTAATCGTCAGCTGCACATTATTGCAGCGAAACTGCTGCGGATCAGTCACATAGAACTGCTCTGCCGAAAGATTGCCTTCAGCATCGACAAAAGCCGTCACCTGCTGATCTTGCCGTCCGCTAAGATAATCATCGTACTGGTATTCCAGACCGCTGGCGCCATGATACTCTCCATCTTGCTCCGTTACTGTGCCTAGCAGATGACTGGCAGTATGATCGGAGCGGTAACGGGCAGCTAAAGGCAGCGCCAGCACGCCGCGGATCTGGCCGCTTTCGATAGCCGCGGTCTGTTCGGCAGACAAACCTGTTTTGAATACATAGGGCTCAATGCTGCGGTTATTCTCATCAGTTAAGCGGCGGCACAACAAATCTTCATCCAGCGCCAGCAGCTCCGCCAAAGCAGCCGCGGTTTGTTCCGGATCAGCGATCATCGCCGGAAAAACCACTAAACAACTTTCCTCATGGCTGGTCAGCGGCCGCCCCAAAGCATCATAAAAATCGCCCCGGGCATACTGATAATAATCCAGACTGCGCGTGCGCTGCTGTTCGGCTATGGTCTGCAGCTCTTCGCCCTCTATCAAAGTTAGGTAAGCCAGCCGCCCCACGATCACAGCCAGCAGCAGCAAAAAAATCAGCCCCACCGTCCAATATCTGCGCATAACAAAACCTCCCGTTGGCTTTAGTATAGACCAAACGGGAGGTTTTATATTCTTTGCTTATGCCTTTGCGCCGGAGAACAGCTTATTTAGCAAAATAGCGCTGCAATTCCTCAGCTTTATCGGTCTGCTCCCAGGGCATATCAATAGTATTGAAACCAAAATGACCAAAAGCTGCGGTGCGCTGGTAAATCGGCCGGCGCAAATTGAAATTAGCGATAATCGCAGCCGGACGGGCATCAAAAATCTGCGCCACCGCCTGGCATAATTCTTCCTCAGGCACTCTGCCGGTACCGAAAGTATCCACACGGATCGATACCGGTTCCGCCACGCCGATAGCATAAGCCAGCTGCAGCTCGCAGCGCTTTGCCAGACCTGCCGCAACAATATTCTTGGCAACCCAGCGTGCCGCATATGCCGCCGAGCGGTCCACCTTGGTCGGATCCTTGCCGGAAAAAGCGCCGCCGCCATGACGCGCCATCCCGCCATAAGTATCAACAATGATCTTGCGTCCGGTCAAGCCGGTATCGCCCTGAGGACCGCCAATCACAAAACGGCCGGTAGGATTGATCAGATAACGGGTATTTTCATCAATCAGCCGCTCCGGCAAAGTAGTTTTGATCACTCTCTCGATAATATACGGCCGCAACTCATCCAAGGAAGCCTCGGCGCGATGCTGCACCGAAATAACCACCGTATCAATGCGGCGGGGCTGGTTATTATCATCATACTCTACAGTCACCTGGCTTTTGCCGTCCGGCAATAACAGCGAATTAGGATCACTGCGCCTGACCTCAGACAGTTTCTTGGTCAGCCGGTGCGCCAGGCTGATCGGCAGAGGCATCAGCTCCTCGGTCTCATCACAGGCATAGCCGAACATCATGCCTTGATCGCCGGCGCCGATCTGCGAAAAGGCATCGGTATTGCCTTGCTTATTTTCGAGCGCCTTATCAACGCCCATCGCGATATCACTGGACTGTTCATCGATAGCGGTCATCACTGCGCAGGTATCGCAGTCAAAGCCGTACTTGGCCCGAGTATAGCCGATGCCGCGAATTGTCTCGCGCACTACATGCGGTATATCTACGTAGCATTCGGTAGTGATCTCGCCGGAGACGAATACTAAACCGGTGGTAACAAAAGTTTCGCAGGCAACCCTGCCATTAGGATCTTTTTTCAATATAGCATCCAAAATAGCGTCGGAAATTTGATCCGCCATTTTATCAGGATGGCCTTCAGTAACTGATTCTGAAGTGAATAATTTGCTCATGCTTCTCTCCTTCCTAGCGCTTATTTATCCCGTTGATCAAGCAGCTCGGCTACTAAAGCGATAATTTGTTCCGCCGCCGCTTTTTTACTCATTTTCGGGAAATATTCAATATTATCAGCAGTAACCGCGGTCAGGATATTGGTGTCCACATCAAAGCCCGCGCCTTCCTGCGATACATTATTGGCTAATACTAAATCAAGATTTTTCTCGGCCAGCTTGCCTTTAGCGTACTGCTCCAGATTATCGGTCTCAGCAGCAAAGCCGACCAGCAGCCGGCCGCCCTTCTGCCGGCCCAATCCGGCCAAGATATCTGGCGTCAGCACCATATCCAGCTGGCGTTGCGCCAGCCCTTTTTTCAGTTTATGATCCACGGCCTGCTGCGGGCGGTAATCAGCCACCGCGGCAGCCATGATCACGATATCTGCATCGCCGTACTCCTCCGCGATCGCCGCCTCCATCTCCGCAGCTGAAACCACATGCTTAACGCGGATGCCATGCGGGTCGCCCAGCGCTACCGGACCGGCAACCAAAACCACTTCCGCGCCGGCAGCTGCCGCAGCCTCAGCCACGGCATATCCCATCTTGCCGCTGCCGCGAGTACCGACAAAGCTCACCGAATCAATAAATTCATAAGTAGGGCCGGCAGAGACGATTACCTTTTTACCCTCCAGGCGCTGCGAACGGCGGAAAAATTCCATGATCGCCGTCTCAATCTGTGCATCATCTACCAGCCGCCCCGAGCTTTGGGCAACTACTGTCCAGCCGCGCTGCTGTAGCAGCTGCAGATTGCTCTGGGTAGCCGGATTTTCATACATATGCACATTCATAGAGGGGAAGCACAGCACCGGCGCATGATTGGCCACCAAAGAAGCTGATACGATTTCATCGGCGATACCATGGGCGGCTTTAGCTAAAATATTAGCAGTAGCCGGCAGCAGGATATAGAGATCGCACTCAGCCAGCGCAATATGCGGCGAAGCCTTCCATCTGCCGGAGGAGTCCATCACCTCAGTCGCTACCGGGTTCCCGGATAGCACTTGCAGCATCAGAGGCGACATCAACTGGCAGGCAGAAGCGGTCATCGCTACCTGAACCTGAGCACCGGCGGATTTCAGCCAGCCGATAATATCCGCCGCCTTATATGCAGTAAAACCGCCAGTAATCCCGACGGTAATTTTTTTCCCTTCTAAAATCATTATTTCTCCCCAGGTCAATTTTCCCTTAAGCCAGCGATAGCGCTGCCGCGTAATGGAGCCGGTTTCCGCTTATCTAGCGGGAGCGTCCATGGTCCAAGTTAGTTTACCGTCCGCGACCTCACGCAGCGCTACGGAAACAGCATTGAAATTAGCTGCGTCAGCCAGCTCGGGATTATTCTCAATAATAGCTCTGGCGCGTTTAGCAGCCAAAATCACCAAAGTATATTTAGAATCTACTTTAGGCATCAATTCCCTCAGTGACGGTTTGTTCAGCAAAGGTACTCCTCCTTCAATTAAGCACAACAGCCAAGGCCTGCCGCATCGATTATCAACGCGGCCGACGCTCGGCTTTTACTTGGGCGATAATATCCAATACAGCGTCGGCAGTCTCCTCAATATCGTTATTGACGATACTATAGTCGTACTGCTCCGCCAGTCTAATCTCCTGCTCTGCCTGCGAAAGACGAATGGCGCGCATCTCTTCGGTTTCAGACCCACGAGCAGTTATCCGCCTTTCCAACTCGGCAAAAGAAGGTGGCAGGATAAAAATAGAAACGCCTTCGGGGCAAACGGTGCGAACCTGGTTTGCCCCTTGGGTGTCTATATCAAGTAATACATTTTTTCCTTCGTGCAACAGCCTCTGAATCTCCGCCACCGGCGTACCGTAATAATTGCCAAAAACCTCCGCCCACTCTAAAAAATCACCGTGGTCAATCTTAAGCAAAAATTCTTCCTTGCTGATAAAATAGTAATCTTTGCCGTCGATTTCGCCACGCCGCGGCGAGCGCGTAGTGGCAGAAACGGAAAAAACAGTATTCGGGTCTTTGGCGATTAGAGCTGCGCAAACAGAGCCTTTTCCTACTCCGGAAGGACCGGAAATAATCAATAGAACTCCATCATTTGCCTTGCTCATTTACCCGCTCCCCGCAATGACGTCTTGCGTAATCAAAACGAGTGCTGATCGTTTCCGGTAAAAGGGCTGAGAGAACAAGATGATTGCTATCGATAACAATGATTGAACGAGTGCGTCTGCCGCAGGTAGCATCAATCAGCAAGCTATTATCCCGGGCATAAGCAATCAGCCTTTTACTGGGAGCGGAATCAGGCGCTACAATAGCGATGATTCTGGAAGCTGAAACCAAATTACCATATCCAATATTTATTAGATCGATAGGCATAGTCAACACCTAGTTAAGCCATACAAGGCTGATTATAATTTAGGACAATTTTTCCAGCAGCTGGGCTTTTTGTCTGCTGCCTAATCCCTGGACACGACGAGCTTCATCGATACCGATCTCTTCCATCAGTTTAGCGGCAGTAATTTTGCCGACCTGAGGAAGGCTCTCGAGCAAATATTTCACTCTCATTTTAGCATAGATTTCATTATCAGCATCATTGAGAACTTTCTCCAGGGAAAGTTTACCGGCTTTGAGCTGTTTACGAACTTCCATGCGTTCAGAACGGATCTTCTGAGCCTTTGCCAGTGCTTTGCTTCTTTCTTCAGGGGTTAGTTTTGGAATAGCCATAATAAAGATACCTCCATAAATTTATTCTACATTTTGGACCTGCTCTTTAATCTTTTCCAGCTCATTTTTAGTCTCGATAACCAAATTGTTGATGGAAAGATTATTGGACTTTGACCCGATAGTATTGATCTCGCGTAGCATCTCCTGTAGGATAAAGTCCAGTTTACGCCCCACGGGCTCAGTACTTTGCAGCGTGTGCTTGAATTGTTGGATATGGCTGCCTAGCCGGGTCAATTCTTCATTTATATCAACCTTATCCGCAAAAAAAGCTATCTCATTGGCCAAGCGGTTTTGGTCGACATCAATATCTTCGAGCAAAAGCGAGATTCTCTGCTCCAGCTTTTGCTTCTGCTCTGCAACTACGGTAGAGGAAAACTTTTTGATCTCCTCGGTGTTGTCTGCTACCAGATTCACATGTGCGAGCAGGTCTTGCGCTAAAGCTTCGCCCTCAATGGTTCGCATTGAAACCAAACCGGCTAAAGCGGCGCCAACGGCTTCTTTTAATAAAGCCTCCAGCTCCTCCTGATCATCTTCACCGCTTTCCAGAGAAAATATACCCGGCATTTTCGCCAGCTGATTAATCCCGACAAAAGGCGGAAGCTGACAATCATGAGCCAGCTCTATCATTGCATTATAATAAGCTAAAGCTAAATCTTTGTCAACCTTAAGGAGCGGTTTTTTCGCCCCGGTTTGTTCAAAGGTGATGTAAACATCTACCTTACCCCGCCGGACGCCTGCTGATATCATTCGCTTAACGTTGTCTTCAAAAAGGCTTAATTGCTTAGGAAGGCGAATATATAACTCACAAAAGCGATGATTGACTGATTTCAGCTCGACGCTCAACGCGTAATTCTCGCTTGTGGCCGCGCCGCGGCCAAAGCCGGTCATACTCTTTATCAAGCTAATCCCCTTGCATTATGACGTGTTTTTGTTATTTCTGCGTTAAGCAGGTAAATCCTTCTTTTTATTCCATTTTTTCTGGATTTTTTCCCATCTAAAAAAGCTCTTTCCCCGAGGTATCCGCCATGCCCTATGATTCTCTAGTCCTTAATGCTTGTATTCGGGAATTATCATCCGAGTTAGCAGGCGCTAAAGTTAATAAAATTCATCAGCCGGACGAGCGTACCATCATCATCCGCTATTATGGAGCAGCCGGCAACGGCCGGCTGCTGCTCTCCGCTCACCCTGATAACGGCAGAGTCAATAAATGCGCCGAGGGCCGCGACAATCCTGCCAAGGCGCCGCTGTTTGCCATGGTATTGCGCAAATGGCTGGAAGGTTCCAGGATTGCCGCTATCAGCTCCGTCGCCGATGAGCGGATTGCCTGGATTGATTTTGACTCCCGTAATGAACTGGGCGATGAGCTACGGCTGCGGCTGATAGTCGAAATTATGGGCAAGCATAGCAATATCATTCTTATCGATAGCGCTAGCCAAATAATTATCGACGGAATTCGCCGCTATGGCAGCCATCTCTCCCGTTATCGTGAGGTGCTGCCCGGCAAGCCTTATCTGCCGCCGCCTCCCATGGATAAATTGCCGCTGGTGCCAGAATCGGAAGAGGCTCTTGCCGCCGCTCTTTACTCTTTGGCTGACGAACCGCTGGCCATAGCACTGCGCCGCCAGGTCAAGGGGCTGTCGCCGCTGCTGGCGGACAATCTGTTGCTGCTAGCCGGACTCGACCTCCATGCCGCTGCCGGCGATGCCGGAGCTTATGAAATCAGCGCTATCTACCGTCAGCTACAATTGCTCCAGCAGCGAATCAATACCGGCGATTACGATCCGGTAATCAGCTGTGCGGACAAGCAATTCCGCGATTTCTATGCCTTCGACCCGCCCTCCTGGGAGCAGCTGGAGAAAAAACATTTTGCTTCAATGAACGAGGCGATCGACACTTTTTATCAGGACCGGGAACGGCGGCAAGCTTTGGCCCGCAGGAAAACAGCTCTGGCTAAGGCACTACGGCAAAACCGGACGCGGCTACAAAAAAAGATCGCCCTCGAGGAAGCCGATTTGGCCGACTGCGAGGCGGCTAATGTTTACCGCGAAGCTGCTGATCTCCTATCGGCCAATCTCTATTTTCTGCGCAAGGGGCTAAACGAAGTAGAGCTTCCCTCTTTTAGCGAACCGCAGCAGCTGGTCAAAATCAAGCTGGATCCGGCCAAAACGCCGCAGGAAAATATCCGGCAATACTATAAGCGTTATACCAAAGCTAAAAATGCGATTCACTTGATCGACGAACAATTACAGAGCAACCGTACTCAGCTGGAATACTTGTATTCTATTGAACAAGAGCTGGAGGATAGCGCCGAGGCCGAAGAACTGGCCGCGATCGAAAAAGAAGCAGCTGCGGCAGGGTTTTATCATCATGCCGCGGCGCCTCATAAAAAACGCACGGCCGGCAGCGAGACTAATCAGTTAGCGCCGCGTCAATACCGCTCCGCAGACGGCTTTACTATCCTCATCGGCCGCAATAACCGGCAAAACGACCGGCTCAGCCTCAAGCAGGCGCAGCCGGACGATCTATGGCTACATGCGCAAAAAACCCCCGGCAGCCATGTGATCGTCATCAGTGAAGGGCGCGAGATTCCTCACAGTACTATTCTTGAGGCGGCCGCTTATGCAGCCTGGTTCAGCAAGGCTAAAGATAGCGGCAAAACCGCTGTCGACTATACTTTAGCTGCCAATCTGCGTAAACCCAACGGCGCGGTCCCCGGATATGTGACCTATACCGAGCAAAAAACCGTTTATATTGAGCCGCAGCAACCGCCAGAGGGATAAATATCCCGGATACCGCTCTCGCAGCGGTCCATGCAAAACTACCGAATTCCTGGCGAAATCTTAAAAATAATAAGAGTGCAGCCCTCAGGGCTGCACTCTTATTATTGTCATTAGGAAGCTAAGGGAGAAAGCTGACCCTATAAATACTCCAGCAAGCGCCGCTTAGCTAATAATTTCGCTAATCAAAGGTATGGGCTCAGGAGGAATAGCGGAATAGGCGAAGGCTTCATCTAAAATCTCCGCGGCAGCAGCGGCTTGCTGTTGATCACGGCAATGCAATTCCGCCAGAGTTTGGCCGCATGCGACCTGTTCGCCTAGCTTATAATGCAAAACGATTCCGGCAGCTGGGTCAATCGCATCTTCCTTCCGCTGCCGCCCTGCGCCCAGGCATAAGGCGGCCAGTCCTACTTTGCGGGCATCAATAGTGCTCAAATATCCTGTCCGGCGGGCTTGATATGCCGTCACTACGGCAGCGTGGGGCAAATGATTGAAATTGCTATCGCCGCCCTGAGCGCATATCATCTGCTGAAATTTGGCTAGAGCCGCCCCACTGGCTAGCTGCTCTCGCGCCAGAGCCTCTGCCTGGTCCCGATGGTCGGCCACTCCGCCCAAAACCAGTAATTCTGCCGCCAGCGTCAAAGATAATTGACGCAGATCAGCGGGACCGCCGCCGCTGAGCACCGCTACCGCCTCGCTTACTTCCAAAGCATTGCCGATAGCATAACCCAACGGCTGTTCCATGGCTGATAAGACTGCCGCGGCTTTCATACCAGACTGCTGCGCCAGCTCTACCATCAGCTGCGCCAAAGCACGGCTATCCGCCAATTCCTGCATAAACGCACCGCTGCCGTATTTAACATCCAAGACGAGAATATCCGCGCCGGTAGCGAGCTTCTTGCTCATAATACTGGCAGCGATCAGCGCCAAGCTATCGACAGTGGCCGTGGCATCGCGTAGGGCATAGAGCTTCTTATCCGCCGGCACCAGATCAGCAGTCTGACTGATAATCGCCAGGCCGATCTCGCGCACCTGACGCTTAAATTCATCTGCTCCAAGCTGACAGCGGAAACCGGGGATAGACTCCAGTTTATCCAAAGTACCGCCGGTATGCCCCAGCCCCCGTCCGGACATCTTCGCTACTTGCAAACCGGCTGCAGCTATCACAGGCATCACTACCAAGCTGGTTTTATCCCCCACTCCGCCGGTAGAATGTTTATCGGCCTTGATCCCGGGAATATCGCCCAAATCAATGCGTTCGCCAGAAGCAATCATGCTGTTCATCATTGCAATTGTTTCCCGGCGGCTAAAGCCGCGCAGCAGTCCGGCCATCAGCAAAGCAGCACATTGGTAATCCGGAATGATACCAGAACTATATCCCTGAATCCAAAAATCGATCTCCTGACAGCTGAGCTCCTGCCCATCGCGTTTTTTACAGATAATATCATACATTAACATCGGCTGAACCTATTTAGTCTTAACTCTTAGGATTTACATTCTAACGATAATTTCTTTAAGCAAGGCGGAGAAATTACGCTCCACCATCTTGCTGGTCTCCATCACTTCCTGATGGCTGAGCGGATGCTTACTGATACCGGCGGCGAGATTGGTAACGCAGGAAATCGCCAGCAACCGCATTCCCATCTGGCAGGCAGCCAGCGCTTCCGGCACGGTCGACATACCTACAGCATCCGCGCCCAAAACCGACAGCATCCGGATCTCAGCCGGAGTTTCAAAAGTAGGTCCGGAAAGCCCGCAGTAAACACCCTCCTGCAGCTTCATGCCTAATTCCGCCGCGATATGATGCGCTAAGGCACGGTAATCCTTATCATACATATTGCTCATATCCGGGAAACGCTCTCCCCACTCTTCGCAATGCTCGCCGCGCAGCGGATTATAGCCAGCCAAATTGATATGATCGCGGATCACCATCAAATCCCCAGGAGCAAATTGAGGATTGATCCCGCCCGCAGCATTAGTTAAAATCACCTTCCGGCAGCCCAGCTGATGCAGTACCCGCATCGGCAGAATCACTGTATGCGGATCATGCCCTTCATAATAATGAAACCTGCCGCTGAGCGCATAGACCCGGGCTGATCCGATACGTCCGGAAATCATTGTCCCGCTATGGCCGATCACAGTCGGCTGGGGAAAATGCGGGATATCCTGATAAGAGAGGGTCTGGGCATCCTCGATATTTTGCGCCAGGGAACCTAAGCCAGATCCCAACACAACTGCGATATCAGCGCGGGGCAGCGCAGCATCGACGGCTGCCGCCGCTTCCTTGATTTTTGTTACTTCTTGTGCTAATTGTTCGCTCATCTTGCTTCCTCCACCAAGTAATTATTGTTAATTTTCGCATATCTGAGATAAAAACGACCGGCCGGCCGGCAGCGGCGCGGCGCCCAAATATTCCGCTGCAGTTTGCCCCAAATCGGCGAAGCTGTTTCTGATACCCAAATTCTGCGGTCTGACCCTGGCGCCATAAAGCAATAGCGGTACATATTCCCGATTATGATCCGTGCCTGGCGTAGATGGGTCATTGCCATGATCAGCGCAAATAGCCAAGATATCGTCTGCATCCAAACATGGCAGCAAGCAGTCGAGAAAGCGGTCAAAATCTTCGATCGCCGCCGCATACCCCAGCAAATCATTACGGTGTCCATACAACATATCAAAATCGACAAAATTGGCGAAAATCAGCCCTTGCGGCTGCTCCTGCAGCGCTTGGAGCAAAGATGCGCCGCTTTGCGCATTATCATGCCCTGGATAAGCGCAGCTAATATGGCTGCCGGCGAAGATATCATCGATTTTGCCCACGCTTACCACCGGCAGGCCTGCTTCGTCCACCCGCTGCAAAAGATGCCCCGGCGGCGGCTGCAGGGAAAAATCCTTGCGGTTGCCGGTACGGACAAAGCCATGCTCAGCATCGCCGATAAATGGGCGGGCGATCACCCGGCCCACGCCATGCTCGCCGCTTAAAATAGCCCGGGCAGCACGGCACATCTCATAGAGCTGCGCGACAGGAATAATCTGCTCGTGAGCAGCCAGCTGAAAAACGCTATCCGCCGAAGTATAAACTATCGGGCAACCGGTCCGCATATGTTCCGGCCCCAGACGCTGAATGATCTCGGTGCCGGAAGCTACGCAGTTGCCCAGGATACCGCGGCCAATCGCCGCAGTAAAAGCGTCAATAACTTCTGGCGGGAAGCCCTGCGGATAAGTCGGCATCCGCTGCGGCAAAAGAATACCGCTGATTTCCCAATGCCCGCTGGTGGTATCCATTCCTGCCGAGCTGGCCGCCATCTTGCCGTAAGCAGCCGCTGGCGCGCTATTGGCCGGCACGCTTTCCAAGCGGATAATATTAGCCAGTCCCAGGCGCTGCAAATTAGCTATCCGCAGCGGATAAGCCGCGGCAATATGGCCTAGCGTATTAGCGCCCAGGCTATCATAAGCCGCGGCATCGGGCAAAGCGCCAATGCCTAAACTATCTAAAACAATGATGATAAACCGCTTCATAAAGCTCCCTCGCTACATATCCCCGGTAACTGCCGGGACGATGAGTTTTTATTTGTTATTCTTATGCATTTTAGCCCGCGGATGATAAGTAGTATATACCTGCTTCAGCTCACCACGGCTCAAATGAGTATAAATCTGCGTCGTCATAATATCGCTATGCCCTAAAAACTCCTGCACTACGCGCAGATCAGCGCCGTTTTCCATCATATGCGTAGCGGCGCTGTGACGAAGAGTATGCGGATGGATATCATAGCCGAGCCGCTTGGCGTATCCTTCAAGGATCCGCCAAAAACCGCTTCTGCTCAGCTTGTCCCCTAGACGATTCAAAAACAATTCCTGGGTATGCTTACATTTGAGCAGCTGTCCCCGGGCATGCGCCAAATATTCATTAACCGCCTCCAAGGCGAAAGAACCGACCGGGATAATCCTTTCCTTGCTGCCCTTGCCGCGGCAGCGCAGATAACCTAGCTCGAAATTAATATCGTGAACAGTAATCGCAATCAATTCCGAGACCCGCAGTCCGCAGCCGTACATCATTTCCAGCATCGCCCGATCGCGGCAGCCGGCAGCGGTAGCGGTATCAGGCAGCGCCAGCAATTTAGCCATTTCCGCCTGAGATAAAACCTGCGGCAGCGGACGCTGGCGCTTCGGAGTCTGGGTGTTCTGGCTGATATCCTTATTCTGCCGGCGGTCCATGAACAGAAAACGGCAAAAACCGCGGATCGATGATGCCTTGCGGCCAATGGTGGAAGCGCTTTTACCATTGGCCCTTTCGCTCGCCAGATAGGCGATAATATGTTCCTGATTCAGCTGTTCGGGGGCAGCGCAGCCCTCAGCCACGGCAAAAGCGGCAAAGCCGCGCAAATCCCGCTGATAGCTGTCAATAGTGGTATCAGCCAAAGAACGTTCGTGTAGGTAATCGGTAAAATCAATTATAGCGGCAGCAAAAAAATCCTCTGCTGTTCTTGGTTTAGCCACTGCTGTTTCAACCTCGATTCAAGCGCGCTTGCAGTATAATCATCCTGATAATATTTTCTGCATAATCCGCGCGCTATCCTCTCTATTCGCCTTCTCCGGCTAATTTATCCTGCTCATACTCCTCCAGGTTATTATAGACCCGGATCGGTTCGCCCGGATAATGGCGCTCCCCTTCCTCGCTCCCGCCGCCGCTATTAATAACGATCGGCGTATCAGCCGCAGCCGCTAAAGTATAATTAAAACCATAACCAAGCAGCGCCAACAAGCATAAGATCACCAACAGCTTAGCGAGCAAGCGCCACTTTTTCTTAGCTGAGCCAATGGAAAATACCAGCATATCATTCACCCCCATTGGCAATATATGCCTGCCCGCACAGGCTTATTACTGCGCCGGTTCGTCCGGGCAATACCAAAAAGCAAGGCTGCCATTAGGCAGCCTTGCTGGCTATAAACGACTGAAGCGGGAAGCCTATTCGTTTTCTTTTTCCGCCTTCGCCGCGGCGATAACCTTTTCGGCGATATTAGCCGGAACTTCCTCATATTTGGCAAACTTCATAGTAAATTTACCGCGTCCCTGGGTGATGGACTTCAGGTCGATCGCGTAGCGGTACATTTCCGCCAACGGCGCCTGCGCATGGATCAGCTGGCGTTTGCCTTGCTGCTCCATACCCATAATCCGGCCGCGCTTAGTATTCATATCGCCCATAATATCGCCCATGAATTGATCCGGGACCAGAATATCGACATCCATGATCGGCTCAAGCAGGATCGGCTTAGCCTGTTCGCAGCCTTTCTTGAAAGCCAAATTAGCAGCGATCTTGAACGCCATCTCCGAGCTGTCGACATCGTGATAAGAACCATCAACCAGGGTGATCTTGATATTAGTGGCGGGGAAGCCGGCCAGAACGCCCTCGGCCATTGCCTCGCGCATACCTTTTTCAACAGCGGGGATATACTGCTTTGGCACCGCGCCGCCGAAAATCTTTTCCTCGAAGGAGAACTCGTTCTCCGGATCATACTCGATATCAATCTTAACATGACCGTACTGGCCGTGGCCGCCGGACTGTTTCTTATGCTTGCCTTCCACCATCTTGGCGCTGCCGCGGATCGACTCACGATAAGGAACCTTCATCTCGACAGGATCAACCTCAACGCCGAATTTGGAGGCTAGGCGACCGATAACGATATTCAAATGCGCCTCGCCCATACCGGTGAGAAGGGTTTGTTTAGTCTCGGCATTCTTTTCATAACGCAGGGTGGGATCTTCTTCCAGGAGGCGGTTGATCGCATTACCCAGCTTGTCCTCGTCGCCCTTGGTACGGGGAACGATCGCCATCATCAGCGTCGGCTCGGGGAAATCGATGCCGTCGAGGACGATGCCGCTGTCCTTGCTGGTCAGCGTATCGCCGGTCACGGTATTAGTCAGCTTGCTGACAGTGGCGATATCCCCTAAGTTAACTTCCGGAAGAGCAATAGCGTTTTTGCCCTGCATGGTTGAAATCTGAGCGATTTTTTCTTCAACCTTTTTATTGGCGTTGTACATCGTCATATCGCCCTTAATTTTACCGGAATAGACCTTAAACATGCTGATGCGCCCAACATAAGGGTCGGCGAGGGTCTTGAACACCAAAGCTGCCGGAGCAGCATTGGCCGCAGCGGCGTCGATTTTAGCCAGCGGCGAAGGAGCATAGTCCACCATTATATCAAAGAGCTTGTCGGAGCCGATATTCTTGGTAGCACAACCGCAGATAACCGGCACCACTTTAGCGTTTTTGACACCTTCTTTGAGACCCAGGATAATCTCATCATCAGTGAGTTCTTCGCCGTCGAGATATTTCATGGTAATTTCATCGTCGCCCTCGGCGGCGGCTTCGATCATCATCTCGCGGTAATGCTCAATATCAGCCTTCATATCGTCGGGAACCGGGATTTCGGTAGCTTTGCCGTTATCGTATTTATAGGCTTTCTGCGAAATCAAGTCAACAATGCCGGAGAAGGCTTCTTCCTTGCCGATCGGCAGCTGGATCGGGACAATCTGCCGGGTTAAAGTAGACTGCATCGATTCCAGCGCTTTTTTGAAATCAGCATTTTCACGATCAAGTTTATTGATAAAGCCGATGATGGGGGTATTTTGATCGTCGGCGGATTCCCAGATGATCTCGGTAGTGACCTCAACGCCCGCCACAGCGTCTACCAGCATGACCAGGCAGTCGGCAACCCGCAGGGCGCTGACGACTTCGCCATAAAAATCGGAAAATCCGGGGACATCCAGGATATTGATCTTATGGTCGCGCCATTCGCAGGCTACAAGCGAAGTATTAACCGTGCTTTTACGCTTTAATTCTTCCGGATGGTAATCGGCGACCGTATTGCCGTCCTCTACTTTACCCAAGCGGGTGGTGGCGCCGGTAGAATAAATCAACGCTTCGGTCAGAGAAGTTTTGCCCGCACCCTGATGGGCGACAACGGCGATATTGCGGATTTTGTCACTGGGATAAACCTTCATTTAATATCCTCCTTCAACTGCTTTGTTCATCTTAAGCTACAATTTATTTTATATTATATGCCAATCGGGAAAAACCTTTTTTTGGGGCAAAATTCTTCCCCCCGCGCATATAATTTCCCATGAAGCTATCAGCCGCCACAACTGGCCTCTTATGGGGCACTATTCTTCTGCTCGGCTCCAATATCATTGTCAAAGGATTGGGCTTTTTTTACCGTGTCGTTTTGGTCCGTCTAATCGGGGTGGAAGGCGTCGGCCTGATCGAGATGGCGGCGCCGATCTACTCGTTTCTGCTGGTTTTAGCCGGCTGCGGCATTCAAACCGCACTTTCGCAGATTATCGCCGCCCGCCACGGCGCAGAAAGCCGCGGATATCTCAAGACCGCCCTACTGCTGTTGGTTATCTGCGGCGCGGCTGTCACCGGACTCGCCTATATCTTTACTCCATGGCTGATCACGCACTTCGCCGCTGACCAACGCATTGCGCTTTGCCTGCAGACGCTCTTGCCGGCGATCATCGTCATCTGCCTCGCCTCTGCTTTCCGCGGCCTGCTCCAAGGAAATAAGCAAGTCGGCGCCTTAGGCATGAGCCAAAACATTGAACAGGCGGTGCGGGTCATCATCGGTATCGGGATCATCAGCCGCTTAGCAACGGCCGATCTGGCCGTCCAAGCCAGTGCCGCCTCGCTTGCCACTGTCTGCGGCGAAACCGCGGGGCTAATTTATTTATTATGCGTCTATCAGCGCCGCCGTAAGAAATTATTTCCCTTTCATGAAGCTAAGCCCCGCTGCAATGCCCGCGCTGCCCATGAACTGCTGCGGCTGGGGCTGCCGCTGACCGGCAGCAGGCTGATCGCCAGCGCGATCATGATGCTGCAGGCCATCCTGATTCCGCTATGCCTGCAATACGGCGGCTGGGATATCCGCGCCGCCACAGAGATTTACGGCCGCTTTTCCGGGGTAGCGCTGGCTTTGCTCCATCTTCCCGGAGTATTTACTGCTGCGCTCAGCGTCTCCGTTCTGCCGGCAGTAGCTGAGAGCATGACCTATGATATCAGCGGCCGGCGGCTGCTGAGTCAAAGAGTCAACCAGTCTTTGCAGGCTTCTTCGGCTTTCACCCTATTGGGTATGTTGCTGCTGATCATCTTTGCTGAGCCGCTCTGTACGCTGATTTTTGATAATCAGCCGGCAGCTCCGCTGGTACGTATACTGGCGGTCGGCGGCGTTTTCATGTATCTGCAAACCACTTTGACTAGCGTTTTACAGGGACTGGGCGCGGTCAGGACGCTGCTGATCAATAATATTATCAGCGGCGTGATGTTGATTGCCGGTATCCTGCTGCTGACCCCGCTGCCCGAGCTGGGGATCAATGGAGCGGCCATTGCGCTCAATATTTGCTGGGCCAGCGGCTTTGTGCTGAATCTTTTCAGCTTTTATCACCGGGCTCAGGTCAAATTAGACTGGCGCAATATCGCGCTGCGCCCCTTAGTTGCGGCCGTCATTACCAGTCTCGCGTATTATAGTCAAAAATTCGTTTCCCCGCAGCTGCTGGAGACGCACAGCCTACCGCTGCTTGCCCTCGAAGGGTTAGGCGTTTGCCTAATATATCTGCTGATCCTCTATCTGCAAGGAGGTATGGTCGCGCTATGCGGCCGCAACAAAGCTAGCGGTTCTGCAAACGGCGCAGCAAAGCATAATCAGTAAAATCGGCATGAATCGGCGTAATAGTGACAAAGCCGTTATTGCATGCCTCCACATCACTGCCTTGTCCGCAATTACTATCGTCGATTTGTCCCTGAAGCCAGTAATAATCACGGCCATTGGGATCGACCCGTTTGCTGAATGGCTCATTATACCAGCGCCAGCCCATGTAAGTATAGGCGATGCCCTTGACATCATCAGGGCAGCTGCCCGGGACATTAACATTAAAAAATATCCGCTGCTGCGGCTTTTCAGCGACCAGGCGCTGGCACAGTTGCGCCGCCAGCTGAGCGGTATAAAGGTAATTGCCGGTACCCTTGCCCTTCCTGACCCCGGCTACCGAGAGAGCGATCGCGGAAAAGCCGTTGAGATAGCCCTCCATTGCCGCGGCCACGGTTCCGGAATAAATAATATCCGTACCCAGATTCGGTCCGTGGTTGATCCCGGCAAGCACCAGATCCGGAGGCGCAGGCAGCAAGGCGTCCACCGCCAGCTTAACGCAGTCTGCCGGCGTGCCGTCGACTGCCCAGGCATAAGGGGTCAGATCATCCATTTGATGATCATAGACCCGCAGCGGCGTAGTGGTAGTCAGCCCGTGGCTAGTGCCGCTTTTTCCCTTCAGCGGCGCCGCGACATAAATCTCTGCAACCCGGCTCAGTTCCTGTGCCAAAATACGCAAGCCCTCGGCCCGGATACCATCGTCATTGCTGATCAGCACTCTCACCTAGATTCCCCCCATGCGCGAAAGCGGCCAATAACGGAATACCGCCTCGCCTTTAATATCGTCGATCGAGATGAAAGGATCTTCCCATTCATGGCTGTCAACACTGCGGTTGCGATTATCTCCGAGCATAAAATAGCAATCCTCGGGCACTGTAACCGGCCCGTATTCGTATTCAGGGACAGCATGCTGATATGCTGTCTCATCCAGCGGCTCGCCGTCAATATAGACAGTGCCGTTTTTGATCTCCACTGTTTCGCCGGGCAGGCCGATAACCCGTTTGATCAAATCGGAATCCTCTTCCAAATCATCAGGCGCGGTAAAGACCACGATATCGCCACGCTCCGGCTCGCCGCCAAAGGCATAGGCCAGCCGCCACAGCAGCACCCGATCGCCGACTTCAATAGTAGGATACATCGAGCTGGAGGGTACTATCCGGCTGTCGATCAGGAATGATTTCACCCCCACGGCGATCAATGCCGCACAGACAATGATGATCAGCAGATCCTTGATCGCCGAGCCGGTAGTGCGCCGTTTTTTCTCTTCTTGGGGCTTAGTTGTAGCCATATCGTCACCTTACCTTGCTGATTTAATGAGACTCAGCGCCTCGGAACGGGTTACGTTTTTATGAAAAATACCTCTGACTGCTGAGGTCACCGTCAGCGAGCCGGGTTTTTTAACGCCGCGAATACTCATGCATAAATGCTCGGCCTCTATCACCACCAGCACCCCCATCGGCTTGAGCACTTCCATAAACGCATCCGCGATCTCGGTGGTCAGCCGCTCCTGCAGCTGCAGGCGATGCGAATATCCCTCGACAACCCGGGCGATTTTCGATAAGCCGGTAATACGCCCGCCATCGGGTATATAGGCAACATGGGCTTTACCGATAAAGGGCATCAAATGATGCTCGCAAATCGAAGAAAACGGGATATCGCGTACGACCACCATTTCCTCATGCTTGTCCTCAGTAAACTGAGTAATCAAATATTCCTTAGGATCCTTATCGATGCCGTCGAGGATTTCCGCATACATATCCGCTACCCGCTCTGGAGTCCGCTGCAGCCCTTCGCGCTGCGGATTTTCGCCGATCGCATCTAAAATATCTTTCACTGCGGCAATGATTTTATCTCTATCCATAAAATAAACACCTCCAACGCTAAATCGCTTGGCTGTTGCTTTTCGCGCTATTTTAATATTGTATGCCAAATAACCGGCAGCGTCAAGCATATTGCCCGGAGAACGGCATATCTTGAAATATAGCTAGCACACCATAGCGGTGCTCTGGAGCGAAGGAGGAAATTATGATTAAGAACATCTTCAAGGATCTCTCCCCGCGAATGATCAAAGGGATCTCCCTGGGGCTGGCTGCGGCAGCCGCGGCCATCTTGGTATTGTCATTCATCATCTCGCTTATCGTCTATCATAGCAATCTAACGGAAAGCAGCCTGCCGGCCTTCGCTCTGGCCATTATTGTTATTGCGGCATTCGGCGGCGGTTTTTTGGCTGCGCGGCTCAATGGCAGCCGCGGTCTAATCAACGGATTGATCTGCGGCCTAGCGCTATTTTGCCTTTTACTGATATTGCGCAGCGGCAGCAGCATACCTGTTCCGCTACAGCTGCTGTGCTGCTGTCTGCCGGGAATGGCAGGCGGTTTTTTAGCAATAAAATGAGGCGGTGTTATCTACCGCCTCGAGAATGAAACAATGCCTGTAAAAACCTGGGCAAACGGAAATAATATATTTTCATAGCCGACCCTCCAGGGAAACGCTTTTATCACAGTTTATGCCCCGGGAGCGGATTTGTGACTATCCCAGCCATTTTTTTATCTCTGCGGCGATCTCCTCAGTAGTGCCACTGATCCGCTGCATCTCCGGCAACGAACGAATAAAACTAGCTCCATAGCGCTTTTCTATAATCCGCTTATCCAAAACACAGAAAACACCGCTATCCTTATCTGAGCGGCTCAAGCGGCCAAACCCCTGTTTGAAACGAATCAAGGCCATCGGCAGGCTGTAATCCCAGAAGGGCGACTTGCCTTCCGCTTCGATCCGCTCCATCCTGGTAGCGGCCAAAGGCGTGTTCGGCGGCCAAAACGGCAGCCGCACTACTACAATTAAGGATAAAGCCTCGCCGATAACGTCTACGCCTTCCCAAAAGCTGGCGGCGCCGAGAATACAGCAGTTCTCTTCACTCTTGAGCCGTTCCAGCAGCATCGAGGGCGCGCCGCTGACGCCGTGCGCCAGCACATTGATACCGGCATTATTCAATGGAGCGGCGATCTGCTTATAAACACTTTTAAGCTGGGCATGAGATGTAAACAAAACGATGGCTCGTCCTTTGGAAGCAGTTAACAGGCGAATCAGCGCTGCTGAGATCGCCTCAACCGCCTCAATCTCACTGCAGCGGCTCCAATCCGGCAAATCATTAACAATGGTAAACAGAGACTGATCCCGGTAGAAAAAAGGCGACGGTAGCACCAATTCCCGCGGCTTCAGCGGCAGCAGGTCAACGCCGGTGCGCTGTTTAAAATAAGAAAAATCTTTGCCGATACCCAGAGTGGCAGAAGTCATCACCAGGGCCTCGGTTTTTTCGTACAGCAAATCATGCAGCAGTTCGTTGATTTCTACCGGCGCAATATTTATCGCCGGACGGCGCTCGAGATCGCTGTATTCAATCCAAGAAACAAAATTAGCGCTCTCATCATTGATACAGGCAGTTAATGTACCGGCTAATTCCCGGCTGATATTACCGAGGCTGAACAACTCTTCGCATCCCTTGGGCAGGCGTCCGGTCTCTTCGCCATCGTCCGGCGCGTTGGCCCGGACTAAATCCAGAATAGTGAAGCTGTCAGCAGCCAGCACATTAAGCGCTGCGGCAGCCTCCTCGCTCAGCTGCGCCACCAACTGCCAGTCCGGGGACTGCAGATGCTGCGGCATGATTCTGATCTTCACCGGCAGGAAAGCTTGACGGGAACGCTCCTGTTGGAAGAACTGATCCGCAACATCATAAAACTTTTCCGCAGCAGCCAGGACTGCAGCCACATCATCGGCTAATTTGGCGGCAAGAACCGCGATCCGCTCTGCAGATATGCTGTCAAACAACCCCGGTTCTGTTTTCTCCAATGCCTGAATCACTCCGGCCCGCTTGCCGCGTTCCTTGCGTTCATAGCGCCCCAGCAGATTCAAAATATCGAAAAAATCTACCGCTGAGGTCAGTTGATCCTCAGTGGCGTGCTCTAAATGCTGCGCCTCGTCAATGATCAAATACGGCAATTCCGGTAGCAAAGCTCCCTCGTTTGCGGCATTGGCGATCAGCAGCGAATGATTAATGATTAAGATCTCCGCTTCAGCAGCCTTCATCCGCGCCTTCTGTACACAGCAGCTGTTTTTCTGCCGGTAAGGACAAAAGGGCGCGCAGTTCTCGCGCGAGGCGCACAGCCGTTGCCAATAGCGGCGGGAAAAAGAATTCAGCGAAAGATCTCCCAGCTCCCCATCCTTGGTTTGTACCCGCCAGACAGCGATCCGCATCAAAAAATAGCGCATCTCTTCGCTGGGTTCATTCGCAAAATAGCGATAAAGCCGCCGGCATAAATAATTGCTGCGTCCCTTAAGCACCGCCGCCTTAACCGGCGTATCCAACAGCGCCGAAAGCATCGGGATATCCTTCTGCCACAGCTGTTCCTGCAAATTGCGGGTATGCGTAGAAACGGCAATCTGTTTGCCGCTGCCGCGGGCGTACAAAGCAGCCGGCAGCAAATAAGCGAGTGATTTGCCGGTGCCGGTACCCGCTTCCGCCAGCAGGCAGCCGCCATTATTGAGCGTCCTGGCCACCTCCTGCGCTAGTTGGAGCTGCTGCGGCCGCTCCTCAAAACCGGGAATACGTTCTTTGAACTCTGCCCTCTCGCCGAAATAATCCGCCAGAGCATCCACGTCGAGACAATATTCCTCGTTGATTTCCCGCCGCTGATGCGAGCCGCGTACTGTTTGGCCCACAGGAGCAGCTGCGCCGCCGCGTCCAGAGCAGCATCTGCGGATAAACGCACCGGTGGCGGACTCGTCTGCGGAAGCCAGCGCGGCTAATTGCTCCTGAAGAAAATCCGGAAATCCGCTCAGCTCTTTTTCGATGCGGATCAGCAGCTCCGCAGTGGCCAGGGCATCAGCCAAAGCCCGGTGCGCGCTATGATTTTCCAGC
>CALXQC010000005.1 GCA_944390435.1 uncultured Clostridia bacterium
TGAGCCGCAACCGGCCGTAGTGCAGCCGGCGGCAGTTCCGGCAGCTCCGGCTGCACCGGCCGACGTGCCGACCTGCCCGGTATGCGGTGCCCAGCTGGAACCAGGATTTGCCTACTGCATCATCTGCGGCGAAGAAGTAAGCCGCATCAATAATGTTCCCGCGCCGTCGGCGGAGACCCCGGCGCAGCCAGCGCCGGCTTCCCAGCGCGATGAGGATTTCTGGTCCGCCCGTCCGGCAGCTCCGGCACAGCCTGACGCTCCGGCAGCCGCTCCGGCAGCCGCTCCAGCAGCCGCTCCAGTTCAGCCTGCTCCGGTTCAGCCCAGCACTCCGGCAGCCGCGCCTGATCCTGACGTAGTGGCAGCCTACCGCGCTAGCACCGCTAACGCCTATGCCGCAGCGGCAGCCAAGGGCATGGTCGCAGAAGAAGCTTTCGTCCCGCCGATCAAGCCCGCCGCACCGCAGCAGGCAGCGGCCCCGCAGCAGCAGGCAGCGGCCCCGCAGCAGCAAGCAGCACCGCAGCAGCAAGCATCTGCCCCAGCTACTCAACCCGGGCAGCCGGCGGTTGATTATTCGGCAATGACACTGCAAGATATTCTGGAAAATGTCAAAGCGCTGGAGCAGCGAATCATGGCGGAGGCGGCAGCAGCTGATCAGCATAAAGAGCAAAACAATGGTCAGCAATAGTCGCCCGGCGGAAAATTAATCCGACTCCACACCTGCCAGCATCAGCTGGCAGGTTGTCATTATTAGCGCTATCGGGCGCATATTTACCGCCCGCCGCGGCCAAGCTGTAAACAGAAGCACCATATCATCTGCTTTTGATCTTTTATCTTAAAGGAAGGTTGTTATGACTAAAACTATACCCCTGCGTTCGCAGATCGACGACCGCTACAAATGGCGGATCGACAAAGTATATCCGCATCAGCAGGCCTGGCAGGAAGCTCTCAGCCAGGCCAAGCAAATGCTCCCGGAAGTCAAAACTTACCGCGGCCGCCTCGGCGAGAGCGCACAGATGCTGGCGGATTTTTTTCACTGGGAGGAGAGCCTCTCACAGCTGATCGAGCGCGTCTATCTCTATGCAGCGATGCGCCAGGACGAAGATAACGGCAACGATGAGGCGCAGGCAATGCGCAATGCCGCCGAGGCGCTGGCAGTAGAAGCCAACGCTCAGCTGGCTTTTGTAGCGCCGGAAATTCTTGCGATCCCGCCGCAGCGGCTGGAAACGCTGCTCCAAGAGCCGCAGCTGCAGCTGTATCAGCGTTTGATTCATGATATCACCCGGATGCGCGAGCATACCCTCTCGCCGGAGCAGGAAGCGCTGCTGGCCGGCGCCGGAGAAATGGCCGGCAGCTTCGATACTATCTATTCGATGCTGACCGATGCAGATCTGGAATTTCCGGCCGTGCGCGACAGCCACGGCGAGGAAAGACCGCTTTCCAGCGGCAATTATATTCTCTGCCTGGAATCGCCGGACCGCACTTTGCGCCGCTCCGCTTATCAGGCGATGTACCAAACCTATGGCCGCTATGCTAATACTATTGCCGCAACTTTCAGCGCCTCGGTCAAAAAAGATAATTTCTATGCCAAAAGCCGCGGCTATCAAAGCGCGCTGGCCGCCTCTTTGGACGGCGACAATATCCCGACTGAAGTTTATCATAATCTAATTAAAACTGTCCGCAGCTATCTGGGTTCGCTGCAGCAATATCTCGAGATCCGCCGCAGCCGCCTGCAGCTGCCGCAGCTGGCGATGTACGACCTCTATGTGCCGCTTTACCCAGAGCCGAAGCTGCAGCTGGGATGGGAGCAGGCTAAACAGATCGTCACCGCTGCGCTTGCGCCGCTGGGCGAAGACTATACCCGGGAATTCCGCGCCGGCATTGATTCCGGCTGGGTCGATGTATACGAAAACAAGGGCAAAACCTCCGGTGCTTATTCCTCCGGGGTATATGGCACTGATCCCTATATCCTGATGAATTATCAGGAAAACCTCAACGGCGTCTTTACCCTGGCGCATGAAGGCGGACATTCGATGCACTCGCTCTACTCGCGCCGCCATCAGCCCTACGCGTACAGCGATTACCGCATCTTCGTCGCCGAGGTCGCCAGCACAGTCAATGAAAATCTGCTGATCGAGTACCTGCTGAAAAATGCCGAAACCAAGGACGAAATCCACTATCTGCTCAATCATTATCTGGAGCAGTTCCGCACCACGGTGTTCCGCCAGACGATGTTCGCTGAGTTTGAGCTTCAGGTGCATCAGTTGGCGCAGCAGGGCGAGCCGCTGACTGCTCAGAGCATGAATGAGATTTACCGCCGGCTCAACTGCGATTATTTCGGCGAAGCAGTAGCAGTAGATGAGCTGATCGCCCGCGAGTGGATGCGCATCCCCCACTTTTACCGCGCCTATTATGTCTATAAATATGCCACCGGCTTCTGCGCCGCCTCAGCGCTGGCACTGGGTATGCTGGATGAAGATACTGCCAAGGCTAAGGCCAATCAACAGCGCTATCTGCAATTTTTAAGCGCCGGCAGCAGCAAAGACCCGATAGATCTGCTGCGCGACGCCGGAGTAGATATGGCTACCCCCCAGCCGATCGCTCAGGCGCTGGAGCTCTTTGGCTCCATGGTCGCGGCGCTGTCAGAATAATGGCTGAGCTCGCCGCACGCTACGCCAAGCTGAAAGAGCTGCTGCAGCAATACGCTGCCAGCGGACTGGCGGTCTGTTTTTCCGGGGGGACGGACAGCTCGCTGCTGATGGCAGCGGCGCAGCAGACCGGCATCAGCCCGCTGCTGGCAATCACCTTAGTTACGCCGCTGCAAAGCGCCTATGAAATAGAGCAAGCGCGGGAAACAGCGCGGAGGCAGTCCTGGACGCTGCAATTATTAGAGCTGAATATGCTGCAGCTGCAACCAGTAGCAGAAAACTGGCATCAGCGCTGCTATCACTGCAAAAAAGCCCTCTATCAATCGCTTTGGCAGGCAGCGCGAAAGGCTGGGATCGAGCATTTGGCCGACGGCTGCAACGCCGATGATTTAACCATTTTCCGCCCGGGGAATCAGGCAGCGCAGGAACTGCAAATCGCTCATCCGCTGGCGGAAGCCGGACTCACCAAGGCAGAGGTGCGCCAGCTGGCGCAGCAGCTGGGTCTGGCCAACTGGGACGCTCCGGCGGCCCCTTGCCTGGCAAGCCGCTTTCCCTATCATACCGCTCTCAGCGAGAGCGCGCTGCGCCAAGTAGAGGCGGCGGAGCAATGCCTGCGCCAGGCTGGATTTCGCGAATTCCGCGCCCGGGTGCATGGAGATCTGCTGCGGCTGGAACTGCCGGCCAATGATATGGACCGGGCGCTGCGCTACCGTGAAACTTTAGCAGAACAGCTCCAATCGCTCGGCTACCGCTATGTAACGCTCGATCTGCTGCCTTTTGCCAGCGGCAGCTTCGACCGCTAAGCGGCTGCCCAACGCAGCAAAACAACTATACTTAAGAAGGGAATACTGTATATGAGCCGTCTCCTCTATCTTGATTGCCCCAGCGGTATCGCCGGCGATATGCTGCTGGCAGCCCTGCTCGATGCCGGCGGACAGCTTGAGCCACTATGCGAGCAGCTGCGACAGCTGCCGCTGGAGTATTGGCAGCTCCATTGCAGCTCCGTCAGCAAAAACGGCATCGCCGCCCGCCGGGTCAGCGTGGAATTTTCCCATCAGCATCATCACCGCCATTACCGCGAGATCCGCGGGATGATCGAGCAGACTTCCTGGCCGCAGCGGGCGCGGCAGCGCGCCCTGGAAAGCTTCCGCGTCCTGGCGGAGGCGGAAGGCCAGGTTCATCAATGCCCGGCCGAAGAAGTGCATTTTCACGAAGTCGGCGCGGTCGATTCATTGATCGATATCTGCGGCGCCGCCCTGCTGATGGAACAGCTTGATATCGGGCAGATTTATTTTTCCGCGCTGCCGCTCTCTTCCGGCACGGTTCGTTGTGAACACGGCGTCATCCCGCTCCCGGCGCCGGCGGCGGCTCTGCTGATGCGCGGTCTAGAGCTGCTCCCCTCGCCGCTGAACGGCGAAACCGTCACGCCGACCGGCATCGCGCTGCTGCGCGGCTGCCGGGCAGAACAGTCCCTGCCGCCGCTGCGCTTGCTGGAAATCGGCTGCGGCGCCGGCAGCCGAGATTTTGAGCAGCAGCCGAATATTCTGCGCGCGCTGCTGGGCGAGCCGCTCAACAGCGGTGATCTGCCGGCAGACTTACAGCAAGACCAGGTAGAAGTACTGCGCAGCAATATCGACGACGCCAGCGGAGAGCTGCTGGCGCAGTTATGGGCGCAGGCGCAGGCTGCCGGTGCGCTCGATATGAGCTATGCGCCGCTATTGATGAAAAAAGGCCGCCCCGGCTGGGCGCTGGAGCTGATCGTTCCTGACGGCCAAAGCGAACGCTTTGCCCGGTTGATCTTCCGCGAGAGCTGCACCATCGGACTCCGCGTCAGCCACGAACGGCGCTGGCTTCTGCCGCGGCATAGCGAGACGGTCGCCACCGCTTTCGGCGAGATCGCGGTCAAGATCAGCGGCGATACCGTCGCTCCGGAAGCTGATGCTGTGGCCGCAGCGGCGGCAGCGCATCAAACCAGCTTCAAGACTGTCTATCAGGCCGCTCTCACCGCCTACTGGCAGCAGCGCGGCCGCTGTGAACCGCTATCATCTTCAGCCTGGCAGACAGGCGGAAAGGATTAACCATGACTGCTTTTATTTTCGATCTCGACGGCACGCTGGCTAATACAATACCAATCATTCGCCGCGTAGCCAAAATCACCTCGGAGCAGTACGGCCTGCCGGCTAAGGAGACGGATATCGACCGCTATATCGGCGTACCGCTGATCATCACCGGCGAAGATGTACTGGGGCCGGGACGCGGCGAAGAATACACTCAGGCCTATGCGCGCAACTATCAGCAGCATAAGGCTGATCTGCAAGCCTTTCCCGGCATCATTGATATGCTGCGCCAGCTCCAAGAAGCCGGTGCTCAGCTGGCGATCGCCACCTCCAAGCGCGAAAAGCCGGCGCATGAGACGCTGGAGCTGATCGGCGCCGCGCCTTATTTCGATGTCGTCATCAACTGCGAAAGCGGCTGCGGCTACAAACCGGCGGCCGG
>CALXQC010000006.1 GCA_944390435.1 uncultured Clostridia bacterium
CCAGCCGCACCGATAACTGTACCTGCAATCAACCATCCTCGCGATCTACTTTTCATCATCTCACCTCCTTTACCGCTTGTCCCATGGTATTGTCCGCCGGCCCTGACAGATATCGCTCCAAATACCCTGCGATACTTCTACGGCGCTGATCCGTTTGTCATCCAATAAAATATCCGTGATATAGCCGTATTCCGTCTCAATATCACCAATCCGTATTAAAGCGCAGCCCAAAGGCTGATCTTTAGTCATCCGCTTGAGACATTTTTTCCTGGGGATCACTATCCCGGCCAAATCCATACTGCGGATATCTCGCACGGATAAAAAGGCTGTCGCGGAAATCAATCCGGGTAAATTAACAATAAATCCCTGGATTTTCCCTGTTTGTTTTTCCGCAATCAAATCATCAATTACTCCTACAACAGCTCCTTCTGGCGTCAATACCTTCAAACCATGCAATTGCTTTCCGCTGATCATCTTCTCACCTCGGTTTTATTGTGACCAAATGCACAAAAAAAATAGCTGCCAAAGCAACTATTTTCTCAGCCAGATTTTGCTGCATAAAAAATTTTTTTCAATTAATTATCAAATTATATTAAATATCCGCCGCCGAGAAGCAGTTCTCCATCATAAATGACCGCAGACTGGCCTGGAGTCACAGCCCACACCGGTTGAGAAAAAACAAGCTCTGCCCGACCGGCATTGCAGCCGGGGAGAATCGTAGCCTCCACCGCCGGAGCTTGGTAGCGTATTTTTACCATAGCTGTCAGTGGTGATGTTAGCTGGTCAAATGGCATAAATACAGCCTGCTCAATTTGGGCATGATTCGTCCACAAATCCTCCCGCTCACCTAAAATCAAACGATTATGCCCTCCATCCAAGCCGATCACATAAGCAGGATATCCTAAAGCCACATCTATACCGCGCCTTTGTCCGAGGGTATAATATGCTAATCCCCGGTGGCGGCCGACCACCCGGCCGTTTTTATCTACTATTTCCCCCGGCTGAAGCGAGGGAGATGCATCATCGCTGAAATATTGCCGGTAATCTCCAGATTCGATAAAGCAAATATCATAGCTATCCTTCTGCCGAGCCGACACCAGCCCTTGCTGTCCAGCAATATCACGCACCTGCTCTTTGCTATACTCACCTAAAGGAAAGAGGCATTTTGCTAAAACATTCTGACTCAGCCGGTACATGAAATAAGACTGATCTTTTTCCCGGCAAACTGCTTGCCGCAGTAAAAACCTTCCATTGCGCTTCAGTAGGCGTACGTAATGTCCAGTGGCGATAAAATCAGCTGCGAAGAGCTCCAGCAGCGGCTCAAAAACCGGGAACTTGATTTTTTCATTACATAAAACACAGGGATTAGGCGTCCGGCCGCTGAGATATGCAGCTAAAAATGGCTGCACTACCTGCTTGTTGAAGCTATCACGAATATCGATCACATGATGCTCGATACCCAGCTGCCGGCAGATATCAGCAGCTTGCAGGCTCGGCTGACCATAACCATTTTCAAAGGTAGCGCCGATCACCTGATATCCCTGCCGGCATAGCAGAAAAGCGGCTACAGAACTATCCACGCCGCCGCTCATTGCTACTATAACCCTAGTTTTCCGCTTATCTTTAATTTTCATAACCACATAAAGAGTCAACTATACGCCGATTTCCCGGCTGTAATTTGCTATTTTTGTTTTGGTTTCTTTTTGTTCAGCCATTCTTGCTTGCGTTTAAGCAGTGCTGCTAAAGTTTCCGACATTTTTACTTCGCGGCCGTTTTCTGAAGGGAAATAATACCGGCTCTCGGCAAACTCTTCCGGTAAATATTGCTGCGGCAAATAATGCCCCGGATAGTCATGCGGATATTTATATCCTTTCCCATGACCCAATTTTTTTGCGCCGCGGTAGCTAGCATCACGCAGATGAATCGGCACGCCGGAGAAAGGTTTATTATGTACATCGGCAATAGCAGCCTCAATGCCCATATAGGCTGAATTGGATTTAGGCGCCATAGCGACATAAACCGCCGCCTCCGCCAAAGGAATCCGCGCCTCCGGCCAACCGACAAAATGCACCGCCTCAGCCGCCGACATTGCCAGAGTCAGCGCGAAGGGATCTGCCAGACCTACATCTTCCGCTGCACAAATAACGATCCTGCGAGCAATAAATTCCGGAGCTTCTCCGGCTTCAGTCATTCTGGCCAACCAATGCAGCGCCGCATCCGGATCGGAACCACGCATACTTTTGATAAAAGCCGAAATTACATCATAATGCCAATCGCCGTTTTTATCATAACTGATATTGCGCTGCTGGATGCTTTCTTCGGCAATAGCTAAATCAATATGCCGCACTCCCTGAGCATCCGGCTCGGTGGTCAGAGCCGCCAACTCCAAGGCATTATAAGCGGTACGGGCATCACCGCCGCTCACCGATGCTAAATGCTCCAGGGCGTCATCGTCAACCTGCAGCTGATAACTTTTCAGCCCACGTTCATCAGCAACAGCACGTTTCAGCAGGGTGATGATATCTGTTTCTTCTAGAGATTTAAGCCGAAAAATACGTGAGCGGGAAATCAAAGCGCTATTAACCTCAAAATATGGGTTCTCCGTAGTGGCTCCGATCAAAATTATTGTCCCCTCTTCTACAGAGGGTAGAAGCGCGTCCTGCTGCGTTTTATTGAAGCGGTGGATTTCATCAATAAACAGGACTGTACGGCGGCCGTAGAATTTCAGCTCATCCTTAGCAAAATTAACCACCTCTCGAATATCGCCAATCCCGGAACTTACCGCTGAGAGCGTACGAAAATTATCGCCGGTAGTATGAGCGATAATTTGCGCCAAAGTTGTTTTTCCGCACCCCGGAGGCCCCCAAAAGATAATAGACGAAAGTTGATCTGCCTCAATAGCGCGGCGCAACAATCTCCCTTTGCCGACTATTTCTTCTTGCCCAACGAAATCATCCAGAGTAGTCGGCCGCATTCTAGCCGCTAAAGGAGCTGAAGTTTTTTTTCTGTTTTCTGCCGCATTATCAAAAATATCCATAATAACCTCTAGATTGCCAAAAGATCACGGACAATCTGCCCGGCCATCAATAGCCCTGCAACTGACGGCACAAAGGCAATACTGCCGATCTCATCGCCCTGGGCGGGCAAGGGCTGCTCACTACTAAAAACTACCTTCACGCCATGCTCGATTCCCCGCTCACGCAGCCGGCGGCGAATAGTTTTCGCCAACGGACAGGCAAAACTCTGCGCAATATCCGCTATCTGCAGCTTGCTTGGGTCTAAACGGCGCCCAGCGCCCATAGCGGAAATGATCGGTAACTGACAGCGATAAGCATATTCGATCAAGGCCAGTTTTCCCGGGACATAATCAATAGCGTCAGCAAGATAATCCACGCCGGCCAATAATTCTTGCAGCGGGGTAGCTTCGTCGATAAATGTTTTAGCGACTACCACCTGACAGTCCGGATTAATCTCACTGATCCGCCCGGCGAGCACATCAGCCTTATCCATGCCCACAGTGCTACTGAGGGCACAGAGCTGGCGATTGATATTTGAAACCGCCACCTGATCAAAATCTATCAGTAGCAGTCCTCCAACCGCTGATCGAGCTAAAGCCTCGGCCAAATAAGACCCAACACCGCCCAAACCGCAAACCGCTACTGTTGCCGAAGCTAATTTTTGCAGTCCTTCGGCACCGATTAAAAGCTGCTCGCGATTAAAAATTTCCTGATAAAGCGCGCCTGTCATCGATGATCCTCCTGACGAAAACGTGCTAATAGGTCAGTAAAATACTGTGGCAGCTGGCTATCAAACTCCAAATATTCTCCACTGATCGGATGTTTGAAACCCAAGATTTTAGCATGCAAGGCCTGTCCCGCCAAGGCATACGGTTCCTTTTTTCTACCATAAACGGGGTCACCCAGCACCGGATGCCCTAAATAAGCCATATGCACTCTAATCTGATGCGTCCTGCCAGTTTCCAAACGCAGTTCCAGGTAAGAAACATTTGCTACGGCAAAGCGATCCAAAACGCGGTAATGCGTCACTGCCGATTTGCCCTTCTGCGGATCTACGCTCATCTTTTTCCTATCCCGCGGGTGGCGGCCAATCGGCGCATCAATGGTTCCTTGGTCTTCAGCCACCACGCCATGCACTAAAGCATGATATACCCTGGTAATATGATGACCGGCCCATTGCGCGGTTAGTCCCAAATGGGCAGCGTCATTTTTTGCTGCCACTAAAATTCCCGAGGTATCCTTATCAATACGGTGAACGATGCCCGGACGGATCACTCCGTTAATCCCAGAAAGATCGCCGCAATGATGCAGCAGACCATTAACTAAAGTGCCTTCGCTATGCCCTGCCGCCGGATGCACCACCATGCCCTGCGGTTTATTAACCACGATAATATCATTATCCTCATAAACAATATTTAGGGCAATATCTTCTGGATCGGCATGCATAGCAACAGCTTCAGCAATCTCCATCGTCACTATATCGCCGGGGATTAAGCTATAGCCAGTTTTAACCAGCTTACCATTGACCAAAATTTTGCCGTTTTTAATCAAATTTTGCAAATAAGAACGGGTAAACTGTGGGTAAACAGCAGTTAAATAGGCATCCAGCCGTTTTCCCTGCGCGTCAGAGTCTATTTGCATACGATATTGCTGCGAATTATTAAGCGTCATGATCCTCTTTCGCCTTCATTGCGCTCAGTAAGCTGCCAGGTTTGCCGAACAGCAGCATCAAACAAATAGCCACTGCCGAGACGCAGATGCAGCTATCGGCAATATTAAAGATGGGAAACCAACCCAAATCGATAAAATCAATCACCGCTCCGCTATGTAACCGATCGATAAAATTGCCGATCGTACCGCCACAAAACAGCGCGATAAACGCTCTAAATAAACGCATATCCTGCGGTATTTTACGCAGCAGGAAAAAAATTAGCCCCAGCACCAGCAGCGTAGCAATAATAAAAATTACCCGCTGCCCCTGCAGAATGGAAAAACTGGCGCCCTGGTTCAGAGTATAAGTGAACTGCAAAAAGCCATCGATCACCGGCATACTCTCTCCTAAAGCCAGAGAAGTGACGATCAAATATTTGCTTAATTGGTCCAAGCCAACAGCCAGGATAAGAATAATCCAAAACATACTTCCTCCGCAGTAATATCACTACAAATTACGTACACCGTCAATATACTCTAATAAGTCAGCCAAAAAATCGCCGATAATCGGGATATTCAATAAGTTGAGACTTTGGATAAGCGAAACCAAAATAAACGCTAGAACTGTAAGACCGATAGCAAACCCCAAACCGCGAGCCATACCATTGACCAATGACAGACCGATATTACGCCACGGATGGTTGCGCAAATGATAATAGTCCAGTGTGCGCTCAAAATCTAGCGCCATGGTTTTCAGCGCCCGGATATCAGCCCGGGTCAACTCCTCAGGAGCCAGCTCTGTTTCACTTTCCGGATCCGCTACCTGCTTTTCTTCATGAACCTGATGCGGTTCCGCCTGTATCCGAGCTGCCTTATTCCGCCGGCTGATGCGAATTTTTTCTTTCATATACATCACCTCCGCAGGATTATCTATAGCTATTATACCTGATAGAAGCGGAGTTATGAAGATGCAAACAATATAAAACTTCCCGGGTCAGCTATACTCACCCGGGAAATACGGCAATGACGATCCGTCAACTACTTCACACTGCCAGTTACTAAGGCCAGCACCGCCATTCTCACCGGCAGACCATTACCGGCTTGGCGGAAATAAGCAGCGCCGGCATAATCATCAACCGCCAGCTCAATCTCATTGAGCCGTGGCAAAGGATGAAGAATAATCGCTCCAGGCTGGAAGGACTCAACATGCTTAGCGGTCATAATGAAAAGATCTTTGTTGCGCAGATAATCATCCATTGAAATGAAACGCTCTCTTTGCACTCGTGTCATATAAATGACTTCCGCGTTAGCCACCGCATAATCCAGGTCGAAGCACTCTTCAATTTCTATATTGGAGTCTTTTAATTTGGCCAGATATTCTTCCGGCATCCGCAACTCCTGCGGCGAAGCCAAAATAATCTTCTTGACCGAGAACTTGGCCAAAGCCTCTAAAAAGGAATGGGCTGCACGGCCGTATTTTAAATCGCCGCAAATAGCATAAGTTAAACCGTCCAATCCGCCTTTCTCTTTATAAATGGTATATACATCCAGCAAGGCCTGGGTAGGATGCTCGCCGGAACCATCGCCGGCATTGATATACGGAACGGTAGCAGCGCGGGTGATCTCCATCCGGGCGCCCTCGATGGGACTGCGGCAAGCAATGACATCGCAATAATAATTGACGACACGGATAGAATCATAAAGAGTCTCGCCTTTAGACGTGGAAGAAATCTGCGCGGTAGTACTCTCCGTCAGGGAGATCACCTTACCGCCCAAACGCTCCATGGCCGCTTCAAAAGATAATCTTGTTCGGGTAGACGGCTCGAAAAACAATGAAGCCATAATCTTACCGTCCATATCATAAAGTCTAACTTTATCGGTTAAGGATCGATCATAGTAGGCGGCCGTCTGCATGATGGTTTCGATCTCATCACGTGTCAAACTGCTGATATCGATAATATTGCGTCCTGCAAAGGCATTCATCCGCTCTTGCGATGGCCTGCCGATAAATTCTACCATTGCCGCTCCTCCTTGGCTTGCAAAGATATTTCGCCTTGATCTTATTTCAGCGCCGCTGCACAGCGTTCGCATAGCTCAGGATAATCAGCATCATGGCCGACGGTATCGCTATAGATCCAGCACCGGGCGCATTTAGCGCCTTCGGCCTGACGGACTTCCACCTGCAATCCCTCCGTACCATCAGGATCAGCCAAAGCTACCTGGGAGACGATAAACAGCCGCGGCAAATCATCCTTGAGACTATCGAGAAGCTCATAAGCCTCTTGATCCGGGTGCAGAATCACCGCGGCGTCAAGAGAATGGCCAATCTTTTTATCCCGGCGGGCGGCCTCTAATTCTTTAGTAACTTCCTCGCGGTAAGTGAGGAATTTTTGCCATTTTGCTTCCAATACCGGATCGCTGATCTGGGCATTTACTTCCGGCATATCCAGCAACAGCACTGATTCCGGACTATCTGCCGGCTTGGGCAGGTATTGATAAACTTCCTCGGTAGTAAAGGCCAAAATCGGCACCAGCAAGCGGGTCAGCGCATGAGCGATATGATATAAAACAGTCTGACAGCTGCGACGTTTGGCGCTATCAGGTTTTTCCGTATAGAGCGTATCTTTAATAACATCAAGATAAAACGCACTCATATCCAGGACGCAGAACTTATGGATAGCATGAAATACTACATGGAACTCGTATTCTTCATAAGCCGCACGGACTTTGGCGATCAACTCCTGGAGCTTGATCATCGCCCATTTTTCTAATTCCGGCATCTGCTCAAAAGGCACCATATCTTTATCAATATCAAAATCATAAAGATTGCCCAGCAGGTAACGCATAGTATTACGGATTTTGCGGTAAGCCTCGCCCATCTGTCTAAAAATGCCGTGGGAATTGGCAATATCGGAACGATAGTCGGTGGAAGAAACCCACAGGCGCAAAACATCAGCGCCCATATCCTTAATAATATCCAGCGGGCTGATGGTATTGCCCAAAGATTTGGACTGTTTTTTTCCCTCCTCGTCCACCAAAAATCCATGAGTCAGCACCTGATGATACGGCGCAACGCCACGGTTGGCCACAGAGATGCACAGCGAAGAGTTGAACCAGCCGCGGTGCTGATCGCTACCCTCAAGGTAGAGGTCAGCAGGCCAGCTTAGTTCCGGCCAACGCTCCTTATTTTCCAATACGGCAAAATGACTGCTGCCGCTATCGAACCACACGTCCATGGTATCAGTTTCTTTGCGGAAATGCTTGCCGCAGCATTTAGGACACTGGTAACCAGCCGGCATCAGCTGCTCGACATCCATAGTGAACCAGCAGTTGGAGCCATGTTCTTTGAACAGCTGCTGCAAATGCTCGATAGTATCATCATTGATAATATATTCTCCGCAATCTTCGCAGTAAAAGATCGGGATCGGCACGCCCCATGTGCGCTGACGGGAAATACACCAATCGCCGCGGTCGCGTATCATATTATAAATACGGTCGCGGCCCCAAGAGGGGATAAACTTAACATTATCGATCTCGCGCAGGGCATCCTCACGGAATCCGTCGATCGATGCGAACCATTGTTCTGTCGCACGGAAAAGAATCGGCGTATGGCAACGCCAGCAATGCGGGTACTGATGGGAGAAGAGCTGAAAATGAATCAGTGCACCGCAATCCTCCAGAGCCTGGCTAACGGCTTTATTGGCCTCGGTAGTAGGCATACCGGCGAAAGGACCGGTAGTCTCGTCCAAGCGGCCTTTATCATCCAGCGGGGAATAAATCTCCAGTCCATATTTTTTGCCCACGATAAAGTCGTCGGCGCCATGACCGGGAGCAGTATGAACGCATCCTGTACCAGCATCCAGTGTGACATGATTGCCCAGAATAAGCGGCGAAATCCGATCATACAGCGGATGCTTGTAGGTGACAAATTCCAGATCGCGTCCCTTGAATTCTGCGATAATTTCATAAGGATCTTCAATTTTAGCGCTGGCCAGGAAAGAATCAATCATCTCTCTGGCTACCAGCCATTTTTCACCGCGGATCGCGATCAGCGCATAAATGAAATCCGGATGGAGGGTGATCGCCAAGTTAGACGGAATAGTCCAGGGGGTAGTAGTCCAAATGATAACATAGGCATCATCAGGCAGCAGCCCTTTGCCATCGGCCACCTGGAACTTGACATATATAGAGGCGGATTTATGATCCTCATACTCAATCTCAGCCTCAGCCAAAGCTGTTTCGCATTCCGGGCACCAGTAAATCGGCTTCAGGCCTTTATAAATATAGCCCTTCTTGGCCATTTCACCAAAAGCTTTAATCTGGATAGCTTCATAATCAGGACGCAATGTCAGATAAGGATTATCCCAGTCGCCGATTACGCCTAGGCGCTTAAATTCTTCTCTTTGGATATTGACATAACTTAAAGCAAATTCTTTACATTTTTCCCTAAAGTCAGCTTTACTGACCTTATCACGATTCAGTCCCAACTCTTTGATAGCTTTCTGCTCAATCGGTAAGCCATGCGTATCCCAGCCTGGGACATACGGCGCATCAAAACCTGTCATATTTTTATATTTGATGATCATATCCTTGAGGACTTTATTCAGGGCATGTCCCAAATGAATATCACCATTGGCATACGGCGGACCATCATGAAGGATAAATTTTGGTTTGCCAGCATTTTTTTCACCGATCCGCTGATACATATGCATTTCTTCCCATTTGGCCAAAATGCCCGGCTCTTTTTGCGGTAGATTGCCGCGCATCGGGAACTCGGTCTGAGGTAAATTCAGTGTATTGCCGTATTCGGTCTTATTGTCTTTTTCTTGATTTGCCATAACTTAAGTTACCAATACCTTTCCTGTTTATATGAGCTGGTAGCAGCAAAAAAGCTTTTCGCCATAGGAGCATAGCTATCACACTTGGCCCTATGGCGAATTCTCAATAATTATAGACCAATTATAATATGCGAATCAGCACCTGGATTATAATGGATTCCAATAATTGCAAGACCACAAAAGCAATGATCGGCGAAAGATCAATAGGAAAACTAGGGCGCGGCGGAATAAGCCGCCGGAACAGCCCTAAAACTGGTTCCGTGATCTCGTAGATGAAACGAGTAAAGAAATTATCCTGGACGCGAATCCAAGAAAAAATAACGCGAATTAAAATCAAGACGTAATAAACATTGAAAATCGTCTTGATAACCTGAATAACGATTGCCCAAGCCCTCCTTGCTGATCAACGTGCGCTATGAACGCAGCCACTGATTAGAGGAGAAACGGTCGTCGTTTTCCAGGTCTTCAGGCTCAAAATCGCCGTCGCCTTCCATGATATGGCCGCTCATATCTACCTGAGAGGAGCTGAAGATGAAAGTACCGCCGGAAACTTTGCGGGGTACGCCGTCGAGAGCGAAAGCAGCGCCGGACAGAAAATCAACCATTCTTTGCGCTACGGCTTTATCCATATCTTCAAAATTGACTACCGCGATTTTGCGGTCTTTGATAGTCCGGGCAATTTCTTGCATATCATCGTAGGTGACCGCCTTGAACAGGACTATCTCCAAATTATCGGCATTTTTGTTTTTGGACGGAACGCTGATCAAATTTGTTTTCTTAACCAGGCGTTTTTCTTGAGGTTTAGCGGCAGCTTTTTCCGCGGCTGATTCAGCGCCTGGTTCGGAAAATTCGCTGTATTCCTCAATATCGTCCTCATTTTTAAAGAAAAAATCGCTGACTTTATCCATGATACCGGTCACTAGTATCTCTCCTTTCGTAGGTGAAAGTACAAAATAAATAGCTATCTATGCTTACTTCTAGCAAAAACAAATAATTCCTGCTTAAAATGGATAATTAGCACAAAATTCTAGTATCTAGCGCCAAAAATACTACTACCGACCCGCACAATATTGGCGCCTTCTTCAACAGCGATCGGATAATCATAACTCATACCCATCGAAAGGTAGCGCAAATCCAGATGTGGCAAGGCTTTTTGCTTCTCCCGTTCAAACAGTTTACGCAATTCGGCAAAAACAGGGCGAATCTCCTCCGGAGCTTCAACGTGCGGGCCGATGGTCATCAAACCCTGAATACGCAAATGCGGATAATCCGCCATCGCCTGCAGAAAGTCTGCCAGCTCCTCCTCATGAATACCGCTTTTAGTCTCCTCCTCGGCAATGTTAATCTGCACCAAAGCATTGGTCACCAAATCAGCGGCGGCGCTGCGTTTTTCTATTTCTTGTGCCAGAGCAATACTGTCTAAAGAATGAATCAGCACCGTCTTGCCGATAATATATTTGACCTTATTGGTCTGCAAATGCCCGATCAAATGCCAATTGATCTGCGGAAATTCATCATATTTGGACATCATTTCCTGAACGCGGTTTTCACCAAAATCAGTGATTCCCGCCGCCTCTGCCTGCCGCATCTTCTCAATGGTCTGAGTTTTAGTAACTCCCAGCAATAGCACCGACGGAGCGGCGAACTGGCTAGCAGCCTGTGCTCTGGCAATATTTTCTTTAACTGTTTCAATAGATTCAGCGATCGTCATCGTTATCACCTCAATATACTTTTTGTCCAACTTTAGCATGGGTGGGGTTAGCCGCAACGATATCTGTAGCGCTGATGCCCTCGACGATCACTGCGCCCTCACCCTCGCCGACAACCTCTACTTCACAGAAAGCTAACTTCTTCCTGTCTTTGATATATACGCCGCTGTTCCCCTGTTCATCTGTGACCAGTGATGATTTGGGAATCATAACTCCGCTGATAGTCTCGCCAACCACCTCGGCGCTACCATAGCGCAATTCATTGAGCAGCGGTTCCTCAATACCGATCCGCACCAAGATATAGCGATCATTCGCGGTGAGCGACTCGTAATCATCAATACTGCCTCTTAAAGTATAGCCTTCCGGCAACTCAGCAAAGCGCAAATCGACCCGGCCTTCGTTGAGATAAGGCAGTATACTATCTTCTACCTCCAGGCACAGATAAATATCAGCCAAATTATCTACGATCCGGGCTATCTTCCGCCCCTCGCCCAAATTTTCAGGCGCGGCGGTAGCATCGTCATTTTCGGGCTGTTCTTCACCGCTCATTTGTGCAAACACCTGCTGCCAATCCATCGACAACAGTTTGTCCTGGGTCAGGATCTCCTCCCAGCCGTCCAAATCATAAAAGACCAGACCGCCGACCTCGCTGGATACAGGAATGCTCTCTGCACTATCTCCCTCAGAAGACATATAGCCGATAACGCCGCCTGCCTTCACTTTCTCGCCATCGCTGATAATATTAACAAATTGTCCAGGAGCAGAAGCATACACCACTGTTTCACTTCTGGCCACCACTACCTGGCACGGCATTGAAGTATCAATAGTACCCAGCTCTGCCCGAACCATATCCAGACGCAAATAGTTGATAAAATTGATCAAAGAAACGAGCAAGATAATAAAGATAGCCAGGACAATCGCGGCGATAATTAAATTGCCTTTGCGCAAGCGTTTTTTAGGCAGTCTTTTAGTTGTCATAGGAATAATTTTAGCCATTTGTAGTATTATAACACCCTGTTATAGCCGGCTCAAGAGACAAATGCCAACATCATCTTTAATAACTGATCTTCAATATCCGGTTTTCGATATCCGGTCAGCGGCATTTAATTAAACAACCGACGGCTCCAGCAGCAGCCGCCCGGACTGGAATCGTTCGGCAGCAAACTGCTTGACGTCAATACTGTCAGCTTCACCGCACAAGGCATTAGCCACCAAAATGGCTGTCCGCGGCGCAACCATAAAACCGTGGCCAGAAAAGCCGCAAATAGTTACCAAGCCTTCTGCATGAGAGGAAAACTCAATCACCGGGCTTCTATCAGGGCTCATATCATAATGACCGGCCCATTGCCGCACCACGCGCAGCGCTTTAAGCGCTGGCAAAGTATCTGTGATGGTTTTGCTGCACTTTTCCAAGAACTGCCAGGTGGAATTAATATTAAAGCTGACCGGTTCTACTTCGCCAATCCCCATAATCAAGCTGCCATGCGGCGTCTGCTGCACATAAAATTTGCGCGAAAAAGACATCACCATTGGCATATATTTGCCAGCCTGTCCCAAAGGACCTACTGGCTCGGTTACCATAATTTGATGGCGTTCGGGGAAAACAGGGATTTCATCACCAACTTGAGCCGCCAATCCTGGAGCCCAACCTCCGGCGCAGTTAATTACGGTATTGGCGGTAAACTGACCTTGGGCAGTTACAACGCCCTTAATTTTTCCCTGGTCGGTCAGCAGCTGATCAACATGAGTATAAGTAAGAATGTCTACTCCCAGCCGCTTAGCCCCCTGGGCATAAGCAAAAGTGCAGTGGAAAGGATCCGCATGACCATCCTTTTGGCAGAAAGTCGCGCCATAAAGACCGTCCGTATTGATATGCGGTACATAATTATAGATAGCCTTTTTCAAATCTACCGTAAAAGAATCAACGCCCAGACTATGCTGTACAGCGAGATTTTCCTGGAACTGTTCCCATTCTTTTTCGGTATAGGCCAACAGCAGATAGCCGGACTGATTGAGACCACAAGAATGGTTATAGCCGGTATATTCTTCCAGAGTCTCAAAGATATGCGTACTTTCAACCGCCAAAGTTGCATTCAGGCGCGAGCCCCATTGCTGGCGGATACCGGCACCACAGCGTCCGGTAGCTCCGGAAGAGAGGTATTCTTTATCAATCAGCAAAATATCAGAGCGGCCGCGTTTGGCTAATTCAAAGGCTACGGCGCAACCGACGATGCCGCCGCCGTTAATAATCACGTCGTAAGCTGTCTTCATTAGTCGCTCTCCTCCTCATCTTCCTGTTAAGCTGCCGCTAAAACACCGACTTGCACC
>CALXQC010000007.1 GCA_944390435.1 uncultured Clostridia bacterium
AGCCGACGATGAAGCTGAGTTGTCTGAGGCAGAGGATATAGCTATTGATGAAGAAATGGCAGCGGTTGAAGAAGCTGCTGAGCCTGAGATACAAGACGAGCTTGTTTCTGAACTAGAGGAAGAACAGCCTCAAGAGGCTGATCATGATATTGATGAAGCGGCAGATGCTGATAAGCTGGAAGATATTCTCGATGATCTGTTCGAGGAAGGCTTGCTCGAAGATATAATAGAAGAAAAAACTGAAGCAGCTGCAGTTGAAAGCGTCGAAGAAATTTCTGAGCCTAGAACCGAAGATGCTACCGCCGTTCAGGAGACTGTTGCCGAGGATGAGCCGACTAGTGATGAGACTGCTGCGCTGCCAGCTGAAGAAGAGCCGGTCAGCGCTGCTACAGAGCCTGTGGCTGAAACAGCTTTAACAGAAGATGAGAGTGAAGCTCAGCGCCGTGCTGAAGAAGAGGCTGAAGAGGCTGCGATTCTGGCTGGATTGACTGGCGGCTTATCGCGTATCGACGCCGATAACACTGATGAGAGCGCTGAGTATACCGCCTGGTTGGATATTATCAGCAGCGATATGATCGAAAAACTGATGAACGAGGACGAAACCAAGGCCGCTGAAAGCAAGCAGGCCGATGTGGATGATTGGATTGCCGATTTAGAGCAGACTTTTATTAAAGAAGATTTGGCGCTCAAGCATAATGACGAAGGGGATCAGCAGGCTGATGCGACGGGTAATGATTCCTCCGAGGAGAGTAAAGAGCATAAGAATAAACATGTAGGCAAAAAAAATAAGAAGAATAAGAAACCATTCCGCTTCTTCTAAAAAAATCTTGACATTTACTCTGACGGTATGATAAAATTCATCTGTTGCCACACCGCACCGAGCTGGTTATAAGTGCGCAAGCCACCTTTGTCGGGCGAGTCTATATAGTAGGGGAGGTGCAACGATGTTCGCGATTATCGAATCAGGCGGCAAGCAGTATAAAGTTGCTGAAGGCGATACTATTCGGGTAGAGCTTTTGGATGTTGAGGAAGGCGCTGCTTTGGAGATCGACAAAGTCCTCGCAGTTTATGATGAGAACGATTTCCAAGTCGGCAAGCCTTATCTGAAAGATGCTAAAGTCGCTTGCAAGGTAGTAGAGCATGGCAAAGGCAAAAAAGTAGTGGTTTTCCACTATAAGCCGAAAAAGAACATTCGTACCAAGAATGGTCATCGCCAGCCTTATACTAAGCTGCAAATCGAAAGCATTAAAGTTGCTGAATAATTACGAGATATAATAGGGGTAGTCCCTGTGATTTGAATTAAAGGAGGCGAGTTGTATGGCTCATAAAAAAGCAGGCGGTAGTTCGCGTAACGGTCGCGATTCAGCGGCACAACGCCTGGGCCTCAAATGCGGCGATGGTCAAAACGTTAGCGCAGGCAGCATTTTAGTCCGCCAGCGCGGCACCAAATTCCATCCTGGAAATAATGTTGGTATCGGCAAGGATGATACGCTCTTTGCTAAAATCGACGGTCAGGTTCGTTTTGAAAGAAAAGACCGCAACCGCAAACAGGTCAGCGTATATTAATATTTAGTCTACGGACAGCCACCGGATCGCCGGTGGCTGTTTTATTATGCGTCGGCACGATTACCGTCCAAACGAGACGGAGCGGGCATTGAAGCGTGGGCGCAGGTTTGACTTATCATGGTATTTTTGTATATAATAAATATTTAGAACAGCATTTTCTCTTGAGGAGCAGTAAGATGTTTTGTGATTATGTCAAAATTTTTGTCAAAGCCGGCGACGGCGGCGATGGGGCGGTAGCTTTTCGCCGCGAAAAATATGTGCCGCTAGGCGGTCCGGCCGGCGGTGATGGCGGACGCGGAGCATCGGTCATTTTAGTCGGAGATGCGTCTTTGTCGACGCTGAATGATTTTAAATACCGCCGACATTATAAAGCGCAGCGCGGCGCCAATGGCATGTCTAAGAATATGAGCGGGGCCTGGGGCGAGGATATGCGTCTGGCTGTTCCTTTAGGTACTGTAGTCAAAGATGAGAACGGCGTTTTTTTGGCGGATATTTCACATCAGGGGCAGGAATTCATGGCTGCCCGCGGCGGACGCGGCGGACGCGGCAATGTGCGTTTCGCCACTGGTAAAGAAAAGGCGCCGGCCTATGCGGAAAAGGGTGAACCAGGACAAGAGCGCACGCTGGTTTTGGAGCTGAAGCTGATTGCCGACGTAGGTTTAATCGGTTTGCCTAATGCCGGAAAATCGACTCTGCTGTCGAAGATATCCGCCGCCCAGCCTAAAATAGCCAACTACCCCTTTACCACCTTGGAGCCAAATCTAGGCATGGTGCGCCTTGATGATGAGAATAGCTTTGTGGCTGCGGATTTGCCGGGTTTGATTGAAGGCGCGGCTTCCGGTATCGGGCTAGGGCATCGTTTTTTGCGCCATGCGGAACGCAACCGCGTATTGATTCATGTACTTGATTTGAGCGAATATGCCGAGCGCCCGCCATACGAAAGCTTTACGCTGATTAATGAGGAGCTAAGCTTATACAAAGAGGATTTTTTGAGCCGGCCGATGGTCATAGCTGCTAATAAAGCCGATATGCCGGGTTTTGCGGAAAATTTAGCGGAGCTTAAAGCTAAGGTGGGAGAGCGCTATGAGATTTTCCCGATTTCCGCTTTGACTGGGGCTGGTATCAAGGACTTGCTATGGCGGGTTAAGGAGCTGCTGGATGAAACGCCGATTATGGCTTATATCCCGCCGGCGGAGACGGTTAAAACCACAGTGGTCCGGGCGGAGGAACCCTTTGTTATCGAGCGGGATGCTGATGGTGTATGGCAGGTTACCGGCCAGCGGGTAGAAAAACTGGTGCGGATGACTGATCTCAATAATGATGATGCAGTATTAAGAATGCAGCGCATTTTTGTCCAAATGGGACTGGAAAACGCATTGCGCGAGGCCGGTGTTGAGCCGGGGGATACTGTCAGCATCGCGGGCAATGAATTTGAATACGCAGAGTGATAATATGAAGGAAAAACGTATCGGCATCATGGGCGGCACTTTCGACCCGATTCATTATGGACATCTGGTTATCGCCGAGGCGGCTTGGTATGCTTTCGCTTTGGAAAAAGTGATCTTTATCCCCACAGGGTCGCCGCCGCATAAAAGGAATAATCATGCTACAGCTGCTGAGCAGAGAGCAGAGATGGCCGGTCTGGCTATCGCCTCTAACCCACATTTCGTATTATCGAAAATCGAGGTCGAGCGGCAGGGCTTTTCTTATTCAGTGGATACGGTATCAGCGATCAATCAGCAGTATCATGGCGCTGCCGCGATTTATTTTATTACCGGCGCAGACGCTGTGCTGGAGATCGATACTTGGCATAAACCGGAACAGCTGCTCTCATTATGCCGCTTTGTCGCCGCTACCCGCCCAGGCTTTGATTTATCCCGCCTGGATAAACTACCCTCCGCCTGGCGTGACAAAATCGACTTGCTGGAAAGCCCTGGTTTGGATATTAGCTCTACCGATATCCGGCAGCGGGTTCATGACGGCCGGCCGATCAAATATTTGCTTCCCGAATCAGTGGAAGAATATATTTACCAGCATCAACTGTACGGCAAAGCATAAAAGTTGCAAAGACGCCGATTTTGATATTCAAGCGATATTCTTGTGGAGATGGTCAAAATAACTATTGATTTGTCCGCGGTGCAAAAGCGTTTGCAAAATACGCTCTCGCCGCGTCGTTATCAACATTCCTTGGGGACTGCCGCAGAAGCGGAGCATTTAGCGCAGCATTGGGGGGTTGATCCGCAGAGAGCATATCTCGCAGGATTGCTGCATGATAGTGCTAAAGGACAGCCAGACGAACAGCTGCTGGCTCTGGCTAAAGAGTATCATATCCCCATAGATACCTGGGAAGCAGCTCACCCAGATATTCTGCACGGACCGGTCGCCGCAGCTTTATTGCTCGAGCAGTGGGGAGTGAACGATCCGGAAATCAGCGAGGCTATTGCGCTGCACACTGTCCCGGCTTTTGTGATGAGTACTTTAGCTAAAATTCTTTATCTGGCGGATAAAATTGAGCCGAACCGTAAATCTTGGCCGGGCTTAGATGAGATCAGGCGATTAGCATATCTGGATCTGGATCAGGCAATGGAAGCCATGCTGCGGCATAGTATCGAGTTTTTAGCGCAGCGCGCTGATGATCTGCATCCATCAACAAAGGAAATATGGCAGCAATACAGAAATAAGATAACAATGCCGCAAGCTAATGGCGCGGCATTATTAGGAAAATCACTGGATAATAAACTTGGAGGTCATTCAATGACGGATAATAGTGCGGAGAGTATCCTGCAGCAATGTGTCGCCCTGGCGCAAGAAAAAAAAGGTCGGGATATAATTAGTCTTAAACTAAGAGGTCTAACGGTTATTTGTGATTATTTTTTGTTGGTATCGGCGACAAATACCAGACAAGCGCAGTCTATTTGCGACAATATTGAAGAAAAAATGAAAGAGAACGCTCTGCCGCCGCTTCGAATTGAGGGTTACCGCGAAGGCAGCTGGATTTTGCTTGATTTTGGTTCGGTAGTAGTTCATATCTTCTTGGAAGAAGAGCGGCAATATTATGATCTGGAACGCATGTGGGGCGATGCGGAACGCGTTGAATATTAACTTTTGACAGTAAATGTCGGAAAAGTATAATTGTTACAGGCGGTATACAGAGGCTGTTTACCGCCTGTATTTTTATACATAACAATGAATGTCGGCTGTGGATAACTTGGGGATAAGAAAGATTTACAGAAAAAATTTTTCATATAATGCCTGCTATCGCTAATTTCTCCTCGAAAAGCTGCTTTGTGGACAAAAATGTTATAAAAAACTGCTATCAGACAGTTTTTTACAATAAATTTACTTAAGCACAGCTTGAGACGATAGACTATTTTCTCCGCCATATTCATCAAATTCTGAATATTCTTTAACAATGCCAGTTTAAGGTAATGATATTAATATGCGACAGTTTTCGCTAATAAATATTTAGCTTATGCAAATTATGCCAACTATCGCTAACAGAAACCACTAGCGCTACTGCTTATGATCGATATATCATCGGCGCGGGAAATATTTTTGCTGATTGGCTCCGGTTAGGGTATTAATTAGTTGACAGCTACCGGCGGTTATGAGGTATAATAAATATTAAAGGGCAAGGTATTGCTGATTTTGAGAAAAGGGGTGCGTGTATGAAATTATATGATATCATTATTGTCGGCGCTGGTGCAGCCGGCGTATTCGCTGCCTATGAATTAACCAAGCGTCCAAATAATGCCACGGTTTTGATGATTGAAAAGGGGCGCCCCCTGGAAGAGCGTATTTGTCCGATTAATGCCGGCAAGATCAATACTTGTATCAAATGCAGTCCTTGCCAAATCATGAATGGCTATGGCGGAGCCGGCGCTTTATCTGATGGAAAATATAATATTACTACCAAATTCGGCGGCGATCTGCACACCTATATCGGTGTGAAAGAAGCGATGTCGCTGATGGAATATGTGGACAGCGTTATCTGCTCGATGGGCGGTGCGGAAGCCAAGTTGTATTCAACTAGCGCTAAGCTGAAAAAAGAAGCGCTGCGGCACAATCTTTATTTGCTTGATGCCAAGGTGCGTCATTTGGGCACTGATCGCAATAAGGGCATTTTGAAAAATATTTACGAGTATACCAAAGATCGGGTGCCAACGATTTTTGGCGTCAGCGTTACTTCGATTCAGCGCCTGGAGGATGGAGATTTTATCGCCTGCACTGATGATGGAGAGCAATACCGTTGCCATGATATGATTCTTACCGGCGGCCGCAGCGGATCGCGCTGGATTTCGGAAATCTGCAATGAGTTTGGCATTGAGACAAAAAGCAATCGCGTCGATATTGGCGTTCGAGTGGAGCTGCCGGCGGAAGTCTTTAGCGATATCACTGACGAGGTTTATGAAAGTAAGATCGTCTATAAAACCGATAAATATAACGATATGGTGCGTACCTTCTGTATGAATCCGTATGGGGAGGTCGTCTCGGAAAATACCAACGGTATCGTAACTGTTAATGGGCATAGTTATGCCGACCCCGCTCTGCATACGGAAAACACTAATTTCGCGCTGCTGGTTTCTAACTGTTTTACCGAACCTTTCACTGATAGTAATGGCTACGGTGAACATATTGCCCGTCTTTCCAACATGCTCGGCGGCGGAGTACTGTTGCAGCGGTTTGGCGATTTGGTCAAGGGACGCCGCAGCTCTGCGCGGCGGATGGAGAAATGCTTTACCCGTCCGACCCTCAATGCTACGGCCGGCGACCTGTCTCTGGTGATCCCCAAACGGCAACTGGATAGCATTATTGAGATGATTTATGCCCTGGATAAAATCGCTCCCGGTACAGCCAATGAAGATACTTTACTCTACGGCGTAGAAGTCAAGTTCTATAATTCTCGCGTAGCGGTTGATGATAAGTTGATGACATCAGTAGACAATCTCTATGCGGTCGGCGATGGTTCAGGAGTGACTCATTCGCTTTCGCAGGCTTCTGCTTCGGGAGTATTTGTCGCCCGGCATTTGGCGGAGAAATATAGCTGATCTATTATTTTAAAGGAGGCTTCATGATGGCCAAAGCTGCCAATGTGGCTAAAACTAACGCAATGCGGCTGCTGGATGCTGCCGGCATCGCATACACTGCGCATAGTTATGATGATAAAGATGGCAAAATTGACGGAGTATCGGTAGCACAAAAAATCGGTATGCCTGCGGAACGGGTGTTTAAGACCCTGGTGACTGTAGGCGCTTCCGGTGAATTTTTGGTTTTCGTTATTCCTGTCGCTAAAGAGCTGGATTTGAAAAAAGCGGCCAAGGCTGCCGGAGAGAAACATATCGAAATGTGCCCGAGCAAAGACTTGCTGAAGCATACCGGATATATTCATGGCGGCTGTTCGCCGATCGGGATGAAAAAGCTGTTTAGGACTTTTGTTGATGAGAGCGCTATCCTTCTTGAACAAATGGTATTTTCCGCTGGTAAAATTGGCGCGCAAATAGAGACTGCGCCGGATAATCTAATTCAGATAGCAGAGGCGGAATATGCTGATCTGACAAAAGAAAAATGATCAATACAAATAAATATGGTGGAAATTATATTAAAAGCAGGGTTATCAGTTTTGATAATCCTGCTTGCCATAGTTAAAGATAAAAATATGATGATCTATGATGATGGGGAAAGTTTTTGATATTTTTAAGTGCACCATATTCTCACGTTATTGATAAGATTTGCTAATGCTTATTCCTTTTGTTTGGGGTAAATGATCTCTGCAATCCAGTAATAAATAGGTATAGTTAGAAAGACCAACCAGCCGGGATGCCACTTATTGAAAATTAAACCTCTCGCCAAATAAATGATGGTGACTAAGACTGGATAGGGGAATTTTGACATGGCATTTTCTGTATGTTTTTGGGTGTTTTTCGCATCAGTAGAGGGACTGTCATTATTGTCTATGGTTAGTTCTTGACGGCAGGGAGAAACTATTGTATCTTCTTCATCACTGGTTCTCAATAGTTCATCAATCGAGATGTGATAAAGCTTGGATAAGAGGATAAGATTATCAGTATCAGGAGATGATTCTGCCCGCTCCCATTTGGATACAGCCTGACGGCTGATGCCAATTTTTTCAGCCAGCTCTTCTTGGGAGAGGTGGTGTTCTTTTCTTAGCTGCACAAGGCGGTCGGCAATTTCCAGATTCATAGCAGGCCCCTCTTTCTTTATTTTTACATGCCTATTATCGCAAAATAGCGGTGGTTGCGCTATCAATTTTAGTAAAAATCTGCGCAACTATCGGTTGCTTTAGCTAATTTAAGGATCAATATCGCGACTTTATTTTATCCATACCGGCGCAATAAGCAAATCAGGGATAAGCTGTTCTTGATAGATCAGCTTATCCCTGGTGCATTAATAAAAGTAAATAGATAATAGAGCTTTGGCGATCATTGATAGTTTAATCAAGATAGTCCTTAAGTTTTTTACTTCTGCTGGGATGGCGCAATTTGCGCAGAGCTTTGGCCTCTATTTGCCGGATTCTTTCTCTGGTAACATTAAAAACCTGCCCTACTTCTTCCAGGGTGCGGCTTCTTCCATCCTCTAGGCCAAAGCGTAGCTGCAATACTTTTTTCTCACGGGGCGTAAGGGTGCTTAATACATCCTCAAGTTGCTCACGCAGCAGGAAGAAGCTGGCGGCTTCTGCCGGCGCCAAGGCCTCTTCGTCTTCGATAAAATCCCCCAGATGGCTGTCTTCCTCTTCACCGATAGGAGTCTCCAGCGAAACAGGTTCCTGGGAGATTTTTAAAATTTCTCGCACCCGTTCCACCGGAATCTCCATTTCTGCGGCGATTTCTTCCGGCGAAGGGTCGCGACCTAATTCCTGGATCAGCTGCCGCTGGATACGGATCAGTTTATTGATCGTTTCCACCATATGCACAGGGATACGGATGGTACGCGCTTGATCCGCGATAGCGCGGGTAATGGCCTGTCTAATCCACCAGGTAGCATAGGTGCTGAATTTATAACCTTTATGATAATCGAATTTTTCTACAGCCTTAATTAAACCCAGATTCCCTTCCTGGATCAGGTCTAAAAAGAGCATCCCGCGACCAACATAGCGTTTGGCTATGCTGACAACTAAGCGAAGGTTAGCTTCGGCCAAACGGCGTTTGGCCTCTTCATCTCCGGTTTCCATTCTTTTGGCATATTCGACTTCTTCCTCCGCAGTTAGCAGAGGAACACGACCGATTTCTTTGAGATACATCCTTACCGGATCATCTATAGCTATCCCATCCGGTACCGAGAGATCTATTTCAAGCGGTTCTACTACCTGAGTAATATCATTATCATCCGGATCAGTAATAGCCTCCATCACCACATCGTTAACGGTCAGGGCTACCCCTTCTTTGGCAAACTGCTCGAAAATATCCTCCATTTGGGCAGTCGAAAGCTCAAATTCAGATAAAGCGTCAGAGACTTCATTGGTAGTAACGAAGCCTTTGGCCTTACTGGATTCGATCAGTTTTTTAACAGTTTGGTCGAGGTTATGCTGTTCCACCGGAATTTCCTTTCTTGCTAAACGAGACGGGAGATAATCCTCTGATAATATCTTGGCGCATTGATAACTGTGTTTTAACTATTTTGGTGCAATAGGGTTGTCAGACGCAGCTTTTCTGTTAAAAGATCACGATAGTCTTCATTGTTGGCCTCAGCTGCTGCAATATCCTGATTGATCTGTGAAATGCGTTCCTTAATCAGTTGCTGCCTGATCGTTCTGATACAGCTATCTGCTAAGATATCGGGATCTTCACCGGTAATATCTGTTTCTAATAATTTCAACATAAATTGCCGTAACCCTTCATTTTCTTCTTTGAGATAGTTGAATAATGAAGTAGGCTGAAAATCATATTCATCTCCTAGGCTGTCAATTAGATCGATAAGCTGGCGCTCCAGCGCTGTCTCACCGAAATGCTCAGATAATTCAGCCTTGGCTTTGTCGAAAATTTCCCGGTTGCTGATTGCCAGAGCCATTAGCTGCAATTGTGCCGGATGTCCGTTGGACGCCGTAGTTGCAGGGTGTTTGCGCGGGCGTTGCACGGTATTTAGCTTTTTCCCATCCAGCAGGCCGCTTTTGGCCAGATCGGCGTATATGGCATTATCGCTGACTTGTAACTGGCGCGCTAATTTGCGGATAAAGCTTTCCCGCTCAGTTTGCGTTTTGGTGGCGGCGAGTGCTGGCAAGAGCTCAGCAACGATCTCGCCCTTGCCGCTGGCGGTAGCGGCGTCATGCCGCTCCATAGCACGCAGCAGCAGATAATCAAGGCGCTGGTAGCAATAGCGGTCAAGCAACCTTTGCCATCCGCGCAAACCGTATTGGCGGAGAAATTCATCCGGGTCGAGCTTTTGCGGAAAAACCATCACTTGCGGTTCAAGAAAATCATAAGTGGAGAGCTTAGCCAAAGAGGCTAGGGCAGCTTTAGCTCCGGCTCCGTCGCCGTCAAAGGCTAAAATGACAGACAGCTTTTCCGGCGGCTGTGGCGCCAGCCGGTTAAGCAGGCGAGCCTGCTGATCAGTAAAAGCAGTACCTAGGGAAGCTACGGCATTGCTGATTCCGAATTGATGCGCCGCTAAGACGTCCATATATCCTTCCATAATGAAAACGCGCTTTTCTTTGGCGATCGCCCCCGAAGCTAAATCCAGGGCAAAAAGATGTGATGATTTATTATAGATCGGCGTATTCATTGAGTTAAGATATTTAGGCTGCTCATCGCCTAAAGAGCGTCCGCCGAAAGCGATTACAGTGCCGCGGTTGTCTTTGATCGGAAAGATAAGACGGCCATGGAATTTATCAAAGCAGCGGCCGTTTTTAGCGCTACGGCTGACCAATCCGCCTTCGATGAGTAGTTTTTCTCCGTAGCCTTTACCGGTCAGATATTTAGTCAGCGCCTGCCAGTCGCTTTCTGGCGCGTAGCCTAGCGCAAATTTTTGAGCTATTTCCTTGTCGATGCCGCGCTTTTTAAGATAACTCTGGGCGCTGTTGGAAAGCGGCAATTGCTGGGCATAAAACGCCGCGGTTTCTTGATGCGATCCTAATAGCTGCTGGCGTTCTTGTTGGGCGGCTAATTGGGCAGGAGAGAGCTCCTGCTCTGGAATAACGATGCCATAACGCTCTGCCAGCTGCCGGGCCGCTTCGGGGAAGGTGAGGTTTTCGATTTTCATGAGAAAACTAATTACATTACCGCCCTCACCGCAGCCGAAACACTTATAAAACTGTTTTTCCGGATTGACGGAAAAGCTAGGAGTATCCTCATCATGAAAAGGACAAAGACCGAAATAATTGCGGCCTTTTCTTTGCAGCGAAACATATTCGCCGATGATCTCGAGAATATCCGCGCTTCTCATGATTTCGTCTAAAGTTTCTTGAGGTATCCTTGCAGGCATTTTTTCTCCAAAACGGCTATTTTATACACCATTGGTAAAATTATTTGGCAAAATATAGTTGGTAAGTAGTTTTCGCACTTCCAATAACGTTTTCCTGCTGCCTATATTTGTAGCAGCACAGTACTGCCTTGAGTGGATTTTTTGACCACCAGTTGCCGATCGATCATTTCCCGCAATTCACTGACATGGGAGATGATGCCCACTAGACGATTATTGCCGGAAAGCTTGTTGAGGATCATAATCGCCTTTTCCCGGGCGCCTTCGCTTAACGAGCCAAATCCTTCATCGATAAACATCGCATCAATTTGTACGCCGCCGGAGTAGCTTTGGATCACATCAGATAACCCTAGCGCCATGGCCAGCGCTGCCTGGAAGGATTCGCCTCCGGAGAGGGTGCGGACATCGCGTCTTTTACCGGTTAGATGATCTAAAATATCGAGATCAAGCCCCATCTGACTGTTGCCTGAACTTTCTTCTCGCCGCAATAACTGGTATTGCCCCTCGGTCATCAAGATCAGCCGCTTATTGGCCTCATTGATTATTTGTTGGAAATAGACTGCTTGAACATAACGCTCGAAAGATAATTTGCGCTTGCCTGTTAATTGGCCATTGGCGGTTTTGGACAGATCAAGCATTTGCGCTAAGCGCTGGCCGGCGGCAGTATATTTGCTATGATTGGCACGCAGCTTGGCTAAGCATTGCTGATTATTGCTGAGCCTGGAATAAAGCAGCTTATCTTGATGTTCCAGTTGTTCTAGGGCAGCGGTCAGCCGCTGCTTTTCATTGAGCAGTGAGTCATTGTCGGTCAGCGATTTTCCTGTCAGTACGCGATTCAGCTCGCTGATCAAAGCTGCTGATTTTGCTAGCTCCGTTTGATAATCGGTGATCTCCGTACGCAGTTTGCGGATGGCGTCCGGAGCGAGCAAGGCTTGCTGATAGGCTGCTTCATCAGGGAAGTTTTGCTGTTTTAGCGCTGCCTGATAGGCTTCATAAGCTTCCTGGCGCTGTTGTGCGGTGGTTTGAGCGGTTGCCTCACGTTCAGCGAGCCGGGCTGTTTGTTCGATATAGCTGTTATTGATGCTTTCATAGCGATCTTTGATTACCGCTAATCTTTGTTCGATAGCCGCAATATCCGCTGTTAAAGAATCATAGTGCTGCTGTGCTGATGCTTTGTCCGGATATTGCAGTGTAAGCTGCTGAGTGGTAATTTGGGCGTTGATGCGTTCTATCTCTAAGGTATATTCGTCGATGATGGAAGTACCTCTTTGCATGCGCTCCGCGATATCCGCTATGCTCCGCTCAGTTTCCGCTAATTGCTGCGCCTGCTGCTGTCTTGTTTGGGCGGCAGTTTCCATGGTAGCAAGATCCGCAGCTGCAGCTGCAGCCTGTTCGTGTAAAGCTCGCAGCTGCTGCGGCGCTTCCTCCATAAGCCGCTGCAGGTTGTCGGAGCCGTATCCTGCGATCAGATTTTTTTCGATGAACGATGCCGTGGTAAGCAGCTGATTGGCTTGTCGGCTGAGCTCGCTGCTGTTGCTTCTGGCTTCTTCCATCGCAGCGGAGGCGGCGTCTACCGCTTCTTTGGTGGATTGTTCCTGAGCTAGGGCTGCTGGGTGGGGATGATCCAGCGAACCGCAGACCGGACAGGGCGATCCAGGGCGCAGCATTCCCGCAAGAATACCAGCCTGTGAATCGAGAAAAGCAGCCTGCAACTGTGAGTAGAGCGATTGTTTGTTTTGAAACTCAGCTTGAGCGGCCAGGTATTGCTGCTGCTTAGCCAGCAGCTGTTCCTGAATATTTTGCCATTGGGCTAATTGATCGAGCAATTTTTGCCATTCCGCCACCTGCTGTTGGGCTTTTTCTAGTCTGTTTTGCGCCTGAAGCAGTTCTTCGCCAAGATTATTGCTGGCAGTCAACTGGGCATTCAGCTCATCGTATTGTTTCTGGAGCATCAGCTGCTGTTGCTGAAGTTTTTGATATGCCTCATGGCATATTTGCAGCTTATGTTTAAGCTGCAACAGTTTTTGTTGTTGCTCGGCCAGCTGATCATAGGCGGGTAATTGCTGCCCAAGCAGGCTGCTTTGAGCGCGCAGCTGCCTGAGCCGTTCTTCATCCGGCGCAGTTTGCTTCAGCTCACCGCTGGCCTGCGTTAGTTGCATGGAGCTATCGGCTAATGTGGATTTCAATGCGGATATAGCTGCGGTTAGCTCGTCATAATTGTGCTGCAGCTGTTGATAACGGCTTTCGCTTTTTTCGATTAGGGCAGCCCGTTCTGCTGCCGCCAGCTGTTTCTGTTGCCGCTTAAAGGCTGCTTCCTGCTGCAGCAGCGCCTGGTGACGGTTTTGCGCCTGCTGTAATTGCTGAAATTGACGCGCCAGCTCTTCCTGCGTGGAGATTATTCCCTCCAGCGCGCTTAATTGCTGCGTTAGCTCGTTTTTTTGTTGACTGAGCAGCTGTTGCTGCTCCTCATCGTCGCTGATAATTTTTTCTAAATGTGCGAATAATTGCTGCAGGTCGCCGAGCGTACCGTCAACTAGTTGTGCAGCTGAGTAATCGTCAGTCCCTTGCGGCCAGACGATATCTTGGGTTATTTGCAACAGGCTTGCTTGCAGCTGCTGATAGTCGCTTTCCAGTTCAGAGGCTTTTTGTTTCAGCGAATCCTGAAGATTTTTATATATTTCGGTATTGAAGATGCGGCGGAAAATTTCGCTGCGATCCTTTGTTTCCGCGCTGAGCAGCTTGCGGAATTCCCCCTGGGCGATCATCGCAATCTGAGTGAATTGAGCCAGTGAGACGCCGAGGATTTCTTCTATTTTTTGGTTTACTGTCGCTACCGTAGTGAGAACTTTGCCACTGGGAAGAATCAACGTAGCTTCGGCAGGCTTTTTGGTTTCGCCTTTGCCGCGCTTGCGCGGACGCAGATACTCTGGGCTGCGGCGGATAGTATAATGTGCTCCTCGGTAGATGAAGGTCATTTCAACAAAGGTTTCAGTATCAGCATTGGAGAAGTCGCTGCGCAGCATTTTCGGCTCGCGTATACCGCCGCTGGAGGCTCCGTAGAGGGCATAGGTGATCGCGTCGAAGATGGTCGTCTTGCCGGCTCCGGTATCGCCGGTGATCAGGAAAAGACCGCTGTCTCCCAGGGCGGAGAGGTCGATAACGGTCTCCTTGGCAAACGGCCCGAATGCGCTCATGGTTATGGTTAGCGGCCGCATCAGTTATTCCCCTCCAGTTCCTGTAAGATACTTTTGATAATATGTTGTTTTTGTTCATCTAGTTCGATATTTTGCTGCATGGCATAAAAATCGCTGAATAATTCCCAAGGGCTTTTATTATGAATATCGACCGGATCAGCTGCATTTTCCGGCGCGGCGTAGCGGGAATTAGCAAAATCCATATTGATAAGGTTAGGATAGACATTCCGCAGGGATACAATCGGGTCTACCAGGTCTTCTTCATTTGTCAAGGAGATATGCAGGTAATCGTTGCGGTCAGCCTGCTGGTAAACTTCCGGACTTAGCAGTTGCTCGATAGGACCGCGGATCTCCCGCACATCATGCAGCGGCTGTAGTTCCAGCAGTTCGATCTGCGGCTCGCCGTTATCTGCCAGTTCAACTAAAGAGACGGATTTCTGGTGCAGCGCTTCGGAGAAAGAATATTTGAGCGGCGACCCAGCATAACGGATATGTGGCGCTCCGATAGCTTGTGGGCCGTGAATATGCCCCAGAGCGACATAATCAAAGCCGGCAAATAAGGAGGCGTCAATATTATCCAGCGTTCCTACGGTGATGTATTCCGAATCCGAACGCGAAGGACCGATGCCATGGGAAGTGACGAATTGATGTGCTAATAAAACATGGCGCTTCTCCGGATCAAGTGTCACAGCTGCCAAAATACTGCGAAGCGCATCCTCATAGCTATTAATTTCAGCATCAGGGAAATAGCGCTTGACTACTGCTGGTTTGACAAAAGGCAGGAGATGAAAGACCACCTGGCCATAAGAATCCATAAGCGTGACCTCGGGCATTGTTCCGCAGAAAGAACCGGCGATATAAATCTTTTGTTTATCCAGGATCCTGCTGCCGAAACTGAGGCGCTCCGGCGAGTCGTGATTGCCGCTGATGATCATAACCGGCATTTGATATTGAGTCAGCTCAGTTAGAAAACGATCAAAAATTTCAACTGCTTCTGCTGAAGGATCGGACTTATCATAAATATCGCCGCAGATTAGCACCGCATCAGGGCGGTGCTTGCCAGCAAGCTCAATGATTTGCTGTAAAATATGTTTTTGGTCTTTCAGCAGACTGAAATCCTTGAGCCGTTTGCCGATATGTAGATCAGCTAAGTGAAAGAAACGCATAGAATTACTCCAAAATTTGCTTAATGTCGGTTGCTTGAATATACAGATGAATGCATCCGCGGAGATTTGACAATACTGTATCCAATATTCCCTTTTGGATCAACAATATCCTGTATGTATTACTGCAAAACATCAGCTGAGACCAGCTATAAAAAGAATAGGATATGGCAAGGATATTGACGATAAATCAAGAATATAAAGCAGCGTGCATTTTTTAGAAAGGAAGCTATTTTCATTGATGAAGCCTAATCGCCAGCAGGGAAGCGCCAATGTTGTACATACCGCCGCATATCAGCTGCCGGTTCTGGGCAAAAGTTTGCTTATTGGTTTATTGGTCGGAGTGGTGGTCTCTTTATATCGCCTGTTGCTGGATTTTTTGGAGACCAGCGCTTTTTCTATGTATGATTTTATCCGCAAAGAGCCCCTGTGGATTGTGCCGATGTTCATTCTTTTGCTGTTGGTGGCGCTCTTGGTTGGCCGGATTATGAAAACGCAACCGCATTGTTGCGGCAGCGGTTCAGCAGAAGTTAAGAATTTGATTGCCGGGCGCAGCAGCTATAGCTGGTGGAAAGTGCTTATTGCGAAGATTTTGGGCAGCGGCATAGCTACTGCCGGCGGCTTAGCCTTGGGACGCGAGGGGCCGTGTATCCAGTTAGGCGCCTGTATCGCCCAAGGCGTTGGAGATAAATTTTCTCGCCTATCGACTGAGAAAAAGGTGCTGATCGCCAGTGGCGCTGGCGCAGGCATGGGGGCGGCGCTTAATGCTCCTTTAGCTGGTGTAATGTTTGTTGTGGAAGAAATTTTCCGCTATTTTTCACCGCTGATTTTACTTTCTGCGCTCACGGCAGCAGTCTCCGCACAATTTGTTTGCCGCAGCATTTTCGGCATTGAGCCGGTGCTGGAATTTACGGTCGACAGCGCGATCCCATTGGCAGATTTTTGGGTACTGATTGTGGTTGGTTTAGTGATCGGCTTAGCCGGTGCGCTGTATAATTTTGTCCTGCTCAAGGCGCGCACAGCTTATCTGAGTTTCCGCTGGCTAACGCTGAGCCGCCGTCCTGTGATCCCTTTTCTTTGCGCCGGGATATTGGCGCTGGTTATGCCGGAGGTGCTCTGCGCCGGCCATGCGGTATTTAATATTATCGACCAGCCTAATGACCTAAGCTATTTATGGCTGCTGCTGGCGGTCAAATTTGTCTTTGTGATGATTTGTCTGGGATCGACGACTCCAGGCGGAGATTTATTCCCCTTGCTGGCGGTAGGGGCGATTATCGGCTCTATTTTGGCCACGATCGCGATTAATTATTGGGGCTTTGCCCCGGAATATTATTTCCATTTTATTGTCCTGGCAATGGCCGGATTCTTCACCTCCATAGTAGGCGCTCCGATTACAGCCATCGTCTTGCTTATGGAGATGACCGGTTCTTTCCCTTTGCTGCTTTCCTTATCGGTTGTCTGCCTTATTTCTTATGTGGTGACCGATTTGTTATCGCGTACTGCAGTTTACCGGCAGGCTGATGCTGAGCTGAAACGCCGCGTCGATGTTCAGCCTGCTGCAGTGGAGAAGTCGCAGCCACGAGCGGAGCAAGATAAACTAACTACGGAATTGATTGTGCATTTTGATTCGCCAGCAGCAGGGAAGCTGGCCGGCGAACTGGTTTTGCCAGCGCATTGCCTGCTGGTTTCAATCAGACGCGGAGATCAGATGCTGATTCCTAAGGGCGATACTCGGATTGCGCCGGGAGATTACTTATTGTTCATTTCAGAGCGTTACGATGATGATAACAAAGAAATATATCAGCAGTTGCTGCAATTAACCGGCCAAGAATAATGGCTGCTAATGGCTAATCTGGATATGAGGAACAAATGAAGGAGATCAAATTACAAGCTAAAAACGGCGATGAATTATTGGCTTATTTATTAGTTAGGTCAGGGATTGAATTTGAACGTCCCTGCGGCGGTATTTTCCATTGCGGCAAATGCCGGATCAAAGTCCGCGGGGATTTTGACGAGATTAGCGCGGAGGAAGGCGCGCTGCTTTCTGCAGAAGACATTGCCGCAGGAATTCGTCTGGCCTGTTTTGCCCATGCCTGCGGGGAAGTCTCGGTTTACTTGCCCGAAGATTAGCAACGCAGAGGAACGGTGATACTGGTGCAGCCGATTAGGATTTATTGTGCTGAAAATAGCCCGCGCGGTGATGCTCGGGCGATGGCCGAAGCAGCAGGCACGGATTATGCCGGCCAGTGCGGCATTTGTCTATCTCAGCCGCTGTGTCTGCTGAAAGAGGCGTCGGGACGGCCGCTATTCAATACCCCTTTGCTCCATGTGTCGATTTCTCATAGCGGCGCTTATTGGCTGGCGGCTTGCAGCGTCCGGCCGCTGGGCATAGATTTGCAGCTGCATGTGCCTTGCCGCTGCGAGGCGGTGGCGCGCCGTTTTTTTCATCCTGATGAGTATCTTTGGCTGAAGGAGCGGAATTTTACGTCTTTTTTCGATCTCTGGGCGGCTAAAGAGAGCTTTGCTAAATATACCGGTCAGGGGATCGCCAGCTTTCGTTCGTTCTCTTTAGTTGAGGGTCGGCGGATAGTAGAGCAAAAACAGAATGTATATTTGCGGTTTATTGATTTTGCTGCTGATTACGCATTAGCGCTATCTAGCGAAGATAATGCCGCTATTATGTGGCAGCAACTATGATAACTGCACAGCTTAGGTCTCATGTAACAAAACAAAAGATAAAAAATAAGGAGCTTGGCTGCTATCACGCCCAACTCCTTATTTTTTATCTTTTGTTTTAGTAGCAAGAGGCGGTTGGTTTACTGCTCCGCCAGCACTTTCAGGATCGCTTCGATTGCATATTGCATATCGTCTTCAGTAGTGTAGATGCCCGGAGCGAAGCGTACTGTTCCTTCCGGATAAGTGCCGACGCTTTGATGTGCCCGCGGCGCGCAATGCAGGCCGCAGCGTACCATAATGCCATATTCGTTTTCCAACATCCAAGCGATTCTGGCATTATCACAGCCCAAGAAATTAAGCGATATCACGGCTACTCTTTGCCGATAACTCTCACCGATAATCGAAATCTGTTCATGGCCTTTGAGTCCGTCGATAAAGAGCTTAGTCAGCTTCTGTTCATGGGCATGAATATTGTCAATTCCGTAGTCTTCGACGAAATCAAGCGCTGCAGCCAAGCCTGCTAAACCCGGCAAATTCATCGTACCGGATTCAAAGCGGTCGGGCAGCAGCTCCGGCATAGTTTCCAAATGGGAGAAACTACCGGTACCGCCGGCAATTAACGGCGTTGTCTCAGAAGCCATTTCATCGGTCAGAATAAAACCGCCGATACCTTGCGGCCCCAGCAGTCCTTTGTGGCCGGTGAAGGCCAGCGCATCAATATGCATATCCTGCATCTGAATCGGCAGTATCCCAGCGCTTTGAGCGCTATCGACGATAAATTTTAAATTGTGCTGCTGGCAGATTTGTCCTAGCGCTGCAATATCGATGACGCCGCCGCTGACATTAGAGGCATGCACAGCGGAGATCGCCCGGGTATTTGCTTTAATCAGGCCGGGAATAGCAGCCATATCCGGCAGCCCATCCGCCGCCGGTGGAATGCAGTCGAAAGTAACACCCTGCTGCTGCAGCTGCACTAAAGGACGCATAGTAGCATTGTGCTCAAGCGATGTCACAATGATATGATCGCCTGGCTTGAGCCATCCTTTGAGCAGGAAGTTGAGCGAGGCCGTCACATTGGCGGTAAAAATGACATTGCGCGGATCAGGCCCTTGGAAAAAGTCGCATAAGCGCTCTCTGAGCGTTAGAATCGACTCTGCCGCGTCGTAGGCCTTAGTATAGCCGCCGCGATTGACATTGATTCCGACATGAGCGATATAATCCGCTACCGCCTGAGCTACTTGCGGCGGCTTTGGATAGGTGGTAGCAGCATTGTCTAGATAAAGTGATTTCTTGTCCATGTAATATATATTAACACATTAGCCGGGAAAAAAACATATTTATCTGTTTTATCTATAGAAAAGTTTCATTCAGCAATATTCTCTATTTCTCTTTATGTCGTTTTACGATTATACTTGAATATGGCATAAAGATGTCAAAAAGAGTTGAATATATGGAGGTGTTTTGTTGTGCAAGGCAAGAAATGGATCGTGTTAGGCGGTCTAGCCATCGGACTTATTTCGGTATTATTAGTATTTTTTGGCAATCCGGGCAATATGGGCTATTGCATAGCCTGCTTTATCCGTGATACTGCCGGCGCCTTGGGCGTGCATCAAGCGGCAGCAGTTCAGTATATCCGTCCGGAGATCATTGGTTTGGTCTTGGGCTCGCTGATCGCGGCTTTGATCGCCAAAGAGTTTATGCCCCGTGGCGGCAGTTCTCCGGTCACCCGTTTTGTTTTAGGTTTTATGGTTATGGTGGCGGCATTAGTCTTCTTGGGCTGCCCGCTGCGTATGGTGCTGCGTATCGCCGGCGGCGATTTGAACGCCATCGTTGGATTGATCGGCTTTGCTGCTGGCATCTTAGCTGGTGTTTTCTTCCTCAAAAAAGGCTATAGCCTCAAACGCACCCATAAAATGCCGCTGACCGACGGCATCGGACTGCCGGTTATTCAGGTGGGGCTGCTGGTATTGCTAATCACTGCTCCAGCGTTTATTTTCTTCTCTGAGTCTGGCCCTGGTTCGATGCATGCGCCAATCGCGATTTCTCTGGTTGCCGGTTTGATCGTCGGCGTTTTAGCACAGAGAAGCCGCCTGTGCATGGTCGGCGGTATCCGCGACTTGGTTCTGTTTAAAGATTGGACTTTGCTGTTAGGCTTTGTTGGCATTCTGATCGCTGCAGCGATCGCCAATGTTTGCTTTGGCTTTTTCCATGTCAGCTTTATCGGCCAGCCGATCGCCCATACCGACGGCTTGTGGAACTTCCTTTCGATGGCGGCAGTCGGTCTTGGTTCGGTAATGCTCGGCGGTTGCCCGCTGCGTCAGCTGGTTCTCTCCGGCGAAGGCAATTCGGATTCGGTAATTACGGTCTTTGGCTATTTTGTCGGCGCAGCGTTCGCTCATAATTTTTGGTTGGCTTCTGCAGCGACCACTGTTGCCGAGGATGGCACGATCAGCGGTGGTCCGACTCTGGCAGGTAAAATTGCTACGATCGCGATTATCGTGGTGCTGGTGATCATTGCAGTCATTAATACCAAGAAAAAATTTGCTGCGGAATTCACAGAAGAAGTAGAGGCGGCAGACGCAACGGCTAAAGTGGAATCAACTGATATTCCAGTGTCAAAATAGGAGGAATAACTATGATTACCGTAGATGCTCGAGGGTTG
>CALXQC010000008.1 GCA_944390435.1 uncultured Clostridia bacterium
AATGCCGCTCGATATTCGTCCGCTCCAGCTCGATATTTTCCAGGTCCAACTGTATCTGCGCTAAACTCTGTTCCAAGGCTGCGACCTTATCCTGCGCCGCTACCAACTGGGCATGAGCTTTATCAGCCGCGCTGCGTACGGTATTCAAACGGATATCATATTCCTCAACTTTATGCTCGAAGTTATTATCCAGCTCGTTTTTTTGCTGGGCGACATTTTCGATCTCTTTGACCAGCTCGGCCTCTTCGTTTTCCCATACTGCCTTAGCAAAAACGCTATCCCGCTCTGCAGCATCAGCCTCTTTTTCCGCTTCGCCAACAGCGAACTGCAGTTCCTGGAGTTTTTGTTCTAAATCGATGCGGTATTGATATTTTTTCTGCTCCAACTCTTCCGCTGCGGATGCTGATTCGGCCAAAGCCTGCTGTGCTGATAATAGCAGATCCGCGCTTTCTTGGCTAATCGAAAGGCGTACCTTCACTGCATTATCGACCAAGCGGCGGGCAACATCAGCAGCTTCATGAGCGGAATCTTCTTCCGCCTTGGCGGTCTCGATACGCTGTTGCTGCATCGCTACCTGCTGACGCAAATCATCCAGGCTGCCGGCAGCCGCAAGAGCTTTTTCAGCGGCATCCTGATAGGCCTGCTTTTTGACAGCCACTGCCTGCCGCACCTGCTCTACGCCTTCGTCTAAATGCGCGAAGGCAGCGGCTTTTTCCTCTTTATCGCTGGCAATCGACTCATCGATTTCTTTTGCTACTTGCTCGGCGGTCAAATCGGCTGAATCACGGTCAGCGCTCAACTGCTCGACTGTTTCCTGAGCCAAACGCAATTCTTCATCATTGCGCTGCTTTTCTTCAGTCTTACTCTGGAGCTGTGCATCGATAGCGCTCAACTGCTCACGACAGGTCTGCTGCTGCTCATCCAGATAAACCCTCTGCTTACTACGCTCTTCTTCCTCGGCAATCGAATTCAGATCAATCTTCTCATCAGCAACGCGCAGCGATTCTTGCAAAGCAGAGATTTTTTCTGCCAATTTGCCATCCTCTTTAGCTTTCCGGACTTCATCAATGCCATGCTGCCAGCTAACCGCTTCTTTTTCGCCGGCCTTGACATCAGCCATCAGCTGAGCTAAAACCACGTCTCTTAAGCGGATACCTTCTGCGGTATAAGCCTTAGCCGCAGTATATTCTATCGCCTTTTTTGTCGACAGCAAACGAATAGCGGCCGCATCAGCCTCTTGCTTTTCCTGCGCTTTTTTATGGTAAAACTCCTCAGCATTAGTAACGGTATCGCGCAAAACATCAGCGGCTTTCTGCAAAATCATCACTGCTTCCTGGTTGGCGATGCTATCGGCCAAGGTGGCGTCATCGAGCATTTTTTTCGCCATTTCCAGTGCGGTGCGGGCATCATTTTCCTCAATAGCGGCAGCCTCAGCCCGTCGCTCACTCTCCTGGTGCGCTTCGCTGACTGCGCGCAACTGCTCCTCAGTCAGCTCAATCGTTCTTTTCGCTTGCGACAGGTCGTTATTGCATGCCTCAATATAATTATTGGCCTCGTCAAGCAGTTGCAGCAAAGCTTCTTCATCAGCCGCTCCGTGCATATCGGCCTTGCATTTATCTAAAATTGTTGCCAGGTTGTCAAAATTTTTATCCATGATAGATTCCGCCTTTTCTTGTTATTTAGCAGTCCTGTAACATCAATATACAAAAATGTCATAAATATCCTGGCAGCCGGCAAACCAGCTGCCAGGATGTCCCTCATCCAATTAATTCTCAGTGCTACTAGAACGCCGCATCTTTAGTCATATATAAAATATTTTCTTTAGCGGCAGCCACAGCGTTCTCTCCATCCTTTTTAATTTCCGCCAGCCTTTGCTGAGCCGATTCGCGCTGCTGCAGCAAGTCTTGCCAGGCTTTATCAGCTTCCTCAAACAATGACTTATTCCGCAAATATTCTTTATTAGCCCGATCAGCCTGGGCCTCCGCAGTGATGCGCGCCATAGCATTATTGCTCAAGATACGCAGCTTTACTTCGGATAATTCATGCAGCTCGGCATTTTTCTTCTCGATCAATTTCGCTTTAGCCGCTAAGGCCTGTTCCTTGCTGCCAATTGTCGTTTGATAACGCTCTTGAGCCGCCGCTAATTCATCGGCAGCTTTTTTCCTCAGCTCGGCGATAGATTTGAAAATAGTATTGGCATTTTCCGCATTATGTATCATCTTCGCCAGGCGCTGATCGATATCGGCTTTATCGGCCTGATAATGGCTGTCAGCATTCTCACAAGCCTGTTGATAATCAGCTCTAGCCTGCTCGAAATGCTCCAAGGCGCTGTCGCGGTCTTCCTTGCGCTGCAGCATCACCATTTCCAAACGCTGCGCTAATTCTTCGCCATTCTCCCGAGCGGCTTTTTTAGCCTGGACAGTTCTTTCGTTATCTCCCTCTATCTGGGCTTCCTGTTCGATGATGCTGTTTTCCAAGGACTGCTGCTCCGAGGTCAGCCGCGCTATTTCCGCTAAAGTTTCCATCAGCTGCGTCGAAATAGTCTCCAGCTGCCGGCGAGTATCTTCACCATCGGCCACGCATTTATCGACTGTGGATCTAGCGGCAGCCTTAGTAGCTGCGTGCTCGGCCAGAAAATCAGCAAACTCCTGTTTGATCGCTGGAATACGCTGATCAGCTTTCTCCTGATAGCGCTTGTATTCCTCATCAGCTTTCAGCCAAGCAGCCTTTTCTGCATCGGCCAGCTCCGGCGCTTCTCCAACTGTTTGAGTCATATTATCAAAATCACGCTTAGCCGTCTGCAGCGCTTCCTGCGCCTGCTGATAATCCTTCTTTTTCTCCTCCACAAAGACCGCCGCGTTATCTGCAGCTATGACCAATTCCTCAGAAGCGCGCTTCAAGATCGCCGCCGTTTCATTATCTACCGACTGATAAGACTGGGCGGCTTGATCTGCCAGGGCGGCAGAGGTTTTATAAGCGGCCTCTGCAGTATTCAGCTCCGCCTCTGCTTTGGCAAAAGCATTTTTCGCCAGGGCAAAACTCTCCTCCGCATCCTTCATCAGCTGCTGGCTGTTTTTGACGATAGCGGAAGTAGCACGGTATTTTTGCTGCTTCTCATCTGCATCTTCCTTAAGCAGCTGCAGATGCTCGTTAATCTTCTGCAGCTCGCCATCGACTAATTCTTGCTGCTGCTGCTCTTCGGCAACTATTTGCTGCCAGCGCTGTTCTGCCTCCTGTTTGCTGGCATCATTAGTATCGCTGTAAGCCTGTGCTTTAGCATAGGCAGCGTCCAATTCCTGCTTATGCGCCTTCGCTGCGGCAACTGCGTCCTGAACTGCCTGTAAACGCGCGGCATTCTCCGCTTTAAGGGCTGCCAATTGATTAGCGCTATCCTGCTTATAGGTTAATTCTTCATTGCGCAGCACAGACGTTGTCTCTACCTGCTCGCGCCACTGGGAATCAGCCTTGCCGAAGGCAGCAATAGCCTGATCCCGTTTCTGCTTAGCTTCTTCAAACACTTTACGCAGCACCGGAATCTCCTGTCCGTCACCCTCCATGGCGATACGGTACTCTTCATCAAGCGCCGCGAGCTGTTCCGTGGATTCAGCAGACAATCTTTCCTTCTCAGCCATGCAGGCATGGAGACGATCCTGAGCCGCAGAATATTCGTTGACGATTTTGTCCATCGCCGTATTTGCTGCGTTCAGCGACTGCTGGCACTCCTGTTCCACCTGCGCCAGGAAGGCTAGCTCCTGATCCAGCAAAGCGATCTCCGCATCTTTTTGCTCGGCTAAATCCTGATATTTACTCTCGTACTCAGCGGCTAACTGAGCTTTCTCTTCAGTCAAGCCGCTTGCTGCCTGCTCCAAATCTTGAAAAACGCTCTGAGCATCGGCTAAAGCAGCCTTTGCCGCCAACATCTTCTCTTCGGCAACTTGGATCTGATTGTCCAGAGCAAAAATTTCTTTCTCGACATACTGGCAAGAAACGCGGCTCAAAGCTTCCAGACGCGCTACCGTAGCATCAACCGCCGCCTTAACCTGAGTTTCGGCATCGCTGCGGGCATCCTGAAGCCGCGCATATTGTTCATGTGCGAGCGCCCGGGCTTCGCTGGAGGCCTGCTGCGCAGCGGCAATTTCCCGTTCTGCAGACTTGCGCGCCTGCATCAGCCGATCAACAGAAGTTTCCTCCGCCCGTTCTGTATCTGCCTGCGCCAAGGATAATTCCTTTTCCAGACGAGCAATATTACTAGACAATCTCTCCGCCTTGCTCCGGCAAGATGCCAGATAAGCGAGGGTATCACCGATCGTGGCCTGCATCTCGTCCAATGTTTGTTGATGCCCGTCCTGCAGTTGTATCAGCTCATCCTGATAACGAGCTATCTTTTGTGCTGCAGCTGCAGCCAAAGAGCGATAATTTTCTTCTTCATGCTGCAATTCATCTGTCAGCGCAGCTAGACGCTGTTCCTTATCTGCAGCAAAGGTACGCTTATCAGCGATTTTCGCCTGCAATAACCGCTGATCATTCTCGCAAGAGGCGATTTGCTGTTGGGCAGCAGCAATACTGTCAGCCAACTCTTGTTCCAGCTGTTTTTTACCGACGGCATAATCATTTTTTAAGTCCTCGATCTGCTGCGCCAGCCGATTGTATTCATCTTCACAAGCGGCTAATTGCTGTTGCGCCTGTTCGCCTGCGTCAACCGCCGCCTGTGCGGCCTGTTGCTGCTCGCCGGCTGTCTGCTGAGCGGCGGCGATATTGCGATCATATTGCTCTGCTAAAGCTGCGGTCCGTTCTTCTACCTGGCGTTTATTTTCTTCAGCAGCTGCCGTTAACTTGACCAAATTCTCCTCTGATGCCAACCACAGGGAGATCATTTTATCCGCCACGCCGGCAGCGCGTTTAGCCTCGGCAGCGGCCACATCAGCTTCAGAGCGCAAACGAGCGGCCTCTTGCTGTGCTATTTCCGCCAAGGAGGTTTTTTCCTCCAGCAGCCGCAGCGCCTTTTCAGAAGTGTTGAGCAAGACCATTTCCGCCCTTGATAAAAGCAAAGAAGACGCCTCATCGGTATTGCCTCTGGCAACCGTGGCGTCAGATTTAAGCTTTTGTGCCATTTCCGCAGCGGTGGCAGCATCGGCTTTTTCTATAACAGCCTTGTCGGCTTTCTCGCGAGCAGCAGCGGCCTGAGCGTTAGCCCGCACGGAAATGCTGGTGCTCTGCTGCACCTGCTGCTGCGCTTCAGCGTAAGCATTTTTTTTCGCCTCGACATCCTGACGCGCCGATTCCACACGGGCGGCGATCATCTCCAGCTGGGCGTCCGCTTCAGCAATTACCGTTTGTTTTTCCGCCTGCAAACGCTGCAGCTGGCTTTGGGCCTCCATCTCGGCCTGGTTAGCAGCAGACGCTTGCGCAGACGCGGCGGCGATAGCATCTTTCTGCCGGGTAATGTCCTCAGCTAATTGCTGATATTGAGCTTCTGCTTCCTGCAGTTGCTGCTCAAAACGAGTCTCGCTATCAGACAGCTCGCTATTAATGCGCTCCTGGGTCTGCCGGTCATCATCTGCCAAAGCAGCTAATTTTCCATCAAAGTTATTGACCTGCAGGCGATATTCCAGAGCGCTTAACTCTTGCGCTGCACGATCGTATTCAGCCTGGGCCCGCTGCACAGATGATTGCAGAGCGGCAATCTTATCCTGGGCAGCATCCTGCTCACAGCGCGCGTTGTGAGCATATTCCTCCAGAAGGGTTAACTGCCGGCCGATAGCCGCCAATTTTTCTTGTTGTTTAGCCTGGCGTTCCGCTTGTTCGGCAGCCAGATTCTGCGCGACGTTATTGATGCGGGAAAGCGACTCAGCCAATTCCCCGCGTTCTTGGGCTAAAGCCTCGCGCAGCGCGGCCACCTGCTGTTCCGCCGCCGCAATCAGCGCTTCATTTTCCTGTTCCGCCGCCGCAAAACGCTGATCCTGCTCGGCTTTCACGGCAGATTCAGCCTCAGCAGCCTGATTAGCCGCTGCATTGGCAGCATTATACTGATTTTCTGCTTCTGCTAAAGCAGCCAAAACTTCGACCGCATGGCGCTGCTGCAAGCCGGCTTTTTCTTCTAAAACAATGATTTCTTTCTCCAGCTCATGAATTGCCTTGTCGCGGGCAGCCAATTCGCCAGCGAACTGATCTTGCGGTTCGTCTGCTGCCGGGAAATCGTCCGCCGACAGCTCAGCCTGCAGACCATCCTGCTGCCACAGCGAATCGTTTGCTTTATCCTCAGCAGTATCTACGGCAGCAGTCTCATCATCAAGGGGGGCGTCGTTCTGCTGTCGGGCAAGCGTAGAACTGGTCAAAATTTCGTCCTGCGCGGCATTGCCAAAAAGTTTTTTCCAGAAACCACCTTTGTTGCTATTGCGGCTATTATTGGCCATCGATATTACGCCCTCCAAAAAGTTAGCTAAAAGCTTCTTGCTTAACTACAACGACCAGGGGATTGACTACTTGTCCCAATATACGTCTATTCTGAAATATTATATCGAAATTTTCGCAAAAATGCAATGCCTTATAAGTAATTCACCGTTGATAATTCCTATTAAAATAAAAAAATTTATCTCCGTCTACTGCGCGCTGTTTTTGGCAACAAAACAAGACAGGAGCCTTGCCGCTAATGACGGCAGACTCCTGCATGAATTAATCAACCTTTTCGGTCAAGCATACGGGGATTTTCCCCTTGCCTCCGCACTGGGGACATTCCTGCTCGATCACTGAGCTGAGATCATGTCCTACTTTTTTACGCGTCATCTCCACCAGCCCTAGCTGGGTCATACCCATTACCGTGATCCGGACGCGATCTTCTTTAACTCGTTCCTTGAGCTCGTCAAGCAGCCGCTGCTTATCCTCGGGATCATCCATATCGATAAAATCGATAATGATGATTCCGCCGATATTGCGCAGCCGCAGCTGGCGAATAATCTCCGCCACTGCCTCCATATTGGTTTTAAACACAGTAGCGGACAGGTCGCTCTCGCCGATATATTTACCGGTATTGACATCAATCGCAGTTAAGGCCTCGGTCTGGTCGATGATAATATAGCCGCCGCTTTTAAGCCAAATTTTACGGTGCAGCGCCCGCTCCATCTGAGCATAAATATCATAATCCAAAAACAGATCTTTGCTCTCGCGCAAAATCAATGCATCGCGCAGCCCGGGTGCGATCGCTTCGCAGATATCGCTGACTTCTTCATAATCTTCCTCATTGGCAACCACGATCTTATCGATATCATCAGCGCTGGTATCGCGAATCACCCGCTGGAGCATATCGAAATCGCTGTGCAACAAAGCAGGAGACGCCGCCTTAGCCGCTCGCCCCTGGATGCGCCGCCATTCTTTGATCAGGCGCCGCAGATCGGCCAAAATCAGTTCCTCCGGAGCGTTCCCGGCCACCGTGCGAATAATGGCGCCCATGCGTTCCGGCAGCTCGGCACGCAATAAGGTTTTCAGCCGCTCCCTTTGCGTTTCATCCTCGATACGCCGGCTGACCGCGATATAATCGCCTAAAGGCAACAATACCACAAAACGTCCCGGCAAGGAGGGATACATCGTCACTCGTGCACCCTTAGTTCCGGTGGGTTCCTTAAACAACTGCACCATTACCTGCTGGCCAGGTTTGACTAATTCACTGATTGGGCGCGGGCGTTCTGAAGCAGATTGCTCTCCATTATAGGCGGCAGCCGGATTAAAAGCATCTTCTACATACAAAAAACTGTTTTTCTCCAAGCCAATGTTAATAAAGGCCGCCTGCATCCCTGGCAAGACATTTTCGATCTTGCCCAGGTAAATATTGCCAAGCAGGTTTTGATGATCCTGCCGCGGCAAAAACACCTCCACCAGCTGACGGTCATTGGTAATAGCGATAGAGGTTTCTTTCCCCTGAGTCTTGATCAACATTTCACGCATTATATATCAACTCCCTTCCCTGGGGCTTGATTGCAATTCACATAGTGCGAGCGCTTAGCAGTCGCGGCAGCGTTTACGGTGCGAGCAGCTTGCCCTTAGCTGAGATATACATACCGGTACGGCAGAACCGGCATGGAGTGCCAGGAGATAAAATCTCGCTGATTTCCCATGGTTTAGGCACGCTCCCCTGTTCTAGCTGCACCGCATACTCGACCGTATCGGCGTCGGATAAGCAACATTCAGCAACAGCCGGACGAATATCAACAGTCTTGCTGCCCTTAGGTGAAATTCTCTCAACCAGCCAGGAGCTGGCCGAGCAAAAGGCCTGCAGCCGTTTTTGCAGCTCATCCGGCTGCGGATCAGCAAAGACCAGGCGATAAGTCATATAATTAACCGCCGCCATCAGAGCCTTCTCACCCAGTTCCACTTGACGGGCTTCAGCCAGAAACAGGCCCTCCGGCAGCTGAGCGTTAAGCTCATCGATCCAGGATGCAGGCAACAGTTCGCTGAAAGTAATATCCAAATATTCTCCCTCGCTGGCCAAACCCACCGGATGCGCCGGCCCCCATGAAATTTGCATATGCGGATTAAAGCCCTGAGAAAAAGCTACCGGCAAGCCGCTGCGACGCAAAGCCTTTTCCACGGCTGCCAGCAAATCCAAATGCGACAGCCAAATCATCCGTCCGGATACCGCAAGACGCAGCCGGTATTTATAGAGCTGCGGCGATACATCTCTTACTTGACGGCGTGGTGCGATATCGACCTCAGTTGGCGGCGCATAGACGCAGCGCCATTCCCGGCCGCAAATACCGCATCCGCTGCATTGTCCCTGACGGCAGTCTGGAGTCAGCTGAGCGCGACCGGCGCGGACGCATTCGGACCACAACCAGCGCGTTGTTACACCGCAATCTATATGCTGCCAGGGCAAAGGTTCCCCATAGGCATAATGCCTTTGCGCATAATCCTCCAGCTTTAGGCCGCTTTCAGCAAAAGCTTCCTGCCAAAGATCAAAGTAAAAATACTCGCTCCAGCCGTCCATATGACAGCCTTTCTGCCAGGCGCGCAGCAAAACTTGTCCCAAACGGCGGTCGCCGCGGGCAAAAGCCGCCTCCAGGGCGCTAACTTCCCGATCATGAAAATGCACCGTCACCTGGCGCATCGGCCGGATCGTCTCTCGCAGAAGCTGCTGCTTCGCTTGAAGTTGATCCCGGCTGTCCTGCGCAAACCATTGAAATGGGGTCTGTGGTTTGGGCACGAACGAAGAGACGCCCAAAGTGATCTTAACCGGTTTTCTGATCTCCGCCGGCTTATGTTTTTTCGCCAGCTGCAAAATCTTGCGGCACAAATCGCCGATCGCGACGATATCAGCGTTTTCCTCATAGGGCAGCCCGATCATAAAATACAATTTGATGGTGGTATATCCCTGAGAAAAAGCAGCGGCAGCGGCGTTTAAAATTTCTTCTTCAGTTACGCCTTTATTGATAATATCCCGCAGATGCTGACTGCCGGCTTCTGGCGCCAAGGTAATGCCGCTTTTACGCACTTCCTGAGTGCGGGCAGCCAGGCCTACGCTCATTGCGTCCACGCGCAGCGAAGGCAGACTGATTCCAACTCCGCATCCGCCGTGTGCTGCCAGCAAATCTTCCATCAGCGGAATAATATCAGTATAATCCGCTGAGGATAGCGAAAGCAAAGAAATATCATCATAACCGCTATGGGCTACCTGAGCCGCAGCCTGCTGCACTAATGTTTCCTTGCTTTTCTCCCGTACCGGCCGGTAAATGATCCCCGCCTGACAGAAACGGCAGCCGCGGGTGCAGCCGCGCATCAGCTCCAACATGATACGGTCATGCACCGGCTTGATCGATGGCAGCAGCGGCTGTTGGGGAAAGGGCGCGCTGTCCATATCTGTCAAGATCCGTTTCTTGATAACCACAGGCGCATCATCCAAAGGAGTTAACTGCTCAAAACGGCCGTCCTCCTTATAACTATCAGCGTAGATAGACGGCACATAAATACCGGGGATATCTTTGGCGGCAAGCAAGAGCTCGCGCTTGCTGCGGCGTTCAGCCTTCATTCGCCCTACCAAATCATAGAGCTCCAAATTGACTTCCTCGCCTTCGCCAATGATAAATAAGTCAATGAAATCCGCTAGCGGCTCCGGATTATAGGCGCAGGGGCCGCCGGCAATGATCAGCGGAGCGTCCTCGCCGCGTTCGGCGGCCAACAGCGGAATCCCCGCCAAATCGAGCATAGTTAAAATATTGCTATATGACAATTCATACTGCAAGGTAAAGCCCACGATATCGAAATCGGCCAGACTGTGGCGGCTTTCCCAAGAAAAAAGCGGCAGCTGATACTGACGCAGCAAAGCGGCCATATCGTCCAGCGGCATAAAAGCGCGCTCGCATAGATGGGGGCTGCCATTATTGGTTGCCTCATAGAGCAAACGCAGCCCTAAATGGCTCATGCCTATCTCATAGCTATCGGGAAAAGCAAAGCACATCCGCACTGGAGCCGCATCCCAATCCTTATGCAGCATATTATACTCGCCGCCCACATACTGCGCTGGGCGCTCTACTTTAGGCAAGATCACTTTTTCTAACAAATCCTGATCGATTATCATGGGCTCTCCGTTTTAATCTTTCGCATATAGCAAAACAAAAAAGCTGTAGCAAAGGGCTGCAGCTTCTTCCTCACCGAGCAGCAGAAACCGCCCCAGCCTTTAGCCATGGTTAATGGTGGTGATGATGCTCCGCATCCGGCTCTTCGATAGTGATAATCTCCCGCAAATCATCGCCGAACATAGCGATATCGCTGGGATTATTCACGCCCTCGCCATACTGCGCCGCCAACACCAAGGACTCCACGCTGGAGGCATCGATACCGGCAATGGCGCATAGCACCGTATCCAAAGCCACAGCATCAGATCCTGCTATCAAGCAGTCAGCCTGATTGTTCTGAAAGCCGCTTTGCCCGATCAAGCAATCGACAATCGTGAGATCAGGCGCCACGATACTATAAATATCCACTAAAGCACGCTGTTTAAGCTCAAAACTCAATGAATCGTCAATTTTAGCCGCATAGGCGATATTAGCCAGAGCGCTGCCGAATAATTTCGCCTCCGCGGTCTTAAATTTAGCCAGACTGACAATCACATCCGCAGTAGAAAGCACATCATAAACCTCAGCATCCTCCAATACCAAGCGGGTATCGGTGCGGTGCGGTGTGGTCTGCGCTGCGGTCAGACCGCATATTTTAATTCCGTCCAACTCGGCTAATTTACCATAGCTGGTACGCGCCAAAACCGTCTCCAAATCGAAACCTGATTCCGGACGCAGGCAAACAGTAATATCATTCACCCCGGCATCGCGGGCTATTTTCAGCAGGGCCCAGGTTAAACGAATATCAAAATTTGCACCGGTTTCATTATCCGCCGGCAAGCTGACATCAGCAATAATTGCCAGTCGCTCCCCGGGGCAAAAATAAAACTCCCCTCCGCCCAGCGGCAACAGCAAACGCCGCATCAGCAAATCAGCGGCTTTAGCGGAAGAGGAAAGCGTTTTATCAGCTTTAAGGAGCGAAATCATCGGCATAATGGCGACCCTCGATAATAAACAATGATGTAAATTAATTATAGCATAATGTCCCTGCGATCACAAGTAGCAGCTCAGCTATAATATAGATCAGCGCAGAACTCGTCTGCGCTGATTTAGGGCTGTTTATAATTCTGGCAAAGCTACGAACGTCGCCGCGGCATCGTGTGGATACTCTGGCCCAATACGTCGGCAGCTGCCTCCATGACCCCCTCGCCAAAGGTAGGATGCGGATGAATCAGCGAAGCTATATCCCGGGCGGTCAAACCCTTGGCGATCGCCAAAGACAGCTCATTGATCATATCGGTAGCACGGCGGCACATCAGCTGTGCACCCAGCAATCTCCCGCTGCTGCGCTCACATACCAGCTTGATAAAACCGCGGTCCGCCATCTCCACCACGGATTTGCCATTGCCGCCCATCAGATATTTTCCGGTCACGGCATCAATTCCCTGTGCTTTAGCATCATCTGCGCTCAAACCTACAGTGGCGATTTCCGGATCGGTATAAATGCAGTTGGGAACGACAGACATTATCATTTCCGCTGGCTGCCGCGCGATATGGCAAACAGCGTTAATCCCTGCGGCAGAAGCGGCATGGGCCAACCTCTCGCAGCCCAAAGCAATATCGCCAATAGCATATAGATACGGTACAGCAGTAGCGAAATGCTCATCCACCACGATCTGCCCGCGGTCGCTAATCTCCAGCTGCTCCACTCCATTAAGAAACTCCTGCGGGTAGCAACGGCGGCCGGCTGACATCAGCACCCCGTCTACCATCAGCTGCTGATCTTGTTCTTTAGCAGCAAAGCAGCAGGTCAGGGCATCTGAACACCTCTCGATTTTGCTCAAATGTGCAGCGGTATAAATATTTATCCCGCGCTTTTTCATCAGCATCGAAAGATTCTGGCTGATTTCCCGATCGCTCTTCGGCAGGATACGGTCATAAGAAGCCAGCACCGTTACCTCGCAGCCCAAAGAACGGTACAGAGTGGCAAATTCCAACCCCACTACGCCGGCGCCAATCACGGCCAAACGCGGAAATAGCAGCGGACTGCCCAGCACATCATCGCTGGTCACTACTCCAGGCAGGCCGATGCCGGGAATCTGCGGCAAATAAGGCCGGCCGCCGGTAGCGATGATGATATATTCTCCTTGATATTCTTCATCGCCAACCCTGACCGTATGCGGTGCAGCCAAACGCGCCTCGCCGGCAATCACCGTGACTTGATTCGCCTGCAACAAGGACGCCACTCCCTGGCGCAGCTGGCCGACTACCTGATCCTTGCGCTGATGTATCGCCGCATAATCATAGTGAGCCTGTGCGCAAGACAGCCCCAGTTGCGGCCATGCCTGCACTTCATTAAATATTGCCGCCGCATGAAGCAAAGATTTAGTTGGTATACAGCCGCGATTAAGGCAGGTGCCTCCCAACTGGTCTTTTTCTATCAAAGCCGTACGCAGTCCGAGCTGAGCTGCTTTGATTGCCGCTACATAACCGCCCGGGCCGCCGCCAATCACCAATAAATCATATCGTGACATGGTTCGCTTCTCTCCTCTATTTTATGCTAACAAACTACGGTATCCAGCCAAGAAGCCAGTTCCGCATTAATCCGGGTCTGCTCCTCGTCAGCAGTCTGAGCCTGGCGAATATTGCGCGCCATCGACGCCGCTTGGTAGCAGCTACCGCTCAATACAGCTTGCCAAACAGCAATCAGCTCACTCTCCATTATATCGGAATAAATAACAACGTCGCTGATCATACCCTGTTCGACGCTGAGGTTAAGCATGACTTCCCCCCACTCAAAACGGTGAGATAGCTGAATGTTCAATTCATCATTCCGGCCATAAATCCACGACCATGCAGCATAACGGCTGGTCAAGCGATCCAACTCTGCCGCCGCGTCCTGCGGCATTAGCCAGGAGCGTACCGGCAGAGCATAAGCCTCCCCACAACAGGAGCGCAATAATGCTTTCAGCTGTGAGGCCGTAATACCAGGCGCAAATTCGCTTAAGTTTGCCACCCGAGAACGCACCGAAGAGATACCTTTAGAAGCTAATTTGCCCTGCGGAGGCTGCAGATAACAAGCCAGATCATCCAAATCGACATCAACCATAATCGTGCCGTGATGATAACACTGAGCGCCGCTCTTATAAAACGCATTGCCGGAAATTTTGCGTCCTGCAGCCAGCAGATCATTGCGTCCGCTGACCGCAGCCGGAACGCCTAACTGTTTCAGAGCACGGCAAATGACTGCCATTTGACGCGCCAGGCAATAATTCTCCGCTGTCGTCAAAAAGGTGAAATTAACATTGCCTAGATCATGAAATACCGCTCCGCCGCCGGAAAACCGGCGCGCCAGGTGGCCAAAATCCTGACGCAATCTTTCTACCCGGCATTCACGCCAGGCATTTTGATTGCGGCCGATAACCACCGTGCGCTGGTTCTGCCATAAATAAAGAATAAGCTCCCCGGGCTTCACCCGGCGCAATAGGTATTCCTCAAGAGCCTGATTGCGATAAGGGTTCAGCCCAGGAGCTTCATAATAATACAAATCAGTTAACACTGGCTAATCCTTCTTCGGCGCGTAGACCAAAATAGGATTACGCGCTGCTCGGGTTTCGTCCAGGCGGCGCACTGTCGTATGCAGCGGCGCCTGATGCAAGGACTCTGCATCAGTAACAGCGGTATGATAGATATCTAAAAAGACCTGAATCGCCCGATCCAGCGTTTCTTTAGATTCGGTTTCCGTCGGCTCAATCATCAGCGCCTCGTGAACAATCTGCGGGAAATACATCGTCGGCGGATGAATACCATTATCCATTAAGGCTTTAGCTACATCCAGAGCCGATACGCCGGTATCGTGATGCAACTGCTCTAAGCTAAGAACAAACTCATGCATACAAAATCCCGGATACGGCGCCTGATAGACGTCAGCCAGCCTTGTCTTCATATAGTTAGCATTCAGCACCGAGCCCTGAGCCGCCTCGCGAATGCCGTCAGCGCCCAGCAGCAAAAGATAAGTCAGCGCTTTCACTACTACTAAAAAATTGCCGTAATACGACCGCACCCGGCCGACACTCTGGCCGGGCTGACTCAAACAGTAGCCATCGGCAGTGCGCTGGATTTGATCTTTAGGCAAAAATGGCGCCAGAAAAGCCTTGCAGCCACAAGGGCCGGAGCCTGGGCCGCCACCGCCGTGCGGCGTACCAAAGGTCTTATGAATATTAAGGTGTACCACGTCAAAGCCCATATCGCCCGGACGCACCATCCCCATCACTGCATTCAGATTGGCTCCGTCATAATAGACCAGGCCGCCCGCTTGATGCACGATCTTAGTGATCTCGAGAATATTTTTATCGAAAATACCCAAGGTATTGGGATTTGTCAGCATTAAAGCTGCAGTATCCGGGCCGACTGCAGCGCGCAGAGCGTCCAAATCGACTCCGCCGTCTGCATTGCTCGGTACATTAACCGTAGTATACCCGTTCATCGTAGCGGAAGCAGGATTCGTACCATGTGCGCTATCGGGGACGATTACCTTGGTCCGCTGGGCGCCTTCGCCGCGGGAATGATGATAAGCTTTGATCAACAGCAATCCGGTGAACTCGCCGTGCGCGCCGGCTGCCGGCTGAAAGCTCATCGCGTCCATGCCGGTAATTTCACACAAATACTGCTGAGCCAGCCCTAAAACTTCCAGGCAGCCTTTCACCGTATGCGCCGGCTGCAGCGGATGAATCTGCGTGAATTCCGGAAGGACTGCGACTTCTTCGCTGAGTTTAGGATTGTACTTCATCGTACATGATCCCAGCGGATAAAAACCGCAGTTAACGCCATGTACATGATGTGATAGCTCGGTATAATGGCGGCTGATATCAACCTCTGCTACAGCAGGCAGATCGAGCGGGCTGCGTCTGGCAAATTGCTCGGGGAGCTGGTAGTCGCCAACCGCTGCAGCGGGGATATTGATTAAACTGCGGCCGCTGCGGCTGCGTTCAAACAGCAATTCCATTATCTAGCCACCTCCTCTAAAACATGGATCAATTCATCGATCTGCTCCTTGCCAGTCATTTCCGTGGCGCACCACAGAATATTGCCGCTGGACAAAGGCAAACCGCCTAAAATATCATGTTTCTCCAACAGCGCCATCACCTTATCAGCAGCAAGCGGTGGGCGGGTAACAAATTCATGGAAAAACGGCGCTTGATGTACGCGGATAAAGCCTAAATCAGCCAGCCGGTCAGCTAAATAATGGGCATGCGCATAACAATTCTGCGCTACCTGCTGCAAGCCCTCGCTGCCCATAGCGGCCAGATACACCGAAGCCCTAAGCGCGCATAAGTTCTGATTAGAACAAATATTGGAACTGGCCTTCTCGCGGCGGATATGCTGCTCTCTGGCCTGAAGGGTCAAGACATAAGCGCGTTTACCATCCACATCAACTGTCTCGCCGACAATACGCCCGGGCAGTTTACGCATCATAGAGCTGCGAGTAGCCATAAAGCCTAAATAAGGGCCTCCGAAAGACAGCGGCATACCCAGCGGCTGTCCCTCGCCGACAGCGATATCCGCCCCACATTCGCCAGGGCTTTTCAAAATCGCTGCAGCGATCGGATTGACGCCCATAATCATTTTAGCTCCGGCGTCATGAACTGCTTGAGATACGGCTTCCGCGTCTTCGATAATACCATAATAATTTGGCTGCTGCAGATAGACGCAAGATACTGTATCATCCAACATACCTGCCAGCGCCGCCAAATCCGTATGGCCGTCCTGCACGGGAATAATTTCCACTTCGCTGTCATTGCCAAAGCAATAGGTCTTAATCGTATCGATAACCATTGGCGCCGCTGCGCCAGAAACCAGAGCTTTATTGCGCTTGCGCTCACGGCACATATTGACGGCTTCAGCTGCTGCAGACGCCCCGTCGTAAACAGAAGCATTGGCTACTTCCATGCCGGTCAAGCGGGCAATCATCGTCTGAAACTCAAAAATAGCCTGCAAAACCCCTTGAGAAATCTCCGCTTGATAGGGC
>CALXQC010000009.1 GCA_944390435.1 uncultured Clostridia bacterium
GGGCTGCCGCGAGGGGCGGATCATCTTTACCAATGCCCTGGGTCCGCTGCTGGTGAAAAACCCCCGCTATACCGAGCGGCTGCTGAACGAAATCGCCGCGGCGAAGGGCCTCGCCCCCAGCCGCCGCCTCAGCGCAGAAGATAGCGAGTATGAGGATCGCTCTTATCAGCTGATCGAGGAGTTTATTCGCCGGAAAATGGCCTAAACAGCTGTTTTTCGCCTTATTCCAGCTAAAATAGCGCTAAAACGCCGCCATGCTGTTATTGCTTATCAACGCAGAAATCCATATTTGCCTTTAACGGGATATATTCCCGGGATTTACGCTTATCTCGCTAAAATACCCTGATTACAGCTGATTAATCGCTAATTATTTGCTGTTTCTAAGAAAGGAGCCGTTTATGGAAAATTTTTGGCTCTCGGTCAAGGAATTTTTTGCCAGTCCGCTCGGCGAATTCGTCATCCAGCTGCTGATCGCCATTTTGGTGCTGGCGGTCGGCTGGGTGCTGATCCGCTGGCTGCTCAAGCTGCTGAACCGCAGCAAACTGGCCCGAAAAATGGACAAAAGCGCCTTCACCTTCTTCCGCAGCGCGGTTTCGATCACCCTCAAGGTGGTGCTGGTTCTCACCGCGGCCAGCATCCTCGGCGTCTCCTCGGCCAGCATTATCGCGCTGATCGGCTCGATCGGCGTGGCGGTCGGCCTGGCGATGCAGGGCAGCCTCAGCAATCTTGCCGGCGGGCTGATGATCCTGATCTTCAAGCCCTTTGCCGTCGGCGACTATATCCAGCCGCAGGACACCGAAGGCGGCACGGTCAAGGATATCAGCATCTTCTATACCACGCTGCTGACTGTCGATAACCGCACCATCGTCCTGCCCAACGGCGATCTGTCCAATAAGCCGCTGGAGAATTATACCAAGATGGACAAGCGCCGCCTCGATATGCGCTTCTCCGTCGGCTACGACTGCGATATCGACGCGGTCAAACAGGTGATGCAGCAGGTGATCGACGCCCAGGACAAGCTGCACCGCGAGCCGGCGCCCTTCGCCCGCCTGCGCGAGCAGGGCGACAGCGCGCTGATCTTCGAGATGCGCTCCTGGTGCAATACCGAGGATTATTGGAGCTGCTATTTCGATATCAATGAGCAGATGAAAAAGGCCTTTGACGCGGCAGGGTTCAATATCCCCTATCCGCAGCTGGACGTGCATATGGTGGAGCCTCCGGCCGCGCCGTCAGAGCGCAGCTGAGCTTCTTTTTCACTGCAGACCGGCCCCGGCGGCCGGTCTGTTCGCTTATCAGCAGCGGCTTTCCGCCGCGGAAACTGCCGTTTAACTGAACAATCTGTCCGCCGGCTGAACAGCCGCTCAACTTTTGCTGAATCCGCACCGCCGCGGCCGGAGGCTTAAAGTTCGCTTAAGGTTGCGGTGCTATGATCCCCTTGAAGCAAGCGGCGGAGGCCGTATCAAGGAGGTTAGCTGCGATGTACTATCCCCGTACCCGGGCGGAGGTCCGCGAGACCGACCGCCGAGACGAGGCTTTTTATCAAGATAAGCTGTATATCCTGGAATATGTGCGCCGCCGGCTGCTGCGCGAGATCGAGCAGCTGCGCGGCGAAAGCGAAGCCGAACTGGGACGCGACCCGGTCGATCACTGCAAGTCGCGGATCAAATCCGCAGCCAGCATGGAGGAGAAGCTGCGCCGCCGCGGTCTGGAGCCAACGCTGGAGGCTGCGCTGTCGCAGGTGCGCGACGCAGTGGGGCTGCGCGTGGTCTGCCCCTTTTTGGACGATGTCTATCTGGTCAGCAGCTGGCTCAGCCGCCGCGACGGACTGCGGCTGCTCGAAACCAAGGACTATATCGCCGACCCCAAGCCCAACGGCTACCGCAGCCTGCATCTGATCGTGGCGGTGCCGGTGCCGATGATCCGCGGACGCCAGGAGCTGGCGGCGGAAATCCAGATCCGCACCCTGGCGATGGACTTCTGGGCGGCGCTGGAGCATCAGCTCAAATATAAGCAGTGTATCGGCGAGGAGGAGATGATCGTCGCCGAGCTGAAGCGCTGTGCAGACGAGACTTCCTCCACCGACATCAATTTGCAGGCGCTGCGCGAGCTGATCGCCGCAGCGGCAGGAGCTGGAGCGGCGGAGGCCGAAATAACACAGCAGCAGGCGCGCTGACAGCAGGCGCGGCGGAACATCATCAGAAAGGAGCAGCGGCGATGCGGATCTTAATCGCAGAGGACGAGCGGGAGCTCTCGGCAGCGCTGGTGGCGATGCTGGAATACAATCATTATTCGGTAGATGCGGTATTCGACGGCGCCGATGCGCTCGACTATGCCCTGACCGAAAACTACGACGCGATCATCCTCGATATCATGATGCCGAAAAAGAGCGGCCTTGAGGTGCTGCGCGAGCTGCGGCGCTCCCAGGTCAACACGCCGATTTTGATGCTGACCGCCAAGGCGGAGATCAGCGACCGCGTCGCCGGGCTCGACGCCGGAGCCGACGACTACCTGACCAAGCCCTTCGCCATGAACGAGCTGCTGGCGCGGCTGCGGGCGATGACCCGCCGCCGCAGCGAATTCTCGCCCAACACCCTCACTATGGGGCGGGTGACGCTCAACCGCGCTAATTTCGAGCTGGCGGGAGAAAAGGCCTCCTACCGCCTGGGCAATAAGGAATTTCAGATGCTGGAGATGCTGATGGCCAATCCCGGCCGCCTCATCTCCACCGAGCAGTTCATGGAGCGGATCTGGGGCTATGACAGCGAGGCCGAGGTCAACGTGGTCTGGGTCTATATCTCCTATCTGCGCAAAAAGCTGGCGGCGCTGGATTCCGGCCTGGAGATCCGCGCCACCCGCGGCGTCGGCTACAGCCTGGAGGAAGCCCAATGATCCGCCGCCTGCAGCGTCAATTCGTCGCTATCGCCATGGTCTCGCTGCTGTTTATCATCGTGGCCATTGTCAGCGCGCTCAACGGCTTTTCCCTGCGCCAGACCAACAGCACCGCCGACGCTATCCTCGACCTGCTGGCAGCCAACGGCGGCGTCTTTCCCGACGCCGACGCCGCAGTGACGGACAGCGATCTGCTGCTGACCCCGGAGACGCGCTTCGAGACCCGTTATTTCGCGGTCTTTATCCAGCCCGACGGGACGATCAGCAGCGTGCTGACCGACAACATCGCCTCCACCACCGTTGAGCAGGCCGGAGAATATGCGCGGCAGGTGCTGGAAGAAGGGCGCGAGCGGGGCTATCTTAATAATTTCCGCTACCTGGTCGCCGATGACGGCCAGGGCTTAATGCTGCTGTTTTTGGACCGCCAGCTGCAGCTGCGCTCCCTGCAGACCATGCTCGAGCTTTCCTGCGTGATCGGCGCAGTGGCGCTGCTGGTGATGTTCCTGCTGGTCTACTATCTCTCGCGGCGGGCGGTCCGCCCGGTGATCGAGAGCGTGGAGAAGCAAAAGCGCTTCATCACCGATGCCGGACATGAGCTGAAGACGCCGCTGGCGATCATCTCCGCCGATACCGAGGTGCTGGAGATGAGCGGCCGCAACGATCAATGGACCGCCAGTATCCGTCATCAGGTGGAGCGGCTCAACAGCCTGGTCGCCGAGCTGCTGGCGCTGAGCCGGCTCGAAGAAGGGCGGCCGCGCCGGGAATTCCGCGAGCTGACGCTGTCCGCGCTGGTGATGGAAACCGCCGAGAGCTTCGAGCCGATGGCCGAGGCGCAGGGCAAGCTGCTGGAGCTCAATATCACCCCCGGGCTGCTGCTGCGCGGCGACGAGACGGCGCTGCGGCAGCTGGTCTCGGTGCTGGTCGATAATGCGATCAAGTACTCGCCGCCTGGCGGCGAGATCAGCCTCAGCCTGACGCGCAGCGGACGCTATCCCCTGCTGGAAATCATCAATGATACCGAGCGGCTACCGGAGGGGGATCTCTCGCAGCTGTTCGAGCGCTTCTACCGCGCCGATCAATCGCGCTCCCGCGACAGCGGCGGCTATGGTGTAGGGCTGTCGATCGCCCAGGCGGTAGCGGACGAACACCGCGCCAAAATCAGCGTCCGCGCCCTGGAGGGGAATAAAATCGCCTTCAGCGTGGCCTTTACCCGCGCCTAAAGCCGGAAAGAAAAAAATAACGGACGCCTGTTCTTGCAGGCGTCCGTTTTTACTTGCCGGTCATGCCGCGGCAGACGGCAGGGTTTACTGCTGCCGCTCCTTGAGCAGGTCGCGGATCTCGGTCAGCAGCAGCTCCTCCTTGGAAGGAGCGGGCGGCGGCGGAGGCGCAGCCGCTTCTTTCTTATGCAGGCGGTTGATAGCCTTGACGATCAGGAAAATGATCAGGGCCATAATCAGGAAATTAACCACCGCCTGGATAAAGAGGCCGATATTGATCACTGCCGGCTCAGCTCCGGCAAACAGCGCCGGAATAGTGAACGACCAGGTGGAGAAATCGATGCCGCCGATGAACAGTCCGACGAAAGGCATCAGCACATCATTGACCAGCGAATTAGTAATGGTGGCGAAAGCGCCGCCGATGATCACGCCGACAGCCAGGTCAATGACATTGCCGCGCATGATGAACTGCTTGAATTCTGCGCGGAAGCCGGCGCTTTTCTCTTTGACTCCCATAATTATCCTCCCTCGGCGGCAAGACGCCGCAGCTGATAAATATTCATACCGATCAGCCCTGCGTCTGATCAATAATGCTAAACACTACTAATTAAACATTCCTAATATAGATACTACAGACGCCGGCGGATATCAACTAGTTTTTCTCCGGGCGGGAATCTTCCTGCACCGTGATTTCCTGCCGGCCGCTGATCGCCAGCGCCAGGGTCGCCTCATCGGCATAGGCGAGATTGCCGCCCACCGGCATTCCGTGGGCGATGCGGCTGATCCTGATCCCCAGCGGCTGGATTTTCTTTGCCAGGTAGAGCGCGGTAGCCTCGCCCTCCACCGTGGGATTGGTCGCCATAATCACCTCGCGGATGCGGCCGCTTTTCAGCCGCTGGCCGAGAGTTTTCAGATTCAGCCGCTCCGGGCCGACGCCGTCCAGCGGCGAGATCGCGCCGCCCAGCACATGATAAACGCCGTTGAAGCTGCGCGTCCGCTCCATGGAGATAATATCGGCCACATTCTCGACAATGCACAGCAGCGAGGAGTCGCGGCCGGGATCGCTGCAGATCGAGCAGCGCTCGGCATCGGTGAAATTGCCGCAGACCGGGCAGCTGTGGACGCTGCGGCGCACCGCCGACAGCGCCTCCGCCAGATCGGCGGCCTGATCCTCCGGCGCGGTCAGCAGATAAAAGGCCAGCCGCTGCGCTGCCTTGGGCCCCAGTCCGGGCAGGCGCGACAGCTCGCTGATCAGCTTTTGCAGCGGCGCGGGATATTGATAGGCCATGGCTGCGCCCGCCTAGAAACGCATCCCCGGCAGGCTCATGCCACCGGCGACTGAGCTCATCTTCTCCGCCGAGAGCGCGGCGGCGGCGGCCAGCGCGTCCTTGACCGCGGCCAGCACCATATCTTCGAGCATTTCCGCATCCTCGGGATCGATGATCTCCGGATCGATAGAGATGGAGAGGATCTCCGAATTGCCGTTAGCGGTCACCCGGACCATGCCGCCGCCGGAAACGCCCTCCACTTCGGTATTGCTCAGCTCTTCCTGCACGCGCGCCATATCCTGCTGCATCTTCTGCGCCTGCTTCATCAGTTTCTGCATATTAAATCCCATACTATCTCCTCCGTTTTAAGCTGTTTACTAGTGTTTTCGGGTATTTTTAGCTGTTTTAGCTGTTTTTTAGCTTCTTTTTGCTCCGCGCTGCCGCACGGCTGCTGCTGTTGTGTTCTGCACCGCCGGCCGGGAATCCTCTTTCGCCGCAGCTAAAAGAGACTTCCCTGGCGCGGTTCAGGCGGATTCGGCTGATTTTCATCATTTTCCGGCGTTTGCTGCTGTTCTGCGGCTTCTTCCGCTGTATTCTCCTCAGGCGCGGTAAAATCGCCTACTGCTCCGCGCAGACGCGGCGCGCTGCCGCAAACCTGTTCGATGGCGGCGCTCACCGTCCGCTGCTGTTCCGCGCTGCCGTGAATATAGCGATAATCATCGCTGCGGTCGGCCGGAAACAGCAGCAGCAGCTCGCCCTGGGCAGCGGCCTCGGGGCGGCAGTTCTCCAGGCGGAAAAAGACGCTGCGGTTGAGCTGTTCGATGGCAGCGAGAATCTCCGGCCAGCAGCTGACCGCCTGCTCCGCCAAATCCCCCGCCGCCTGGCTGGGCTTAGCTTCCTGCTGCGTCCTGGCCTCCTTCTCCGGCTCGGTCTTGCGCGGCGGCTCCGCTGCCGCGCCGGGCTTAGCCTCCTTCTCCGCCTCGGCCTTGCGCGGCGGCTTAGCCTGGCTGGGCTGAGCTGCCTCCGCTTCCCGGCTAGGTTTAGCCTGGCTAGACTTGGCTGCCGGACCGGCCGGAGCCTGCTGCGGGGCGCAGGCGCGGATCATCGCCAGCTCCAGGGTAATGCGCGGCGCCGCGGCACTGCGCAGCTTATTATCCGCATCGGTCAGCGCGGTCAGCAGATCAAGATAGCGCTGCGGCGGATAAGGGGCCGCCTGCCCGTCGGCCAGCTTGGCCAGCAGGCCGTCGCGCAGCTCCTCGCAGAGATCAGCTACTGCCTGACGCAGATCCTTGCCGGAATTGACCAGTTCCTCCACATCGACTAAGGCGGCAGGGAGATCCTGACGCAGCAGGCTGTCGGAGAGGCGGCGGATAAAGCCGCGGTCAACGATGCCGAGAATGGCGGTCACCGCCGCCACGCTCACCGGGCCTTCGCTGGCGGCGGCGCACTGATCGAGCAGGCTGACCGCATCGCGCATTCCGCCGTCGGCCTTGCGGGCGATCAGCGCGGCAGCCTCCTCCTCGATGCTGATCTGCTCGGCGCGGGCGATCTCCAGCAGATGTTCGCGGATCTCCTGCTCGCCGATGCGGCGGAAATCAAAGCGCTGGCAGCGCGAGAGCACGGTCATCGGCAGCTTATGCGGCGCAGTGGTGGCGAAGATGAATACCACATGCTCCGGCGGCTCCTCCAGCGTCTTGAGGATGGCGTTGAAGGCGTCATTGGTCAGCATATGCACTTCGTCGATGATATAGATCTTGTAGCGCTCCTGCGCCGGCGCGTACTTGACCCGTTCGCGCAGATCGCGGATCTCGTCGATGCCGCGGTTGGAAGCGCCGTCGATCTCGATGATATCGAGACTCTCCCCGCTAAGCGCCCGCAGGCAGGCCGGGCAGCAATTGCAGGGATTGCCGTCCTCGCGGGGCGAGAGGCAGTTGATGGCGCGCGCCAGGATGCGCGCGGTCGAGGTCTTGCCGGTGCCGCGCGGCCCGCAGAAGAGATAGGCGTGGACAAAGCTGCCGCGCCGCACCGCGGCGGAGAGCACCCGGGCGATATGGGGCTGGCCGACCAG
>CALXQC010000010.1 GCA_944390435.1 uncultured Clostridia bacterium
GCTGGTCGGCCGCGTCCCTATATCATAGCTGCGGACGGCGGAGCGGCTTACCTGGCGGAGCAGGGGATTCAGCCGGACCTGATCATCGGCGACGGCGACAGCATCCCTCCCGGTCTTTTTCCTCAGACGCCGCGGCAGCAGTTGCCGACCGCCAAGAATTTTACCGACGGTGAGGCTGCTTTCGCGCAGCTGTTCGCGTCCTGCCCCAGCGGGAGAATCGCTGTTTTCGCCGCTTTAGGCGGCAGGCTCGACCATCTGCTGGCCAATCTGTGGCTGCCGCTGCAATGGCCGGAGCAGGCGCCGCGCCTGACCCTGTTCAGCGATGCCGGCGAGGCGGTTTACAGCAGCGGCCATGCCGTGATCAACGGCTGCCCCGGTGATACGCTGAGTATTATCCCGGTCAGCGCCGCAGTGCGCGGCATCAGCTTGAACGGACTTGCTTATCCGCTGCAGGATTATGATCTGCCCGCAGGTAGCAGCCGCTGCGTCAGCAATGTGCTGCTGGGCGAGCAAGCGGTAGTCGAGCACCGCGAGGGGCTGGCGCTGATTATTCATTATTGGGACAGCCCGCAGCGGCAATAATTATCCGGCCGGCGGAGCGGCCGCTACAACCGGCATTGACGGACAGCGCTGAGCTAAGCCCCGACCGTGGGAACGACGGAGGTAAAGGAGTTAACGATGAAAGAAATCGACCCCCGCATTGATGAGAACAAGCTCTGGGAGAAGGCCTTTCCCTATTTTTACCGGCAGTCCGTCCGCGAGGGGATTTATATCATCCCCAGGGAAAACGAGTTTATTGCCCATTTGGAGCAATACGGAGACGGCGATACCCCGGCCGAGCGGGCGATCTCGCGTCTCGATATGGCGATCCTCTGCCTCTGGCCGCATTTGCAGGAACTGTTTGTGGTGGATTTTTTCCCCCACCGGCTGGCTGCGGCGACTGATCTGCTGCGCGCCGCGGAGTTCGGCGAAAGCGGCGATCAGCGGGTGAATCTGATCGCCGGGCAGCTGGCGCAGGCGCTTGATGATGTGGAGCGGCTGCTGGCCGGCGAAGCGGAACAGGAAAGCTATCTCAAAGCGGCGGAGGACGAATAAGTGGGGAATATTTTATTAGTCGCGGTCAATGCCCGCACTATTCATGCGAATCCGGCCCTGTATGCTCTGCGCCAGGCCGCCCGCCGGCGCGGACTGGCGGAGCTGGTGGAAACCGCCGAATATGCGCTGCATACGCCGACGCAGTATATTTTGGCGCAGATCTATGCCAGACAGCCGCAGCTGCTGGCTTTTTCCTGCTATATCTGGAATATCGCCCTGATCGGCTCGCTGGTGCGCGATCTGCGGCAGCTGCTGCCGCAGACCAAGATCTTTCTCGGTGGGCCGGAGGCTTCGGCCCGCGCCCGACATTATCTGGAAACCCTGCCGGTAGACGCGGTCTGCATCGGCGAGGGCGAGGAAAGTTTCGGCGAGTTGGTCGCAGCCTGGGCGCGTCAATCCCCCGAGGAGCGGCGGCAAGGATTGCCTCCAGTACCAGGCTTGCTGCGGCGGGGAGCGGAGCAGAGCTATCAGCCGGCGCCGCTGCCTGATTTGGCACGGCTGCCTTTTTTATATGATGAAGAGGAAGCAGCCGAGCTGGCGGCTAATAATAAAATCGTCTATTATGAGAGCAGCCGCGGCTGCCCTTTCGGCTGCTCTTTTTGCGCATCGGCGCGGCAGAAGCTCCGCGAGCGGCCTTTGGAGCTGGTGATGGATGAGCTGCCGCGTTTGGCGCAGATCGGCGGGCAGGTCAAATTTATCGACCGCACCTTTAATGCCGACCCGCGCCGCGCCATCGCTATTACCGAGCGGGTACTGCAATTATATCGTCCCGGTCTGAGCTGGCATTTTGAGGTGTCTCCCTTCGGACTGCCGCGGGAGCTGGCGGAGCTATGGATGAGCGCGCCGGAGGATTATCTGCATCTGGAGATCGGCGTCCAGAGCCTCTATCCGCCGGCCTTGGCGGCAGTGCGGCGGCACGGCGACTGGCAGCAGGCTGAGCCGCTGGTTCGAGAGCTGATCGCCAGCGGCGGCTGTCATGTGCATCTCGACTTGATCGCCGGGCTGCCGGCCGATACGCCGCAGGGTTTTGCCGCTTCTTTTCACCGGCTGCATCAGCTCGGCGCCGACTATTTGCAGTTCGGCTTTCTCAAGGTGCTGCCCGGCTCGCTGCTGGCCGAGGAGGCCGGGCGCTGGGGGCTGATTTACAGCGAGGACCCGCCTTATCAGGTGCTGGCGACGCCGCAGATGGATCCAGGCTATCTCTTTTCCCTCCACCGTGCGGAGCGCGCCTTCAACGCCCTTTATAATAAGACGAAAATCTACCGGCCGCAGCTGTTGGCTTTGGCGGCGCGCTGCGGCGATGCTCTGAGCCTGTATCTCCGCGCCGCTCAGTGGCTGCCGCCGCGCGGACTGAATCCGGCGGAGCGCGAGCAGCTGATGCTCCGCCTATGTGAGAGCTGCGGCGAATCCTGCGGCAGCGTCCGGAAATAAAAATACCCGCAGTTTGCCGGCTGCGGGTATTTTATTGCTCTTGGCGGTTGTTGTACTGCGGCCGGCGCTTAGGCGTCGATGCCGAGGAAGCGTTTGGCCAGCAGGCCGATGACGAAAGCGATCACCGCTACCGAGAGGGAAATGGCTGCCATCTCGCCGAAGCGGCGCAGGAACGGCTCGTCTTTGGCCACGGAGAGATAGTAGTTGAAAAAGAGGATAATCAACACCACCACGGCGATCATGGTGATGAAGGCCGCCAGGTACATCGGCTCGGGAAACAGCAGATAGGGCAGCACCAGCAGCGCCACGGTGATCAGATAAGCGACGCCGGTATAAAGGCTGGATTTGAGCGCATTGGCATGTCCGGCGGCGCGCTCGGCAAGGAAATTGGAGGCGGCCATCGAGAGGGTGGAGGAGCCGCCGGGGATGATACCGGGCAGCGCGACCAGGCGTGGGTTGGCCCGGGCGAAAGTGACGCCGGCGATCGCGCCGGTCAGCTCGACCAGGGCATCGTTAAGCCCCAGCACCATTGAGCCGACATATTGCAGCCTTTCCTCATCGAGCATTGCTTCCAGCTCCGCCTCATGGCGGCGTTCATCGGCGAGGATAGCCTGCGCTTCCGGCAGCTCCTCCGCCAGCTGCTGATATTCCTCCCCGGCGAAAGTCTCGTCCCGCTCCAGGGTCTTGAACACAAAGGTGAAGCCCAGCAGTACGGTGAGCAGCTTCAGCCAGATGATTTTGCCGCGGCGGGGACGCAGCTGTTCGCCGGTATAGCCGCGCCAGGTGGCGGCATGGGCGGCTTCGTCTTCAGCCATTTGCCGCAGCAGGCGGCGGTTGGCCGCGTTTTTCTCCCGCTGCGCCATAAAGCTGTAAAGAATAGCGCCGGTTTCTTCATCGATTTGCGCCTTGCGGATGATTGCCAGCAATTGCGGGCTGAGCGCGGAACTAGTCATAAGCGAGCCTCTTTTCTTGTCCTACCGGCTGTCGATTATTCAGCCAGGCTTCACAATATCTTCAGAATATAGTTTTATACTTGGCGCAGACGCGCCCGGCTGTATTATTCTCGCCGCCGCCGCTGAATCCTGCACATAATCCCCGCCTGCCGCATATGATGTTGGCAACTAAGGGAGGGCGTTATGAACAGATGGCGGAGCAAAAAACATTCTGCGTCCCGGCGCGCCTGGATCTGGAAGCTGCTGCTGGCAGCCGCGCTCTGCTGCGGCCTGCTGCTGATCGCTGAGGCCAGACTGGCACCGCTGATCGAAGCCCAGGCGATGCAGCGGGTGCATAACGCCGCCCTGAGCGAGATGGCGCTGGCCGTCAGCCGTCAGGTGGCCGAGCATAGCGAAGCGGGAAATTATCATTCGCTGATGCATATTGAGCGGGATCAGCAGGGGAAAATAGTGATGATCAGCGCGGATATGCCGCTGATCAACAGCCTGATTGCCGCGCTGACCGAGGAGATCGACCAGGCGCTTAGCTCCCTGGGCGAGCAGCGGCTGACCATACCGCTGTTTGCGCTTACCGGCAGCAAGCTTTTTTCCTCCTGGGGACCGCAGATCCCGATCGATATTTCCGGGATCGCTACGCCGAGCGTGGAACTTACCGACAGTTTCGTGGCGGCAGGCATCAACCAGACCAAGCACAGCATATACTTGGAAATAGAGGCCAAGCTCCAGGTGGCGGTGCCCTTCCAGCAGGAGACCTGCACGGTCGCGACCAAGGTGCTGCTGGCGGAGGGGATCTTGATCGGCGAGGTGCCGGAGGCTTATTTGCAGCTGGAGCGGGGCACGGAGCAATAAGCGGCTTGCATTGCTATTTATTGTCGGCTATGCTATAATATATTTGTTGAAGTATGCGCTTGACCGCGTCAGCTGCGGCCGCGCTGCCTGAGAAGGTCATTTTCTCCTGATAAGCTTGACGATACGGAGGTTCAATATGAATACTAAACAAGGGGACAAGCCCAGCCGCCAGCCGGCGGTGCAGGGGAAACAAACTGCGAAAAAACGGAAAAAAAGAGGCAAGAAAAAGGTTCTGCTAACGATCTTGCTGGTCTTTGTATTGATCTGCCTGGTCGCTTGCCTGGGCGTGGGCATCTACGTGCTTTCTGTTGCCGCTGATCTGCCGGATATTACCGCCGAGGATCTGGTGCAGGCGCAGACCAGCTTCGTCTATGATCAGATGGGCACAGAGGTAGCGGCGCTGCATGGCGCGGAGAACCGCGTGGCGGTGTCGCTGGACGAGATGCCGGATTATCTGATCGATATGGTGATCGCATCCGAGGATGAGCGCTTCTATGAGCATAACGGCGTTGATGTCCGCGGCGTGATCCGCGCGGTATTCGTCAACCTCACCGACAGCTTCAGCAGCGGCGAGGTGGCCACCACTCAGGGCGCGTCCACCATCACCATGCAGCTGGTGCGTAATGTGCTCGACGCCCGCGAGATGACTATCACCCGTAAGATCAAGGAAGCGCTGCTGGCGCTGGAATTCGAGAAGAAATATGATAAGGACGAGATTCTCTATTACTATCTAAATGAGATCTATCTCGGCCCCAATGTTTATGGTATGCAGGCGGCGTCCAATTATTATTTTGACAAGGACGTCAGCGATATTTCGATGTCCGAGGCCGCGCTGCTGGTCGGTCTGATCCGCAGCCCCGGCTATTATTCGCCTTATGATAATCCGGAACGCGCGCTGAATATCCGCAATACCGTGCTCAATCTGCTGGCTGCCTATGATGAAGAAAAATACGGCGTCAGCGCTATCGAGGCCAAGGCCGACGCCCTGGAGGTATACGAGGGCACTGAGAGCGGCGCGGATTATGATCATCCCTGGTATGTCGATTATGTCATCTCCGAGGCTTCTGATATTCTCGAAGGGCTGGATATGGATTCGGCTGCGGTGTACACCGGCGGGCTGCATATCTATACTGCTCTTGATGTCAATGTCCAGCGGGCAATGGAAGAAGCCTATGCTGACGACGACAACTTCCCCTCTTCTTCGACGGGCGATATTGTCGAGTCAGCCATGGCGATCATGGATCCTAATACCGGGCAGATCAAGGGCCTGATGGGCGGCCGCGTCTACGAGACCCGCCGCGGTTTTAACCGCGCTGTCGATCTGGCGCGCTCGCCTGGTTCGACGATCAAGCCGGTGGTCGCCTACGGCCCGGCAGTAGCCTTGGGCTACGGCTCGGGGACGATTATCGACGACTCCCCGGTCACCTATGGCAGCTGGAGCCCCAAGAACGACGACTGGGCCTATAAGGGCCGCATCACTATGCGCCAGGCGCTGGTGGAATCGCGCAATATCTGCGCGGTCAAACTGCTGCAGATGATCGGCGAGGATGTCGGCTGGGAATACGGCGTCAAGATGGGTCTGCCGCTGGTGGCTTCCGATGCTAATCTGGCGCTGGCGCTGGGCGGTCTGACCTACGGCGTTTCGCCGCTGGATATGGCGGCAGCGTTCTCCACCTTTGCCAATGAGGGCGTGTTCACTGAGCCTTATGCGATCACCAAAATCACCGACGCCCAGGGCAATGTGATCTATACTGCCGAGCCGGAGCTGACTGATGTCATGTCCGATTCCGCCGCCTATATCGTCACCGATATGCTGACCGACGCCGTACGCTACGGCACCGGCAGCGCCGCCGGTATCAGCGGCTGGCAGGTAGCCGGCAAAACCGGCACCAATGGTCTGCCGTCTGCGGAAGAGGATCCGGATTATGCCGGACGTTCCGGCAACAAGGACGCCTGGTTCGTCGGCTATACTACGGCGCTTTCCGGCGCGGTGTGGATGGGCTATGACGATAAAAAGGACGACGACGGCAATCTCCAATATCTGTCGATTTACGGCGGCAGCTATCCGGCCCGCTTGTTCCAGGAAGTGATGAGCAAGGCTTTGGAGAGCTATGAGAGCCGCAACTTCGAGCGTCCCGAGGGGGTCAAGAGCTCCAGCGTTGATACGAAGGTGGGCGGTTCTCCTACCGAGCTGACGCCGGAGACCTATATCCGCTCCGAGCTGTTTGAGAGCGGCTACGAGCCCTTCTCCGACGGTTCGGTGGAATGGGTTTCCACTGAGGTCTGTGCAGATACCGGCGCTATCGCCAGCCCCTATTGCCCCAATAAGCAGCCGGGAGTATTCCTTCAGTCCACCACTGGTGCTACCATCAGCACCAGTGTCGCCGATTATAAGCTGTACGTAACCTCCAATGTCTGTACTACACATACCACGCCGCAGTCCGGTCTGTACTCGGTTTATGTCTGCACTGACCCGCGGCATAACGGCGAAATCGTCCTGGCCAATATCCCCGGCGTCAACAGCTCGGGCGGCTGTCCCGAGCAGTATCGGGAGATTCGCTATTATTCGCCTTCCTATATGCCCAGCACCTACTGCTCGCTGTCTGATCATCAGGTCAACGGCACGCAGGACGACAGCTTCGGCAATGGCGGCGAGACCAGCGGCGGCAGCCTGGAGACGCCCTACGGACTTGGCTATACCTTGAGCGGCGGGATCACTCTCTATTGGCAGGATAATAATGACAGCTCCACCACCACCTATGTGGTAGAGCGCTATGTCGACGGCGGCAGCCGCACCAAGAACTGGAGCAACGGCCGCACCTATACCGATAGCGATGTTTCGCCGGGGCATACTTATACTTACAGCGTCTACGCCTATAACCAGAACACTAATCAAACCAGCGGCTGGTCGGAAGAGATCACGGTCAGCTATTAGCCGGCCGCACTCCTGCCGGCGTCCCTGCGCCGCAGCAATAATCGCAGCAGAAGAAGAGGATCGCCTGTCATGAAATCATATGAGGAAATCAATGCCAAAATCCGCGCCGGTCAGGCGGTGGTGGTCACCGCTGAGGAAGTGATCCATATCGCCAAAGATATCGGTGTCAAAGAAGCGGCGCAAAAGATCGATGTCGTCACTACCGGTACTTTCGGCATCATGTGCAGCTCCGGAGCGTTTTTGAATTTCTGGCATACCAAGCCCAAGATCAAAATGCAGCATGTCTGGCTGGATAATGTACCGGCCTATGGCGGGCTGGCGGCGGTAGACTGTTATCTGGGCGCTACCGAGCTGGATATTCATGACCCGGCCAATACTCATCACCCGGGCAATTTCCGTCATGGCGGCGGCCATGTCATCGAGGATTTGATCGCCGGCCGCCAGGTGCAGCTGCGCGCCGACGCTTACGGCACCGACTGCTATCCGCGGCGCAGCTATGAGCAGACTATCACCATCAATGATCTGCGCCAGGCTGTTCTTTTCAGTCCGCGCAACTGCTATCAGAACTATAATGTGGCCACCAATTGCAGCGATCAGACTGTTTATACTTATATGGGCGTGCTGAAACCCCATATGGCCAATATTCATTATTCCAGCGCCGGTCAGCTGTCGCCGCTGCTCAACGATCCCTATTACCGCAGCATCGGCATTGGCACGCATATTTTTCTCGGCGGCGGCGAGGGCTTTGTCGCCTGGCCGGGGACCCAACATGCGCCGAGCGATCCGCGCAATGAGCGCGGCATCCCCTTAGGCGGCGCCGGTACCCTGGCGGTGATCGGCGATATGAAGCAGATGGATTCCCGCTTTATCCGCGGCGTTTCGGTGACGGGCTACGGCGTTTCCCTGATGGTCGGCATCGGCGTGCCGATCCCGATCCTTGACGAGGAGATGCTCTACTACACCACGGTCGAGGATAAGGATATTCAGGCGCCGCTATGCGATTACGGCCCGGACGGTTATCCCACCGGCGAGGACTGCACGCTGGGCTATCTGAACTACGCCGAGCTGAAAAGCGGCGAGGTGGAATTTGAGGGACGGAAGATCCGCACTGCACCGCTCTCCAGCTATTCCAAGGCGCAGGAAATCGCCGCTACGCTCAAGCAGTGGATCAGCTCCGGCGGCTTCGAGCTGGGGCAGCCGAGCCGCCTGTTGCCGGGAGACTGCCATTTTACCCGCAAGGAGGATCGCCATGACAACGAATAAGATTACCCAGAACGTGATCCTGCGCTATTCTCCGGATCTAGTCGGCGATCCGATTGTTTATTTGCTGGTCAAGGAGTATGATCTGATACCCAATATCATCAAGGCTTCAGTAAACCCCGATAAAGAAGGGTATATTTTGCTGGGTCTGACCGGAGAAAAGGAGAATTATAAGCGGGCGATTGAGCGGCTGCAGCAAATCGGCATCAGCGTGCAGCTGCTGGTGGACCGGGTCAACTGGGACGAGAATAAATGCACTCAATGCGGCGCTTGTACCGCAGTCTGTCCGGCGCAGGCGCTGAGCCTGAAGCGGCCGGAGATGACCGTGACCTTTGACGGCGATAAGTGCGTGGTCTGCCATATGTGCATCCAGGCCTGCCCGGTCAATGCGGTGACATTGGACTTTTAAGCGGAGGAAAAATGGTCGAATCAAGGAGCTACCGCGTGCTGTTCCCGCCTGAGCTGGAACAGCATTTGTTAGTGGTCGGCGAGACGGATCTGGCGATCTGCCTGCCGCAGGGCGTTTGGAACGGGCAGGTGGAGAAAGGGCTGCGCGACCGGATCATCGAGCAGCGGCGCGATCTGCAGGATTTTATCGTCGCCTGTCCTGAGTTTGCCGCCAGCCATCAGCCGCTGACGCTGCCGCTTTCCGCGCCGCCGGTAGCGCAGAAGATGGCGCAGGCCGCAGCAGCGGCCGGAGTAGGGCCGATGGCCGCGGTGGCGGGTTTTTTCGCTGAACTGGCCGGCAATTATCTGCTGCGGCAGAGCGGCTGCCGCGAGGTGATTGTGGAGAACGGCGGCGATATTTTTCTTGCCGGCAGCGCGGAGCGGGTGATCGGCATTTATGCCGGCGAGGCCAATCCTTTTACCGGCAGGCTGGGCGTGCGTCTGGCTGCGGAGCTGCTGCCCTGCGGCGTCTGCACCAGCTCCGGGACGATCGGCAGCAGCTTCAGCTATGGCGTGGCTGATGCGGCGATGGTGATTGCCTCCGATACCGCCCTGGCGGATGCTGCGGCTACTGCTGCTGCTAACCTGGTCAAGGGCAGCGAGGATGTTGCCGCAGCCTGCAATTATGCGATGTCGGTCGCCGGAGTAGTGGCGGCGGCGGTGATTTGCGGCGATCAATTGGCCGCAGCCGGGCAGATCGAGCTGGTACAGCTGTGATTTTCCTTAATCTTTTGCGCTAAAGTACTTGTATGGCGGCGCATTTTTATTTATAATTTATAGTACAGACTAAAATTAATCGTAAAAGGGGAATGATTTATGTCAGGACATTCTAAATGGGCAAATATTAAGCGGAAAAAGGGCGCCAACGACGCCGAGAAGGCGAAAATCTTCACTAAAATCGCCAAAGAAATCCAGGTAGCAGTACGTACCGGTGGTCCTGACCCTGACGGTAACTTCCGCCTCAAGCTGTGTATCCAAAAGGCTAAGGCCAATAATATGCCGGCCGATAATATTACCCGCTGCATTCAGAAGGCCGCCGGCCTGGGCGAGAGCAATGCCATCGAAGAGTTCTTCTATGAGGGCTACGGCGCAGGCGGCGTGGCGATTCTCTGCGATATGATGACCGATAACCGCAACCGCACCGCCAGCGAGATCAGATATATCTTCAGCCGCAATAACGGCAATCTGGGCGAAACCGGCTGCGTCAGCTATATGTTTGAGCGGGTCGGCGAGATCGTGGTCGATTTGGCCGGCAAGGATGAGGACGCGCTGCTGGAAGCGGCGCTGGAAGCCGGCGCAGAGGATGTGGAGACTACGGAGGACAGCGCCACCATTTATACCGGAGCTAATGATCTGGAGGCAGTACGCGCCGCACTGATCGACGCCGGCTATAATGTCGCCAATGCCGCAATCATCATGAAACCGGCCAATGTTATCACTATCGACGATTTGGAGACAGCTCAGAAGCTGATGAAGCTGATCGACGCGCTGGAGGATAATGACGATGTCCGCGAGGTCTATGCTAATTATGATATCAGCGATGAGATCATGGAGCAGCTGGATTAATTTCCGCCTTCGGGAGGACTGGCCCACACAGCGGACTGAGCTGCTCAGTCCGCTGTTTTTAGCTGCCGCGGCGGCATTACCCGGCAGCGCAAAACTATGATATAATCGATGCAGGCGCAGCGCCGGCTAGCTGTCGCTGACCGTCCGGCGGAGAAAAGACGAGGGAATGAAGATGAAATATACTGTTTTAGGCAAAAGCGGCTTGCGCGTTTCCGTGATCGGCTTAGGCGGCATCCCGGTGCAGCGCATCGATCCTGCCGCGACCAGAGAGCTGATTGACGCCCTGCTGGAGCAGGGGATCAATTTTATCGATTCCGCCCGCGGCTACACGGTCTCTGAGGAATATCTGGGCGCAGCGCTGGAGGGACGCCGCGAGCGCTTTATTCTCGCTTCCAAGAGCATGGCGCGGAGCAAAGCGGAGATGGCGCGCGATATTGACCTTAGTCTGAAAAACTTCCGCACCGACCATATCGAGCTTTATCAGCTGCATAATCTGGGCGTCAATGAAATCGAGCGCGCCTTTGCCCCCGACGGTGCAGCGGCGGCGGTTGAGGAAGCGATCCGCGCCGGCAAGGTCGGACACTTGGGCATTACCGCTCATTCGCCGCAGGCTTTGCGGCGGCTGCTGGATTATCAGCAGGTAGAGACGGTAATGTTTCCCTTCAATATCGTGGAAAACCAGGCGGAAGAGGCCATGCGGATCGCCCATGAGCGCAATATCGGCTTCATCGCCATGAAGCCCCTGGCCGGAGGCAATATTGACGACGGCCGCCTGGCGATGCGCTATATCCTCAATGAGCCAAACTGCACGATGGCGATCCCGGGAATGTACTGCGCCGCTGAAGTGGCGCAAAACAGCAGCGCTGTCGATGATCTCTCGCCGCTGACAGAGGAGGAGCAGGTGCAGATCGCCGCTATCCGCGAGCGTCTGGCGGATAATTTCTGCCGCCGCTGCGGCTACTGCGCTCCCTGTAGCGCAGGGATCGATATTCCGGCCTGCTTCACGATGGCCAATTATTTGCAGCATTATCAGCTGGCCGACTGGGCGCGCAGCCGCTATCTGGCCTACGCGGCTCATGCCGAGGACTGTATCGGCTGCGGCAAGTGTGAGGAACGCTGTCCGTATCAGCTGCCGATCCGGGAAAAGCTCCAGGAAATCAAGAAAATTTTTGGTAAATAAACAATAGCTCCGCATTACTGCGGAGGGGAGGAAAATGATGAAAAAATGCTTATTAGCAGCGCTGCTGCTGGCTGCTTGCCTGCTGGCAGCCTGCGCGCAGCCGGAGGAGGAGACGACATCGAGCCCGGAGGGCAGCGCTATTACCGGCGCGGTCACTGATTTGGAGGTGCATGATCTGGCGCCGGAGCGGGAGGTCAATAGCGTAATCACCTTGGGCACGCTGGAGCTGGCCTATCAAGGCGACAATGCTGCCGCCGCGGCGATCAATGCTGATTTGCGGGCGCATTTGGATCAATATCTGGCTGAGACAGCTGATGAGGATGCGATGCTGGCGGAGGCGGATAATCTGCTTACCTTTACCCACGAGCTGATTTATGAGCCGGTTTTGCTGGGTGAACGCTATATCAGCATCATCGCCCGCGGCTATGATTATCAAAGCGGCGCCGCTCATCCCAATACTTATTTGGAAGGTTTCGTCTATGACGCAGCCAGCGGCGAGCGCCTGACCCTGGCGGAGCTGCTGGGCGAGGATTATGCCGCGCTGCTGGCGGAGTCGGTGGCCAGCCAGATCCGCGCCGCCGGCGAGGAAAACAATTATTATCCGGGCTATCAGGAGCTGCTGCCTACCCTGCTGGCGACAGCGGAGAACTGGTATCTGCGCGACGGGGAGATCTGCCTGATCTTCAACCCGGACCAAATCGCCCCTTATGCGCTCGGCGTGCTGGAATTTACCTATCCGCTGCCTGAATAGCCCTGCCGTAGATAGTGTAAAATTAATGCTTGCATTTATGTAACGACCATGATACAATAAACCTTGCGTTTATTCAGCTATTAAATTTTCACTTATAGATATACTGTTAGCTTAGGAGGTGAAACCATGCCTAATATCAAATCAGCGAAAAAACGGGTCATCGTTGCCGAGACCAGAAGAATGAGAAATATGGCGGCGAAAACCGCGATGAAAACTCAGCTGAAGAAATTTGCTGCCGCTGTAGAAGAGGGGGATAAGGCTGCCGCTGAGCGCGAGCTGCTCGCCTCGGTCAGCATCCTTGACAAAACGGCCAGCAAAGGCGTTATTCATAAAAATGCCGCCGCAAGACGGAAATCCAACCTGTACCGCGATTTTCAGAATATGTAATTTGTCCGCGCCGCTGCTAACCGCCAGCGGCGTTGTTTTTTCTGCGCTGCTTGGCGGCGCTTTAATCATGCTTTCTTCCGCCTCCGCATAGATATCTATGCGGAGGTTTATTATGCTTAAATATCCTAGACTGCAAATTAGCTGGCGGACGCTGGCCGCGGCGCTATGCTGCTATCTGATCTTTTTGGCCGGTTTTGCCGCCGGCGCGCATAGCGGAACGGTCAGTTCGGCTGCTGTGCTGACCGCTGCCGATATCACGGCGGAGGAAAGCCTGCTGGTAATCGGCAGCGCGGACGGCGAAGCCCAAGAACCTGCGCCGTCCGCCGCTCAGCCGCTGACGCCGCAGGCAGTGGTTTACTGCACCCATACCTCGGAAGGCTATGCCGGACAGGAACGGCGCAGCGGCGTGGCCGGAGGAGTGCTCGACGCAGCCCGGGCGCTGCGCGACAGCCTGGAAAAGCAGGGTATCGGCGTGATCCTGCTCGAAGAGATTTTTGACGCGCCGGATTGGAATAATTCTTATGGCTATTCCCTGGCTGCAGTGGAGGAAATCAAAGAGCAGTATCCGGAGATTCAGCTCTATATCGACGTTCACCGCGATGCGGCGATCGAAGGGGTAAATACCCATTTTAGCGATGCCAGCGGCGCTTATGCACGGATGATGCTGATTATCGGCAGCAATGTGAATCTGCCCCATCCTAATTGGGAACAGAACCGCGCTTTTGCCGAGCAGCTGTATCAGGAGCTGGAAAGCGCTAAGCCCGGCTTGATGCGCGATTCTAAAATCTATAACGGCCGCTATAACCAGCATGTCGGCAATAAAGCGATTTTGATCGAGATCGGCTCGACCTCCAATACGGTGGAAGAAGCTAAGGCCTCAGCCGCATTGCTGGGAGAGGCGATCGCCCGTCTGCTTTATGGCAGTACCTAGAATGCAAAACAGCTGTCGCAACGACAGCTGTTTTGTTATATTAGCTATGGGCGGCTGAAACCGCCGCGCCTGGTCAGGAAAAGATCTTGCCCAGCGCCAGCAGTATCAGGTAGATGGCCGGCTGATGGAGGATATAGCATAGCAGCGCATGCCGTCCCAGCCAGAGGAAGGGCTTAAGCGCTTTACCATGACCGTGCTGGGGGAAAAAGCTCCGCTTGTCGCGGTAGAGCCGGCCGCCCAGTACTGCGCCGACCAGAAACCAGCCCAGATAAGGGATCAGCGGGAAATAATCCGCCGAGACGCCCTCGCTGCCCAGGCCCAGCGCATAGAGGAAGAAACCGCCTCCGGAGCAGCTTTCCGGGCCGACAAAAAGCGAGGCTATCAGGATAGCGGCGCCGAGGATCAGCGAAGGCCAGGGGCCGAAACGGTTCAGCCCGGCGTAGATCAGCATCGAGAGCGCCAGCATATGCAGGACGCCGAAGCTGATAAAAAAGCCGTGCTGCCGCATCATCAGGTCGAGCAGCGCCGTCGCGCCGGAGAGCGCCAGAGCTACCGCCAGCAGCTTGAGTCCGCGGCGGAGATTGGACCGCGAGAGCGAGCAGGAGATGCCGCAGCTGCCGATGAATCCGGCGAGAACCAGTACGCGGATGATATGCCGCAGCGGCCAGTCCCAGTAGAAATCATGGGCGAAGCAGCACAGCTCATAGATGACGCCGCAGCCGCCGGCAGCGAACCATTGCTGAGGGAAGACGAAGCCGAGATCATAGAGCAGATGGTCGAGTATCATCAGCGCTACGCAGAGGCCGCGGACAAAGTCCAGCTCCCAGATGCGCCGACGCGGCGGAGCCGCCGGGGAAACGGCGGCAATATCGGGCTTTTGGTCGATGTTTGTTTCCATGCTTTTATCTTAACATATTTAGGGTGAAAAAAACCAGATTATATGTTATAATATAATTCAATGCATAAGTGGGGTGATATTGCTTTGGCGAAAATGGATAAAGGGTTTGTGATCAGAGCCGCCGGCTTGCTGATGGTGGTCCAGGTACTCTCCCGGGTGCTCGGATATGCCAGGGACTCGGTATTGCAAAACTTTTTCGGCAGAAGCTTCGTGACCGATGCCTTCAACGCCGCTTTTTCGATCCCGGATTTCATCTATAATATTTTGATCGGCGGCGCCATCTCCGCCGCCTTTATTCCGGTCTTTTCCGCTTATTTAGCTAAGGGAGAGGACAAGCAGGCCTGGCGCACCAGCTCGATTTTTACCAGCTGGGTGCTGCTGCTGATGATCATCCTCCTCTCATTAGGCTATATTTTCACCGAGCCGCTGATGGGGCTGCTGACCCAGTACACAGCCTCGCAGATGGATCTGCCGGTCGCGCTGGCGCGCATCACCATGATCCAGGCGCTGTTCATGGCGCTCTCGGCGATCGCCACCGGTATTTTGCAGTCCAAGCAGCATTTCACCTGGCCGGCGATCGGCGTGCTGCTCTATAATGTCTGCATTATCTTGTTCGGCGTGCTGCTGGTCAAGCCGATTGAGGCGGCATGGCCCGGCTACGGCGTGGCAGCTTTCTCTATCGGCGTGGTGATCGGCGCGGTCATGACCCTGGTGGTGCAGATCCCCACCATGAAGCGCGTCGGCTATCAGTATGCGCCCTGTCTTGATACGCATGACCCGGGTTTCCGGCAGATGCTCAAGCTGATTCTGCCGGTGCTGATCGGCCTGTCGGTCTCGCAGATCAATATGTTCGTCACTCAGTATCTGGCGACCGGCCTGGAGGGCGGTATGCTGACCGCACTGCGCACAGCCAACCGCTTTATGCAGCTGCCGATCGGCGTTTTTGCCGCTTCGATCGCGGTGGCGATTTTCCCCACCATGACCCAGCAGGCCTCCACCGGCGATTATCCGGAGATGAAACGCAGCATCAGCATGGGCCTGCGTACTATTTTCTATACGATTATTCCTTCAGCCGTGGGGCTGATTATGCTCCGCGAGCCGATTATCCGTTTCCTCTATGAGTTCTCGGGCGAATTCACCGCCCATGACACGTATATCACCGGCCAGGCGCTGCTCTTCTACTGCATCGGCCTGACAGCCTACGGCGCGATCCTGATCGCCCTGCGCGGCTTCTATGCGATCCAGAATACCCTGATGCCGCTGCTGATCAGCATCGCCTCGATCGCGATCAATGTGCTGTTTTCCGTGGCTTTGGTCGGCCCGATGGAGCATTGCGGCCTGGCGCTGGCCTATTCGTTGGCCGGCATCGCCCAGTTCCTGCTGCTGATGTATTTCCTCCGCCGCCGGATCGGCCCGATGGGTCTGCGCTATATGGGCAAATCGCTATTGCAGATCGCGGTTGCCTGCGTAGTTATGGCGCTGGCGGTCTGGGGCGCCTCCGAGCTGTCAGCGCTGATTTTCGGCATCGAGAGCAAGCTGGCGCAGCTGCTGCAGGTGGCGATCGCCGTAGTAGTCGGCGTGCTGGTCTATATCCTTGCTACCGCCTGGATGCGGATGGATGAATTCACTATGGTCAAAAATATGCTGAAAACGCGGCTGCAGCGGCGCAAGGCCAACCGCGCTTAAACCCTGCTGGGATAGCTTGAGGATTAGTCAATGACAGATAAAAGTAAAATCCGCAATTTTTGCATCATCGCCCATATCGATCACGGCAAGAGCACCCTGGCCGACCGGATTCTCGAATATACCGGCACTGTCGCCAGCCGCGATATGACCAAGCAGCTGCTGGATTCGATGGAGCTGGAGCAGGAGCGCGGCATCACCATTAAGCTCAAGGCAGTGCGCATCCTCTACCATGCGGCGGACGGCGAGGAGTATCAGCTGAATCTGATCGATACTCCAGGACATGTCGATTTTAATTACGAGGTTTCGCGCTCCCTGGCCGCCTGCGAAGGCGCGCTGCTGGTCGTCGATGCCGCCCAGGGTATCGAAGCGCAGACGATGGCTAATGTCTACCTGGCCTTGGAGCATGATTTGGAAATCATTCCGGTAATCAATAAGATCGATTTGCCAGGCGCTGATCCGGAAGGCGTGCGCCAGCAGATCGAAGAGGTGATCGGCCTTGACTGCTCGGAGGCGATTCTCGCCTCGGCTAAAACCGGCGTCGGCACAGAGGAGATTTTGGAGGCGATCGTCAATCTGATTCCGCCGCCGCAGGGAGATCCGCAGCAGCCGCTCTCGGCGCTGATTTTCGACTCGCATTTCGACAGCTACCGCGGGGTAATTCCCTGCGTGCGTGTGGTAGACGGCCAGCTGAAAAAGGGGATGAAGATCAAGATGTTCGGCTCGGGCAAGACTGCCGAAGTCACCGAGGTCGGCGTCTATAATCCCTCGGAACTGCAGGTGGACTGTCTGAGCGCCGGCGAGGTCGGCTACTTCGCCGCGGCGATCAAGAATGTCCGCGACGCTCAGGTGGGCGATACCGTGACTAGCGCCGAGCAGCCGGCGGAACAGCCGCTGCCCGGATACCGCCAGGCGACCTCGATGGTCTACTGCGGCCTTTATCCGGTAGAAAACGCCGCCTATGACGACTTAAAGGACGCGCTGGAAAAGCTCCGGCTCAATGACGCGGCGCTGGTGTTCGAGCCGGAAACCTCGGCGGCGCTGGGCTTTGGCTTCCGCTGCGGCTTTCTGGGCCTGCTGCATATGGAGATCGTCAAGGAGCGCCTGGAACGCGAATACGGGCTTGATCTGCTGATCACCGCGCCTTCGGTCAATTACCGCATCACCCGCACCAACGGCATGGTGGAATATATCGATAATCCGGTTAAGCTGCCGCCTGCCAATGAACTGCTGATGATTGAGGAGCCTTATGTCAAGGCGACGATCATGTGCCCCGCAGAATTTATTGGCGCGATCATGGAGCTGGCTCGCGACCGCCGCGGCACCTTCATCAATATGGAATATATCACGCCGACGCGGGTGATGATGATCTATGACCTGCCGCTGTCGGAGATAATCTATGATTTCTTTGACCAGCTGAAATCGCGTACCCGCGGCTATGCCTCCTTTGACTATGAGCTGGCTGGCTATCAGCAGTCTGATCTGGTGCGCCTGGATATTCTGGTCAATGAGTCGATCGTCGACGCGCTGTCGCTGATCGTGCATAAGGACAAGGCCTATTACCGGGGCAAGGCGCTGGTGCATAAGATCCGCGGCCTGATCCCGCGCCAGCTGTTCGAGATCCCCATTCAGGCGGCGATCGGCAATAAGGTTATTTCCCGCGAGACCGTCTCCGCACTGCGCAAGGATGTTATCGCCAAATGCTACGGCGGCGATATCAGCCGCAAGCGCAAGTTGCTGGAAAAGCAAAAAGAAGGCAAAAAACGGATGAAGCAAGTGGGCAATGTCGAGATACCTCAGGAAGTGTTTATGGCGGTGCTGGAAATCGACGAATGACCTGCACGCCGGGAAGGGGCCAAAATGAATATCGCTTTTTTGTTGACGCCCAAGGCTGATGTAGCCTATATCTATGATGATTTTACCGTCCGGCAGGTGCTGGAGAAAATGGAGCATCACGGCTATACCGCTGTGCCGGTGATCAATCGCGACGGCGGCTATGTCGGCACTATCACCGAGGGTGATTTGCTGTGGTATATTAAGAATCAGCGCGCCTTCGACCTGGTCGCCGCCGAGCAGACGCCGGTGGCGGTGGTGCCGCGGCGGCATGATAACAGCGCCCTGCCCATTTCCACGGATATCAAGGATATTTTCACTTTGGCGCTGGATCAGAATTTCGTGCCGGTGGTCGACGATAGGGGCATCTTTATCGGCATCATTACCCGCAAACATATTTTGCAGCATTGCTGCTCGCTATAAGCCGGCGCCGTCCGGCGCAATATTTCAGCGGCCGTCTGCGGCCGGGGGAGGATCTGCTCATGGATAAAAGCCATCTTTCTTTGCTCTGCGATTTTTATGAACTGACTATGGCCAACGGCTATTTCGTCACCGGCTACAAGGACAAGATCACTTATTTTGATATCTTTTTCCGCGAGGTGCCCGACGGCGGCGGTTACGCGATCTTCGCCGGGCTGGAGCAGCTGGTCGACTATATCAAGGGACTGCATTTCGATGCGGAAGATATCGAGTTTCTCCGCGGCAAGGGCTGCTTCAGCGAAGAATTTCTCGCTTATCTGGCGGATTTCCATTTCAGCGGCGATATATATGCCATTCCCGAGGGCACGCCGGTTTTCCCCAACGAGCCTTTGATCACGGTGCGCGCTCCCGCGCTGGAGGCGCAGCTGATCGAAACCTACGCCCTCCTGACGATCAATCACCAATCGCTGATCGCCACCAAGGCGAACCGCATTGTCCGCGCCGCTGACGGCAGAGTGGTGCTGGAATTCGGCTCGCGGCGGGCGCAGGGCGGCGACGCCGCAGTGATCGGCGCCCGCGCCGCCTATATCGGCGGAGCTCACGGCACCGCCTGTACGCTGACCGACGCTATCTACGGCGTGCCGGCCGGAGGCACTATGGCGCATAGCTGGGTGCAGATGTTCGACAGCGAATACGAAGCCTTTAAGACTTATTGCGAGATCTATCCGCATAATGCCACTTTGCTGGTGGATACTTATAATACGCTCAAAAGCGGCGTACCCAATGCGATCCGCGTTTTCAAGGAAGTGCTGCTGCCGCAGGGGATCACCAACTGCGCGATCCGTCTCGATTCCGGCGATCTGGCCTTCCTCTCGCGCAAGGCCCGCGCTATGCTCGACGAGGCCGGTCTGACTGAGTGCAAGATTACTGCTTCCAATGCCCTCGACGAGTGGCTGATCCGCGATTTGCTGATGCAGGGCGCCTGCATCGATACCTTCGGCGTCGGCGAGAAGATGATTACCGCCTGCTCCGACCCGGTATTCGGCGGCGTTTATAAGCTGGTGGCGATCGAAGATGAGGAGGGCAGGATTATCCCCAAGATCAAGGTCTCGGAAAATCCGGCCAAGATCACTAATCCCCATTTCAAGAAAGTTTACCGCATCTACCGCAAGGGTACCGGTAAAGCGGTCGCCGACCAGATCTGCGTTTGGGATGAGGTGATCGACGAGAGCCAGCCGCTGGAGATTTTTGACCCCCAGGCCACCTGGAAACGCAAAACGATCAGCGATTTTTATGTCCGCGAGCTGCAGCGGCCGGTTTTCAAAAACGGCCGGCTGGTCTATCAGCTGCCGAGCCTGCCGGAGATCCGCGCTTATTGCCAGGAGGAGATCGGCACCCTCTGGGAAGAAGTGCAGCGCTTTGAAAATCCGCATCATTATTATGTCGATCTATCCTGGAAGCTGTGGCATATCAAAGAGGAAATGCTGCATAACAAGCAACAGTAGGCCAGACGGGAGAGACGGCGCGTCTCTCCTGTCTTTTTGCGCCGCAGCTCCAGCCAGCTGCTGCGGCGCCGGATAAAAGGAGAAGCTATGGCTGCATTGATTTTTGCCCGGCCGGACGGGCAGTGGTTCGATTTTCCGCCGCTGCAAATGGCGGCCGCCTCTGGCGAGAGAGTGCTGCTGCCGGCCAAAAACGAGCTGATTCCGCTGCCCGAGGGAGCGACGCTGACGCTGATGCCCTGCGCCGCGCCGGTGGGCTTCGACCGCGAGACCGGCGAGTTTTTAGCCCTGGAGGAAAATCCCTATAAAAAGAAATCAGAACCGGTTTATGCGGTAGCGGCGCTGCTGCCCCAGGGTTTTACCCGGCTGCTGTGTCCCGCCGCGGTGATCGAGGGCGATTCGCTGCCGATCTTGGGCTATACCGCAGTCGGCCTGGAAAAGGGGCGGCTGGTGGTGGCGGCGATGGCGACCGACGAGCATCGGCGCTGGCATCCGCGTTACTTCAATACCGCGGAGTTGCCGCAGCTGGTCGCGCAAAGACAGCGCGAATTTCCCGGCAATCGGGTGGTCGAGCAGCTTTCGCGCTGCTCGTTGGAATACGGCTGCTTCACCGCGCAGAATATCATGTACCGCCGCTGGGAGGGCGGGCTGCCGGTTTCTCCGGCCTGCAATGCCGCCTGCCTGGCCTGCCTTTCTGAACAGGAGGAGGGTGGCCCGGAATCCCCGCAGCAGCGCATCAGCTGCTGTCCGCAGGCTGAGGAGATTGCCGCGGTGGCGGTCGCTCATCTGCAGTCGGCCGAGGAAGCGATGGTCAGCTTCGGCCAGGGCTGCGAGGGTGAGCCTTCTTTGGCCTGGCCGCAGATTTGCGCGGCGATCAAGCTGATCCGCGCCGCGACTCCGCGCGGCTTGATCAATATTAATACCAATGCCGGCAAGACCGAGGCTATAGCCAAGATCATCGAGGCAGGTATCGATAGTATGCGCGTTTCCCTCTTTTCCGCTGTCGACGAGGACTATGCCGCTTATCACCGGCCGCGCGATTATAGCCTGGCCGATGTGCGCGCCTCTCTGGAGCTGGCGCAGCGCGCGGGCGTGCCGGTGGCGCTTAATCTGCTCACCTATCCGGGCTTTACCGACGACCCGCATCAGGCCGAGGCGCTGACGGAGCTGATCGGCCGTTATGGGATTGCCCAGGTGCAGCTGCGCAATCTCAACTGCGATCCGCGGCTGATGAATGATTTCTGCCACGGCTGCGCGCCGATGGGGATCCGTCAGCTGGTGCAGCTGCTGGAGCGGCGCTTCCCCCAGCTGCAGATCGGCAGTTATAGTCATGATTTGCGCCGGCGTTAGCCGGAGCTGCCGGCAGATGAAAAACCCCATTCCCTAAACAAGGGAATGGGGTTTTAGTTTGGCTAAGAGGAAGCTGTCCGGCGCGCTCTATTGCTGCGGCGGACGGCTCGGGCAGTACATCAGCCGCAGGATCAGCTGGATCAGGCGGCAGGGCAGTATTTTGCCGAGAAAGAGGAAAAATTTATATTTAGCGCCGCAGGTATAGAGCGTTTTCAGCCGGCGGCAGGCGCAGAGGCGGAATACGGCGCCGGCAATTCTCTGCGGCGGCATACCCTGGCTCTCATCGCGCTCCATGACCGCTACCGAGGCGGCGATAGCTGAGCCATAGAGTTCAGATCCGCTGCTGTTTTTGACCCTGGCGGCAGTGAAGCCGCTCTTGATATCGCCGGGCATCAGCGCTGCTACCTGAATGCCGAAAGGACGCAGCTCCAACGCCAGTGCGGAGCTGAGTGCATTGACCGCGGCTTTAGCTGCGGAGTAGAAGCTCTGAAAGGGGATGGCGAACACTGCCGCCACCGAGCTGATATTGATGATCCGCGCATCATCGCTGTGCCGCAGCAGCGGCAGCGCCTGCTTAGCGCAAAGCCAGGCGGCGAAGAAGTCGACGTCCATCAGCCGCCGCGCCTCTTCTTCGCTGATCGCTTCGGTAGCGCCGGAGACGCCGATGCCGGCATTATTGATCAGAATATCGATGCGCGGCTCTGCTGCGCTGATGACCGCGAAGGCGGCGGCGATCTGGGCCGAATCCGTCAGGTCGCAGTCGAGATGGCGGATATTTCCCTGTGAGACGCCGCTGCGCGAGAGTTCATATACCGTATCGCCGGCGGCGGCGAAAACGGCGGCTGTAGCCTGGCCGATGCCGGAGCTGCCGCCGGTGATGACGACGATCCGTTTCATAGCGATTCCTCCCGGGAGCTATTCTTTGACGACGCGGGCGATAATATCCATCGCCTCGTCGAGCAATTCTTCGGTATGGCTGGCCATCAGGCTGGTACGCAGCAGGCAAGCGTCTGGTGCGGTCGCCGGAGGCAGCACGCAGTTGACATAGACGCCCTCGTCATAGAGGCGGCGGTTGACCGCCAGGGTACGCATCGCGTCATAAGTATAGATAGGGATAATCGGCGCTGCGCTGTCGCGGATCTCCACCCCGCGTTCAGTGAGGCCGCGGCGCATATAGTCGGCCAGGGCCAGCAGCCGTTGCGGCAGCTCAGGATGCTCGCGGATCACCTTCAGCGCCGCCAGAGTCGCAGCGGTGCAGGAGGGCGGCATGGAGGCTGAGAAAATGAAAGGACGGGCGCTGTGGCGGAGAAAATCGATGATCTCCGCGCTGGCGGCGATGCAGCCGCCGAGAGAGGCGAAGGATTTGGAGAAGGTGCTCATGATGATGTCGACCTGGTCGGTGAGGCCGAAATAAGAAGCGGTGCCGCGTCCGCCTTCACCGATCACGCCCAGGCCGTGCGCGTCGTCCACCATCACCCGCGCCTGGTATTTTTTCGCCAGGGCAACAATCTCCGGCAGGCGGGCGATATCGCCGCTCATCGAGAATACGCCGTCGGTGATGATGAGGATGCCGGCGTTTTCCGGCACTTTTTGCAGCTTGCGCTCCAGGTCCTCCATATCGCTGTGCTTGTAGCGCAGCATTTTGCCATAGCTCATCTTGCAAGCGTCATAGATGCTGGCATGGTTCTCGATATCGCAGATCGCATAGTCATGGGGACCGATGAGGCTGGCGATAGCGGCGAGATTGGTCTGATATCCGGTGGAGGTGGTCATCGCTGCTTCCTTGCCGACGAATTCCGCCAGCTGGCGCTCCAGCTCCAGATGCAGGTCGAGAGTGCCGTTAAGAAAGCGTGAGCCGGAACAGCCGGTGCCGTAACGTTCCAGCGCTTCATGGGCGGCCCGGCAGACCTCTTCATTGACAGTCAGTCCCAGATAGTTGTTGCTGCCGAGCATGATGCGGCGCTTGCCCTCCATGATTACCGTGGTATCCTGACGGCTTTGCAGTTCATGGAAATAGGGGTAGACCCCGGCCTCGCGGATCTGATCGACCAGCGGCGGCATTTTGAGTTTAGCGAATAAGTCCATATAAATTAGTGCTCCTTTATCTGAAATCCAGTAATTCTGCAATCCAAATGATAGTTGTATTCAGCCGGCCGGCAGTCTAGAGCTGGAAGACGATGCCGACTACCGCGCCTAAGGCGATGAAGATGATCGGGTGTTTATTGAAGTAAAAGACCGCCGGTGTGATAATGACCAGGAAAATCAGCGCCTTGAGATTGAGCGCCAGGCCGGGCGTGAAATGTTCGGCGCCGAACAGCGCCAGGCTGATCAGGCTTAAGCTGATTGCCGCCAGCAGACCGGCCACTGCCGGGCGCAGGCCGCTGAAGACCATTTCCACATATTGATTATCGCGCCATACCGCCATCGCCTTGCAGATGACCAGCGAGATGATTACTGCCGGCAGGATCAGCGCCAGCGTCGCCACGATAGAGCCGAGCAGCCCGCCGGTATGATAGCCGACATAGGTCGCCATATTAACAGCGATCGGCCCGGGGGTGGATTCGGAGATAGCGATCATATTGGTCAGCTCAGCGGTGGTGTACCAATCGTATTTATCGAGCAGGTCGAAGAGAAAGGGCAGCGCTGCCAGCCCGCCGCCGATAGCGAAAAGGCCGATTTTGAAGAATTCGTAGAACAGGAGCAGATAGATCATTGGCTATCCCTCCGTCCGCGCTTCTTTTTGATCAGCCCCATCGCCAGTCCGGCTGCTGCCGCGGCGAGAATGATCAGGATCGGGTTGACCAGATCTAACGCCAGCACAACCATGGCGGCGAGAAAGATGATAGCGGTGGCGATGTTTTTGATGCCGCTTTTGGCCATGGTATAGGTGGAGTACATCACCAGCGCCGCCACCACCACTTTGATGCCGTTGAGCGCATGGATCACCACCGGTACCGAGGCGAAATTTTCCATCAGCAGCGCCACTACCAAAATAATCAGGAAAGAGGGCGTGGTCATGCCCAGCGCGCCGCAAATGCCACCGAAAACGCCGTAGCGGTCGGCGCTGATCAGCACGGAAATATTGATCGCCAGCGGCCCGGGCTGGCATTGCGCCAGGGCGAAGCGGTCGGTCAGCTCTTCTTCGCTCAGCCAGTGCCGTTTAGCGACCAGCTCTCCTTGCAGCAGCGGCAGCATCGAATAGCCGCCGCCAAAGGCGCAGACGCCGATTTTGGCAAAGATGAGGAAGCATTGGAGATATTTGAGCAGCATTAGATGGTATACCCCAGTTTATAGGCGTCGATCAGCGCCGGATGGCCTTCGATAGCTCCGGCTTCATTGAGGCCGCCGACCAGAATCCGCCCCCGGTCGCGCCAACGCAGATAGTCGACTAAAGCGAGCTGATAGGTGGCTTCTGCGCCACCGAAAGATTGCGGGTTTTGATCCGCGGCAGTCATCAGCAGCACTGTTTCCTTATCGCGGATCGAGTATTCCGGACCAAAGGCATAGAGGCGGTCAATCGCCAGCTTCAGCTGCGCCGGCCAGTCGTAAAAATACAGCGGCGCCGCCAGCGCAACACAGTCCGCGCCGAGAATCGCCGGATAGATCTTGTCCATATCGTCCTCCAGCCGGCAGCGGTGCTGATGTCCGCGGCAGTATCCGCAGGCCTGACAGGGGCTGATCTGCGCCTGCGCCAGGCTGATCCGGCTCACCCAGTGACCGGCGGCCTCTGCGCCGGCGGCAAAGGTTTCCGCCAGGGTTTGGCTGTTGCCGTTGAGGCGGGGGCTGGCATGAAGTATCAGAACATTTTTCGGCATCGGGATCCATCCTATCTGCTGCGGCGCAAGTCCGCATGATCTGCTGGGCTGATAAGACAAAAATTTGATACTAACCCAGTTTAATGAAACAACTATCATCATAACATAAAAACAGCTTTATTGGTAGTGTCAGCCGTTAATTTAGCCGATAAATTAAAAATTTTTCCCGCCAACAGCCGCGCCGTCGCCTCCAAAAGCCAGATAGAGCCTAGCTGAGGAGAAATTTTCCCGATAAATCTGCGCTTGCCGAAGAAAACGCTTGCATTTTGAGCGGCATTATGGTAAGATTATTTCGCTATCGCGATGGCGCCATGGCCAAGTGGTAAGGCAGAGGACTGCAAATCCTTCACCCCCAGTTCAAATCTGGGTGGCGCCTCCACGTCGGAGCAAAGTCCGCTTTGCTCCGACGCTTTTTTATATCGCCCTCCGGCGCCGGGAGACCGCGGAAAAAGATCATAAAAAAATATAATAAGAAAAATAAAGGAAAAACCGGCGTTTTGTGTAATATATAATTTCCGTATGCCTGAGCGCTGTTTTGCGGCGCGGGCAGGCGGGAGCCCTTCGCCCGCAGAAAATCTATCTGCACTCTGGGAAAAATGTGCTTGACAAGCGTCGGCGCTTTTGATACCATATGTTTTGTGCATGGTGGATGTGGCGAAGCGGTTAACGCACCGGATTGTGGCTCCGGCACACGAGGGTTCGATCCCCTCCATCCACCCCACTTTATTCCGGCGGATTCGCGCAGGGCACAGCCGCCTTGCGGCGGCCCGCGGCTTTGGCGGCGTTTTCCTCCTTGACTTGGCAGTACCAGACATTGGGGTGTAGCCAAGCGGTAAGGCAACGGACTTTGACTCCGTCATTCGTAGGTTCGAATCCTGCCACCCCAGCCAATATGAGCCATTAGCTCAGTCGGTAGAGCACCTGACTTTTAATCAGGGTGTCCGGCGTTCGAGTCGCCGATGGCTCACCAGCTCGCTGCAAGCGCATCGCGTTTGCAGCGAGTTTTTTTATTCCCTGCTCTGCCGGGGTTGGCACATAATGCGGCCTTTGTCTGCTGGCCTCTCCCGGCTGAGCTTAGCCTGCGTCCGGGTAACGCAGCGCTGTTTTTCCGCCGGGATAAAAACTATCGGGACAAAGTTACCCTTATCCCGATAGTTTCTCTTGTATAATGCGCGGTGTGCCTGCCGTTATGCCCGGCCGGCCGCTTTTTTGCCAAAGCAGCGATAAACGGAGAAAATTGTTGATAAAATCAGCAATATAGACAAAAATATTAATAGGTAATTCTATTTACCATAAACGCTGGTATGTTATATTAGAGAATAGATAAATAATTGGAAATCGCAATTGACAAATTTTACAGTGTTAACTAATAATTACTATGAATTGCTTCGGCGCCATGGCAGCGGCTGACAAGGCGATAGCGCGGTAATGGCGCTGGAGCCGCGCTATCGCCGGGCGGAGATGAATTCTGCTACCCGGCGTCCATCCTGGTAACCGAGCTGATACAGCGCTTGCAGCGATTGCTTATCCCGGACGAAGGTATCCACGCCGCAGCTGCTGGCCGGCGCGACCAGGAGCGCCCGTCCGTTTTGCTCCAGCTGCGCTACCTCGCGTACCGCCTGGTTGTAACGTTCATGACGCTGCCGCAGCAGGGCGATGATGCGGGGATAGCGGTGCAGGATGGCCGCTAATGCCGGCATATTTTTTTGCGGCGGTTTGATATAATCCGCCGGCCGGGTCAGCAG
>CALXQC010000011.1 GCA_944390435.1 uncultured Clostridia bacterium
CCAAAGGCGTCATTGTGAGGGGCTGCGGAGAGCAAGGGGTCGATAAAAAATCTGCCGGCGAAGGTTTTGAGCTGCTGAAATATTTCGGCGGTTACGGCTTTAATAAGAGCCACAGCGCCGCGTATGCACTGGTTTCTTATCGCACCGCCTGGCTGAAGGCGCATTATCCGGCCGAATTTATGGCCGCGACCATGACTTCGGTGATGGGGGATCCGGATAAGCTGCCGAAATATATCGAGCACAGCAAGGAGAACGGCATTGAGATTCTGCCGCCGGATATCAATGAGAGCGGCGAGAAATTCCGCGTTGTCGGCGGTAAGATCCGTTATGCGATGGCTGCGGTCAAGAATGTCGGCCGCGAGGCCGTGCGCAAAATCGTTGAGGAGCGGGAAGCCAACGGTAAATACACCTCGTTTAGCAACTTCTGCGAGCGAATCGCCCTCAACCGCAAAATGCTGGAGAATTTGATCCGCTGCGGCGCTTTTGACAGCCTAGGCGTTAACCGGGCTTCGCTGCTGGCCTCGATGGATAAGATCCTTGATTTTAGCAAGCGCTTGTCCAGCGATAAAGATAATGATCAGCTGTCCTTGTTCGATTTCGGCTTTAATGTGCAAGAGAGTACGCCTACGGTAGAGAGCGAGCAGCTGCGGGAGTTTCCCGTCAAGGATTTGCTGGATATGGAAAAAGAGACTCTGGGCTTTTATGTCAGCGGCCATCCCTTTGATATTTATGAGCCTTATGTCAGCCGTAAGATCAGTTGCCCGATTGAACAGCTGCTGGAGACCAGCAATAATACCGAGGTGATTTGCGCCGGATTGATGACTTCCGTCATTCAGCGCTATACCAAAAAGGGCGATCAGATGGCCAATTTTCATCTGGAAAACAGCCGCGCCGCGATCCGCTGCACGGTATTCCCCAAAGCATATGCCGATTGCCGGCAGATGATCATGGAGGGTGCCGCCGCCTTGGTGAAAGGCAAGGTGAAAGCCGACGGCGGCAATGTCGAGCTGATGGTTACTGATGTGCTGACCCCCTGCAAGCTCTATATTCGGATCCCGGGACAGTCTGATCTGGCCATTCATGATCAGCTGCGGACATATTTATCCGCTATCCCCGGTCATATTCCAGTAGAAGCATTTTATGCCGACAGTAAGCTGTATAAGCCTTTTCCTGGTATCAGCGGCGTGGAGCTGGACAAGAAAACCCTGGCTTCAATGCAGAATTTTATGGGCGCTGATAATGTGGTAGTCAAATGAAGATTGTGCCGGCCCCGCTGCGGCGGGGCCGGAGCTTTTTTAGCGGATGTGCGGGGCGGAAAATGATGTCAATCAGTATTTTTCTACTGATTGCTGAAATGAGCAATAAATAAATTTTGCTAGGTACTTGTTTTTTGTATATAAAGGATGTATTATTAGTATAGGTGCAAAAAGGGGAAAAATAATTTTTTTTGCCTTTTTGTTAAGCGCCTGATATTACAGCTCACTAACTGTGTTTAACACAGAAAATTAAGGGAGGTAATTTTTAATGGCTTTTGATGTAGAGAAGTTTATGGCGAACGTCACCGCTCAGAATCCTGGCGAAGTTGAGTTCCTGCAGGCAGTTCGCGAAGTTGTCGAATCCCTGGCTGATTTCCTCAACGAGCATCCCAAATACGTTGAATACAAAGTTCTCGAACGTATGGTAGAGCCTGAAAGAGCTATCTCTTTCCGTGTTCCGTGGGTTGATGACAACGGCGAGATCCAGATCAACCGTGGTTACCGCGTACAGTTCAACAGCGCCATTGGCCCGTACAAAGGCGGCCTCCGTTTCCATCCGGCTGTTAACCTCAGCATGATGAAATTCCTGGGCTTTGAACAGACCTTCAAAAACAGCCTGACCACCCTGCCGATGGGCGGCGGCAAAGGCGGCGCTAACTTCGATCCTACCGGCAAATCCGATGCCGAAGTTATGCGTTTCTGCCAGTCTTTCATGACTGAACTTTATCGTCATATCGGCGCTGAGACCGACGTTCCTGCCGGCGACGTTGGCGTTGGCGGTCGTGAGATCGGTTATCTCTTCGGTCAGTATAAGAGAATCCGCAATCATTTCACCGGCACTCTGACCGGTAAAGGCCTCGAATTCGGCGGCAGCTTGATCCGTCCGGAAGCCACCGGTTTCGGTACTGTTTATTTCGCTCAGCATATGCTGGCTGAAATGGGCGACACCATTGAGGGCAAAACCGTTGCTCTGTCTGGTTTCGGTAATGTTGCTTGGGGCGCTGCCAAGAAATTGGTCGAATTGGGCGCCAAGGTTATCGCTATTTCTGGTCCTGACGGCTATGTCTACATCAAAGACGGTATGACTCCGGAAGGCGTCGACTACATGCTCGACCTCCGTGCCTCCAATAAGAACATCGTTGCTCCGTTCGCTGACAAATTCCCCGGCGTCACCTTCATTCCTGGCAAAAAAGCTTGGGATGCCAAATGCGATATCGCGTTCCCGTGCGCGTTCCAGAACGAGCTCAACCTCGACGATGCTAAAGGCCTCGTAGCCAATGGCTGCAAGATGGTTGTTGAGACCTCCAACATGGGCTGCACCGCAGACGCTGTTTCTTACCTCGTTAAGACCATCGCTTTTGCTCCTGGTAAAGCTGCTAACGCCGGCGGCGTTGCTGTTTCTGGTTTGGAACAGAGCCAGAACGCTGAGCATATCAGCTGGAGCGCTGAAGAAGTCGGTAACAAGCTTTCCTTCATCATGAAGAACATCCATGACACCTGCGTCAAATACGGTAAGGAAGGCGACAAGATCAATTACGTCAAAGGCGCTAACATCGGCGGCTTCATCAAAGTTGCAGATGCTATGATCGCTCAGGGTCTTGTTTAATTAAGGGTATCTTAACCGCTTAGTTGTTACTGCCCCCGCCAGTTATGCTGGCGGGGGATTTTTTTATCCCTTGGCCGGAAGCGGCGGCTTGTCAAATGGTCAAGCGGCAGTTATAATAAAACTATGTTGTCTGCTGACTAGATATGGCGAAGTAGAGGAGGGTTATTGATGCGGCAAGTCTATGAGTTTTTGCAAAAATGCCAGACTTATTATCTGGCGACTGTAGAAGGCGATCAGCCGCGGGTGCGGCCCTTTGGCACAGTAAATCTCTTCGAGGGCAGGCTGTATATTCAAACCGGCAAAGTCAAAGAGGTCTCAAAGCAGATCATGGCTAACCCCAAGATCGAGATTTGCGCCTTCGACGGCAATGAATGGCTGCGTATCTGCGCCAAAGCGATAGAGGACGACCGGATCGAGGCCCGTCAGAGTATGCTGGATAAATATCCTAATTTGCAGCAGATGTACGCTGCGGACGACGGTAATACCCAGGTATTCTATTTGCAGGATGCGGTGGCTACTTTTTCTTCTTTTACCGCTGCGCCAAGAGAAATTCGTTTTTAACGGCAGTCGGAGCAAGATGATTTTTAGCACGGAGCAGCCTTTCGGCTGCTCCGTGCTTGCATAGCTCGTTTTGATGAAAATTTACTCCAAGCAATAGTTTAATCTCTTGCATTTTGTTATTTTTGTGTTATACTAAGTGAGGATAAATCACTAGTAAGTTACTGGTATATAGTGCTATATTAGCTGATATTATTTTTGCATAAGGAGGAACAGTCATGGCTACTATTACTAAGGATATGGGCATTATGGAGATCATTGAAAAATGGCCGCAAACTGCCCAGGTGCTGATGGAACAGGGTATGGGCTGCATCGGCTGCGCTGCCGCTCATTTTGAAACCATCGAAGACGGCGCTGTTGCGCACGGTATGGATGTCGATGCTCTGATGGCTGCTTTGAACGACGCCGTAAAATAACAACGGCCGATGATGCCAAACAGCCGCCATCTTATGGCGGCTGTTTTTTTATCCCCGCTGCCTGGCTGGAGCCGGCAGATCCGGGTATGGCCCTAATTCATCAGGAATTACTACCCGGCTGCCCGCAGGCAGCGGCTCACGCTTGCCGTAACGCAGATTATAATAGATCAGCTGTGTCAGCGGCACCATGAAGCGGCAGCTGATTTGCTCTAAAGTCTCATTAGCCTGCGCCTCGTAGATGCAGGGCCTGCTATGGTCGGCGCCGCAATAAGCCAGCGCCGGAGACGTATCCGGCGGCTGATGCTGCCACATTTCCGGGATATTGATGACGCTGCCGACCATGATGACATTGGGGTCGGTCAGCTGGGGATTGGCGGCGATCAGCGCCTCCAGGCTGACATCATGCGCTTTAGCTATTTTCCAAAGGCTATCGCCCTTCTGTACTGTATGACGGATCATCGGAATACCTCCTGATTTCTTTATATTAAAAGCATATGCAGCTGTGATCAAGTGGTGATTCCCAGGTGAAACTTTCCTGATAGGGAAGGGGAAAGTCGTTTGATGTAGAATATGATTAGGTGATTAAGAGCAAATAATGATAACTGATATCGATAATAATGGATGGGATTACCAATGACATATATGAATGATGCCAAAGGCGCTAATCAAGAGAAAGCTAATCAAGAGAAAAAAGACAAGATGAGCTACCGCGCTAATATCAAGAAGCAAGCCACCTTGCTGGCGGAGATGCTGATCAACAGCCCGGAGTATATTCAATTCCTCCAAGCGCGCGAAAAGCTGGAGGCGGACAGCGAACAGACCAATATGCTCAATGAATTACGGCAGCGGCAGATGGCTCTCAGCGTAGCTGCCATGGCCGGAGAGGAGCAGGAAGCAGCTGATGATTTTGATAAAATGTATTTTGCCCTGATCAATAATCCGATCATCAGCGACTATTTGTTTGCCGAGGGACGGCTGTTTCACCTGATCTCCGATGTGGAGGAAGTCTTTAATAAGAAACTGGAAATATGGCATATGCCGGAAATCGTGGAAGCATATGAACCTGATGAACTATTGAATTAAGCGGCGGCGCCTGCAGCGCTCTGCTGTGCAGAAACTATGGAATAGGTGATGGATAATGAAACAGAAAAGAATGACTAAACAAAAAGCGGTTATTTATGATATCCTCTGTTCTACGGATACTCATCCCACCGCTGATTGGATCTATGAGGAGGCCAGAAAGCGGATCCCCGATATTAGCCTGGGAACGGTGTACCGCAATTTGCAGGTGCTGCTGGCGGATCAGAAAATCCTTGAATTGAATTACGGCAAGGGTCAAAGCCGTTTTGACGGCAATCCCACGCCGCATTATCATTTTGTCTGCGAAAAATGCGGCCGGATCTATGATTTTGCTCAAGACGGACCCTGGGTAGAAGACCGAGTTTTGGACGCTGCTCCCGGTATGGTTAAGAGCTATCGCTTTGAATGTTATGGGGTATGTAGGGATTGCCTTGATTAAAAAAATATGGTATATTTAACCGAAGAGGCCTTGCGCCTCCTAATTTAGCTGTTTCATTCGAGGAGGACAAACTTGTGTTCATGCAGAGAATTCGTCATGCGACGATTAAGCACCGTAAAGTTTTGATCGTGGTTGTCATCTTGCTGGCTGTCGGCCTGGTTGGCTCTTTTGCCGTTTGGGGCGCTGCCGACAACCCTGGAGTTAATAATAGCAGCGATCTGTCGACAGCAGAGCAGATCGAACTCTATGAAAATTATATCGCTCAGACCCCGGTGGAGGGTGAAGATATTTATGCCAATGCCGGATTAGTCGCCGATGCTTATATGGCGCTCTATTCTCTCTATGGTACTGCCTACAGCGAGGTGATTGCCGAAGATTCCGCCTTGGCTGAGGAATATCAGGCCAAAGCCCTGGCCGCCGCTGCCTCGGCTGCTGAGTATTATCAGATGCAGTTGGATAATGCTGCCGATGAGGTGACTGATTATGAGAAAGCCGGCATTATCGGCAACAAGGCAATGGCTTTAGCCTGCACTGATGATGCCGACGCTGCCCGCGCCGCCTTTGAAGAGGGGCTAGCCCTGGCGCCGAACAATTATGACCTGGCAGTCTATTATCTGTCCTTCTTGTATCAGACTGACGGTTTGGAAGCTGCTCAGGCCTATGCCGCCTCCTATATGGAATTAGTGGGTGAGGAAAGCTCGTTCTATACGCAGATGCAGACCCAGATCCAAACCATAGAAGAATATGAGCAGGCTTTGCAAGATTTTTATGAACAGCTGGAACAGCTGCAGAATGAAAATCAGGACGATGAGGAGGCTGCGGATGATACCGGCTCCGGAGATGAAGATGCTGCGGACGGTACTGATGAATCGGCAACTAATGAAACTGCTAATTAAGCTTGCTTTGTTTATAACGCTTGACAAACACGGAACCCTGCTGAGTTCCGTGTTTGCTTATTGAGCGGATGTCCGCGCTGTTAAAGGAGCTGCTATGGAGATCAATAGAGAACATGTCATTGCTTGGCGCCGCCACTTTCATCAATATCCGGAGCTGTCCGGTGAAGAACGGGAAACTGCTGGGTTTATTGCCGGTCTGCTGCGTTCATGGGATATTCATGTGACGGAAAATGTCGGCGGCGGATATGGCTTGGTTGGCGTCATTGAGGGCGATCCCAACTATCGGAGCATTGCTCTGCGCGCCGATATGGATGCGCTGCCGGTAGTGGAAAGCTGCTCGCATAGCTGCCGTTCGCTGATCGAGGGCAAGATGCACGCCTGCGGCCATGATGCGCATATGGCGATGGTGCTGGGTGCGGCAGAGGCTCTGAGCGCCGATCCGCCGCGCGGTACGGTCAAATTTATCTTTCAGCCGCATGAAGAACGTAAGCCGGGCGGCGCGCGCGCTATGATTAGCGCCGGCGTGCTGGAAGGGATCGACGGTATTGTTGCCACCCATGTTACCAATAGCTTTCCTTGCGGCTCTATCGGTATCAGCGAAGGAGCGGTGATGGCGGCGACTGACGATTTTGATTTGCTGATTGCCGGCAAAAGTGGGCATGGCGCCATTCCGCATCAGGCTGTCGATCCAGTAGCGATTGCAGCGCAGATAATCAACGCCTATCATCAAATTATCAGCCGCAAGATTAACCCGATTTGTCCTGCAGTATTGAGCGTCTGCGCGATGGAGACGATTCAGACGCATAATGTGATCCCTGAGTCGGCGACGCTGCGGGGAACGGTGCGCTGCTTTGATTTGGCGGTGCGCGACCGGATCCGTGAGGAGATGCTGCACATAGCGGAAGGAATTTGCGCTGCTTGGGGAGCTTCCTGCAGCCTTGATTATGTTGAAGGATATCCGCCGCTGCTCAACGAGGCTGCGATGACGGAAGTGGTTCGCCGGGCTGCCGATAGTGTGGCGGGAGCGCAAGCCGTAGCGGTGAAGCAGCCGCCGATGGGCGGCGAGGATTTCGCCATTTTTGCCGAACATTGCCCGGCAGCCTTTTTCTTCACCGGCACCGGCAGCGAACGCTGCCAGGCGCCCTGGCATGATTATTCCTTTAGCATTGAAGAAGACGCTTTGCCGCTTGGCAGCCAGGTGTTTGCCGCAGCAGCGCGAAATTTCGCCGCTCTGCCGCGCTGAATAAAGCTTTAATACGCTCTAGAGCTGGGCAGCGATGCGATGACCAGCGAAAAGGATATTTAATTCTATATATGGGGCATATGGGGCTGCCGAATACTAGATATAGTATTCGGCAGTCTTGCTTTTTAGCTGGACTTTTTAGGAAAAAATTTTTTTACTAAAAAAGGAATTGGCATATCAAAAGAGAATTAAAATAACAAGTCAAGTGGAGTAAAGTAGAAGAAAGTGGAAGTCTATGCTGATCGGCGAAATCAACCACTCCATCGACGCAAAAGGGCGTTATATCATACCGGCCAAATTTCGGGAAGAGCTCGGCGAGAAATTTGTTCTTGCTAAAGGGCTTGATTCCTGCATCTTTGTTTACCCGATGAAGAAATGGGAAAGCGTCATCGAGAGCTTGGATCAGCTGTCTGCCACCGATCCGCGGGCCAGACGTTTTGCCCGCTCCTTTACTTCCCGTGCTTTTGACGTGGAGGTGGATAAGCAGTTCCGCGTGGTTTTGCCGCCGGTGCTGCGCGAGTTTGCCGGTATCGAGAAGGATATCGTCACCATCGGCGCCACTTCCCGTCTGGAAATATGGGATCGGGAACGGTGGAACGAATACTGCCTGGAGGCTGCCGACAGCTTCGAGGAAGACGCTTCCTACTTCCCGGATATCCGCTTGTAAGATGGCCGCGCCTTTTGTTCATATCCCGGTATTGGCCAGGGAAGTCATCGAACTGCTGCAGCCGCAGAGCGGCGGACATTATATCGACGGCACTGTCGGCGGCGGCAATCATGCGGCGCTGATTTTGGCCGCTGCTGCTCCGGACGGCTTCCTATTAGGCATTGATCAGGATCAGGAAGCATTGGCCGCTGCAGAACAGAAATTAGCTCCTTTTGCCGGTCGCTTTATGTTGCGGCAGGGCAATTTTGCCGAGATTGCCGCTGTGGCCGAGGAAGCGGGGCTAAAG
>CALXQC010000012.1 GCA_944390435.1 uncultured Clostridia bacterium
GCCTGCTGGTGCACGATGAACGGCGTGGTCAACGGCTACGGCAATGATCTGCTGTTGCCGCAGGGCAATGCCACCCGCGCTGAAGCGGCGCAGATGATTATGACTCTCATCGAGCTGCCGCGTGAATAAGCTGCGGTTGGCTATAAAGAAGTTAATATAGCTGATATAACAGCGGGGCAGCCCTTATGTGGATGCCCCGCTGATTGCTGTCTCCAGGCTCATGGCGCCTGCCTCGCGCGCGGGAGACAGCGCCGCTGCAGCAGATAAGGCTGACCGGCAGGTCACAGCCTGGCCCGACAGAGAGCAGGCGGCAGGCAAGCCCTGCGCCCCGCTAAGCCAAGCGAAAGCTTCTCCGCCAGCCCGAAAGCTGCGCCTGGCGGCGGGACAACGGCGCTGCCGGCGCTAGGTTGAGATAAAAAAATAACGCAGGCCGAAGCCTGCGTTATTTTTTTATCAGTTGTTTTAAGCTGTAGCCGCTAGCTTATTCAGCAGCCAGAGCGCCGGGCTCAGCGCCTTCTACGATGTAGTCGGCAACTTCAGCGTCGTCAGCCCAACCATTATTGCCACCCTCGAGGGTGTAGATCTGTTCAGCAGCTACGCCCATATCCTGGAGCAGAGCGGTAGCGGTCTGGGCATATTTCTGACCGGAGTAGCAGATGAGGATCATGTTGGCGTCGCCGCCGAGAGTATCGCCGGTAGCAGCTTCCAGGGCAGCCTGGAGATTAGCGATAGCAGTGTCATTGTCGGCATTGGAAACAGCAGCGTCGACATCAGCGGAGATGGCGGTTACGATATGGCCAGCTTCATAGTCGGCAACTTTGCGCAGGTCGAGCAGCACATAGCCTTCGGTGCCTTCGTCAATGATAGCTTTGACATCAGCACGGGTGATGTACTGATACTCAGGAGTCTCCTGCCCAGCGTTCGGATCCTGATTCTCTTCAACATTCGGATCATCGTTCGGAGCGGGCTCTTCAGTATTAGCGCAGCCGGCGAATACCAGAGCGAAGCAGACCAGTACCAGACCCAAAGTCAGCAATAAGCTTTTTTTCATGTTCTTTCCCTCCAATAAAATTTGGTAAATGATTGCTGCAAGCGGCTTGCAAGCAACTTGCTATCTAGACTATAGTTGGCAAAAATCGGATAGTCAAATAGTTATTTTAGATAGATATCAGCCACTTATCCTAATTTATAATAAATACCGCTTTTAGGTTATTTTTCGCGGCGAAAGTCAGCAGAGGGGCGGCAAAAAGCAAGGACTTTTCGCCTGTTTTGTCGCTGCCGGCAGCGCGCCTGGAGCGCTATTGGAAAAATGCGGCTGCTGTTAACTGGCTGTTTGACGCCTGAGCGGTGGCAGCGCTTAATGTGACGATTTTTTCAGCTTTGACTCCGGCCGCAGGCGGCCGAAGCGGCAGCGGATAAAAAACGCCCCGGCTCTCGCCGGGACGGTGCAGCGCGGCGCTGCAGCCCTTATTCCATTTTGAGAATGCAGTCCGCATAGACCTGCATGGCGTGCTTGATGCTTTTGCGGGTCGGCATACCCTTGCCGGCCAGGACGACGATTTTATTGAGTTCTCCGGCGGCCGGGCCGTTGTAGGGGCTGACCACTACTGAGCTGCCGACGCAGTCCACCAGCTGCAGCCGGCCGTCTATCCGAACGAAGCCCTTGATGCGGTAGCTGTCGTCGGCAATTAGTTTCAGCAGCCCCTCCAGCTGGCGCAGCGCAGTCTGCTCACTGATGGTAAGCAGGTATTTTTGTAGGGTGATATCGCGGGCGGCGCTGGCCTCCTCATCGTATTCCTTCTGCCGGAGATTGAAAATCAGCTCCGGCTGGATCTGGCCATAGCTGGTAAGGATGATTTCCGCTTGGGGATTGACGGAGCGAATGGTTTGCCGGGCAAATTCCACCTGTTCCGCGCTGGCGCGGTCGGTTTTATTGATCAGCGCCAGGCTGCTGATGGAGAGTTGTTTTTTGACTACCAGGGCGGTATCTACCACCTTAGCGAAACGCGGCGCGTCTACCAGGCAGATGCCGCCGCGGTAATCGATGGCGGAGAACTGCTCCTGAGCCATGATTTTGCGGATATTAGTGGGATCAGCCAGTCCCGAAGTTTCTACCAGAATGATGTCCGGCTGTTCGCGTACTGCCTCTTCCAGCGAGGCTTCAAATTTATCGAGGCGGCAGACGCAGAAAATCGAGCCGTTGCTGATCTCATCGATGGCTGCGCCCAGCTCCTGCAGCAGCGCTCCGTCGATGCCTTCCTTGCCGAATTCATTGACGATCAGATAGATTTTTTGTCCGTGCAGGGCCTGGAGGATATTTTTAATCAGCGTGGTCTTGCCGGCGCCTAAAAAGCCGGTGATCAGATACATTTTCATGCGGCTGCTCCTTGCGGATAGTTAAATCAGCCCCAGCCGCGCTTTTGCTGCACGGCTGGGGCAAGCGGATCAGCGATGAGGCTACATTACTTCTTCAATCGCTTTTTCCAGCTCTTCCTTGCTGGGGATCAGCGAGGAGAATTTCAGCTGGCCGTTGATATAGATCGAGGGCAGATTCTTAACACCCATCTTCATGCAGCGGGCGATATTTTCTTTAATGGTGAATTTGTATTCGACCATGTCGATCTTATCGCCATAAGTTTCTTTGGCGACCGTGGCCGCGCCCATCATATAGGTACAGGCGGCGCAGGTGGCGGAGTCAAGGGTAAAGACCTCCACCAGCGGCTTGGTCAGATGTTCATAGTCCGGCAGCACCACGGCGTCGAGATCAAAGTCTGCGCCTGCGGTATAGTTTTTCACCATTTCTCTGGTCTCATCGGTATTGAGCGCAGCCTGCGCTACCCCGATCGTATTTTCGATGGGGATTTCGTAAGGCATGTCTCAGCCGGGAGCCAGGACGAAATTGCGGTCGGAGTTGACCGCGTCGATCAGATCGACGGCGATCTTCATATTATCCTGCTGCGATCCGTGCAGCATTACGGAAGTCAGCGGGATATTGCCGCCCATGACGACATTATAGCGGTCGCTGATCTCTTTGGCCGCCACCAGATCGACGTTTTCATCGACATGGATCGAATCAGGATTGGTCTTGCACATCGCCTCGATATTGCGGGTGGCGTCGCCGCAGACAAAGAACGAGGAGAAAACGCCTTTTTCGCGGATATAGTCGAATAGCTCGGTGAACGGCTCGGCGAAAAATTCCTCGAAGTGATTGACCGAGATCTGCGAGACCAGAGGATCGACTACGGCGATCACATCCATGCCGACCTCGACATACATATCGATCATCGCTTTGCCGACCTTGGTGCAGAAATCGAGCAACTCATGGACATATTCGTCATCGTCGTACATATCCATGAAAATATCGTTGCCGCGCAGATGCGAGGCCAGGGTGAACGGGCCGCAGAACAGTCCGTAGAGAGCGGTGTCATCGCCGACTGCTTCTTTGACCCGGCGCATTGCCGAGAGCACCAGCGGAATGCGGCCGTCGTCCTTGGTCGGGATGGTGCATTCGCAGGGGACGGTCATCGTCTCTTCCAGCGGATGGGTGCTGACCGAGGGCGGACAATCTTTAGCCCAGACTAGATCGCAGCCCAAAATTTCCGCCTCCAGCTGCAGATCGAAGACGATCGGCATGCCGTCGGGCTTATAAAGCTTATGCACCTCCAGCAGGGCCTTGACCAATAAATCTTCATCAGTCAGCACCTGGGTGGCGTCGGCGCCGATCAGCGCTCCGGCATGAACCCCGGCGAAGGGCACCCAAGGCGCGCGCTCGGTCGCTTCATGCCGCAGCGTTTTGAATAGCAGTTCCTTTGACATTAACTTTCCTCCCCCCAGTAATGTAGTTAAACCAAGCTTGCATTGTTATTATAGATAGTATCATCATTATAAAGCACCACTGCCATTGGTTTATTGTAAAATTGTTATAAAATTTGTACTTTTTTGAATTTTTTATTTCTCGCTTTTTTGCCTTGCTAATTAGTAATTATGTGCTATAGTAATCATATAGGGGCAATATAAAATAATATATATAAAAGCTCAGATATATTATCGGACTATTGGGGGTAATCTGATGACATATCAATCGCTAGAGTATGGCCAGCCGTCCCGCAAGGTGTTTGATACTAAACTGGTGCAGGAATGCGCTAAGGCTTTTGCTTCCGCTACTGGTTTAGGCACGATTGTCTCGACTGCTGAGGGGCAGGTCGTCTCTGAATTTGGCAGCGGCTGCGCTTCCTGCCGCATTTGCGAACTGGCCGGCCGGCCGAAATCGCTATGCCTGAAAACATATATTAACGGTATGCGCGAGGCGGAACGCTTCGGCGGCAAGTATATCTATTTTTGCGCTATGGGGCTGACTTGCTTCTCTTCGCCGATCGTGGTCAAGGATATCAATGAGGCGGAGATCACCGTCGGGCCTTTTCTGATGGTCAACCGCGATGATTATGAGCTCTGCGAGCTGGGCGACCGTTATCATCTGCCGCCGGAACGCCGGCAGAAGGTGATGAGCGCGCTCACCGATGTGCCTTATATCGCGCCGCGCAAGGTCAATGATCTGGCGACCCTGCTGTTTATGTCGATCAGCTTCATGAATAATATCGGCGCCGCCAATGATATGCTGGACGCGCAGATGGCGATGGCGATTCAGACGCAGATTTCTTCTTCTATTTATAAGCTCAAGGGCATGGAAGGCCCGACCAGCTATCCTTTTGATATTGAGAGCCGCTTGCTGGCAGCGGTAGCTAAAGGCGAGCGCGATAAAGTCGAGAATTATCTCAAGGAGCTGTTCGGTTATATTTTCTTCTCCAGCGGTTATGTTTTTAGCGTGGCTAAATCCCGCGTCTCAGAGCTGCTGGTGCTGATTTCCCGCACCGCAGTGCATAACGGCGCTGATCCGGACCGCTGCCTGATGCTTACTCATGATTATCTGTTCACCATCCCCAATATTCAGACCTGGGAGAATCTCTGCGCCTGGCTGATTCGGGCAGCGCATTCTTTCATCGATCTTTTCAGCTCCAACACAGTCAAGCATGCCAGCGCTATTCACCAGGCCACGCTCTATATCCGCCAGCATTATGCGGAAAAGATCACTCTCAAGGATATTGCCCAGATGGTCTATCTCTCGCCGGCTTATTTCAGCCGGGTGTTCAAGAAGGAGATGGGCGTGACTTTCAACAGCTTTCTCAATGAGGTGCGGATCGAGAAGAGCAAGTCGCTGCTGCGCAACAATGATTTGAAGATGGTCGATATCGCCCTGATGGTCGGCTTTGAGAGCCAGAGTTACTTCACTAAGGTGTTCAAAAAAATTACCGGCATTTCGCCGCTGCAATACCGTTATGCGCCGGATATTTTATAACTGCGGCAGCCGCAGCAATTAAATTCCCGCAACTCCCGCTGATAGCGGGAGTTTTTTCTTGCCCGGCGCTTGTTGACGGGCAGAGCATTTATAGTAAAAAATTTACAAATAAATCAATTTTGTAATAGAAATAAACAGGGGTAATTTTTAAAATATTTATAATATTCAAAATAGATGCTGCAACTGATAATGACGGAGGTGTAAATCAATGGGTATTTTAGAAGATATTTCCCTGTTGCTGCAAAAGGGCAAAGCAAAAAAGGTTAAAGAGCTGGTACAGCAGGCTATTGATGAAGGAATTGACGCTAAGGTGATCTTGGATGAGGGCTTGCTGGCCGGCATGAACGCCGTCGGCGATCAATTCCAGGCCGGCGAGATCTTCGTCCCGGAGGTTCTGGTTGCCGCCCGGGCGATGAATGTCGGTACGGATCTGCTGAAGCCGCTGCTGCAGGCGGGCAAGAGCGAGGTTCAGGGCAAGGTATGCATCGGCAGCATCAAGGGAGATCTGCATGATATCGGCAAAAACTTGGTGCGGATGATGATGGAGGGCAAGGGCCTGGAAGTTATCGATCTGGGCAATGACGTCGCTCCGGAACGCTATGTGGATACCGCCGTACAGGAGGGCTGCAATATTATTGCCTGCTCCGCTTTGCTGACCACCACCATGGGCCAGATGCAGAATGTGGTCAACCTGGCTAAAGAAGCCGGGATCCGCGACAAGGTCTATATCATGGTCGGCGGCGCGCCGGTTACCGAGGCTTTCTGCGAACAAATCGGCGCTGACAAATACACTAATGACGCCACTGCGGCGGCTGAAGCGGCGGTTGCTTATTGCAAATCGCTGTAACAGACAGTTAGTAGCTGAATGATCGATAAGTTTCTGCCCCGCAGCGAGAACTGCGGGGCAGGATTGGAATTAGGGGAGGCGGACAGATGCCGGCGGAGCAAGAATTGATCCAGCAATTAACTGATCTGGCTTTGAGCCTGGGCGCAGATAAGGCCCAGGTGATCCGGGTGGCGGATATAAGCTTCTCGGAGGAATTCCGCCGGCTGTGCGAGATGAATTCCTGCGGGCTGTACGGCCAGTGCTGGATGTGCCCTCCCGACGTCGGGGAGATCAACGAGCTGATGGCCGAGGCGCAGACCTTCAGCCGCGCGCTGGTTTATCAAACCATCGGCCGACTGGAAGATTCCTTCGATATTGAGGGTATGCTGGCAGCCGGCGAGCGTCATAATGCTCTGGTAGAGGAGATACGCCGGCAAAGCGCCGCGATCCGCCTGGCCGAGACGCTGCATCTGGGCTCCGGCGGCTGCTCGATCTGCCCGCGCTGCGCTAAACGGGATCAACAGCCTTGCCGCTTTCCCGAGCGGGCGGTGGCGTCGCTGGAAGCCTATGGCGTTAATGTTTATGATTTAGCCAACATAAGCGGCATGAAATATATCAACGGCGAAAATACTGTGACCTATTTCGGCGCGGTATTGTTCAATTTTCGTTCTGAGTGAAAGCTGGGAGGATAATGGCGATCCAGGGAGAGAACGGCTGCCGTGTTCTGCTGGAGGGGCGCACGGTTCAAGCCCGCTCCGGCCAGACCATCAGCCGGCTGCTGCAGGGGCGGCAGCTGGCGGTAGAGCTGCCCTGCGGCGGAAATGGTAAATGCGGCAAGTGCAAGGTTCGGGCCAGCGGCTGCCTTTCGCCGCTGAGCCGGGAAGAGCAGGCGCTGCTCACTCCGGCGGAGATTGCGGCGCAGATCCGTTTGGCCTGCTGCACTATGATAGAAGGCGATTGCCGTATCGAGCTGATACAGGACAGCGAGCTGGCCAAGATTGCCGTGCATGGCGCCGCCGCTGTGACGGTGCGGCAGCCGCGCTACCGCCGTTATGGCCTGGCGGTTGATATCGGCACTACTACAGTGGCGATGAAATTATTCGACCGGCAGCGCGAACTGGGGGATCACTCCGGCCGCAATAGCCAGAGCGTTTTCGGCGCCGATGTCATCACCCGTATTGACCAGGCGCTGCACGGCCGCAGCCGCCAGATTCAGCAAGTCACTGCCGCCGGCCTTAATGAAATGATCAGCAGCCTCTGCTCAGCCTGCTCGATCGGCTCAGAAGAGATTGATCTGGCGGTGATTACCGGCAATACCGCGATGCTGTATCTGCTGACTGGTTCTGATCCGGACTGCCTGGCGCATACGCCGTTTATCGCTGACCGGCTGTTTGGTGAGACAGTGCCGCCGGGGCAGCTGGGTTTGCAGTTAGCTCCCGCGGCGCAGGTGTATCTCACCCGCTGCCTCTCTGCTTATGTCGGCGGGGACATTGCCTCGGCGATTTTGGCCAGCGGCATTACCGCTACGCCGGAGACCGCGCTGCTGGCGGATATCGGCACTAATGGCGAGATGGCGCTGTGGCATCAGCAGCGGCTGCTGTGCTGCTCCACCGCAGCCGGACCGGCTTTTGAAGGCGCGGAGATCACGATGGGCATGAACGCTGTTCCCGGCGCTATCGACCAGCTATGGATCGCTGACCAGCAGATTGCCTGCCATGTGATCGGCGATATTGCCCCGCACGGTTTATGCGGCAGCGGCATTATCGATGCCGTCAGCGTGCTGAGGGAATTGGAGCTGATCCAGCCGAGCGGCGCTTTTGCCAAGGAAGATTTGGCCGCGCGGCAGTTGGCTGCTGAGCTGAGCGGACAACCGGCCTGCTGTCTGGCAGAGGGGGTTTATCTCAGCCAGCGCGATATCCGCCAGGTGCAGCTGGCCAAAAGCGCAATCTGCGCCGGGATGCGAACCCTGGCGGCAGTGGCAGGAATCAGCCTCGATGAGGTGCAGACCCTTTATCTGGCTGGCGGTTTCGGTAATTATCTCAATATCGCCAGCGCAGTCAAGATCGGCTTGCTGCCGCAGCAGCTGGCGGCAAAAACACGGGTGATCGGCAATGCGGCGCTGCACGGAGCAGCGCTGGCGCTGACAGACGAGCGTTTTAGCGAGCGGGAATTGCTGTCCTCGCTGCCGGTAGAAGTGGTGGATCTGGCGGCAAACCCGGTATTTATGAAGCAGTATATCGGCTGTATGGAGTTTTAGCCGCTGCAATATGTTGCTGACAGTATTGATCAGATAAACAAAATCAAGGTAAAGGAGTGTTTATATGAACGGATATGAAAGAACAGTAAAGTTTCTCGCTGGGGAAAAGGTCGATCGACCGCCTTTTATGCCGCTGGTGATCGACTGGGTATGTATCCAGGAGGGGCTGAGCCAGGAAGAATTCGTCTATGATCCGATCAAGAGGGCTCAGGCCTATATTCACTGCTGCGACCAATATAATATCGACTGCATCCTGCCAGACTCGGATTTCCATGAACAGCTGGAGGATTTCGGTCAAAAACCGGTGCTTAGCGACAGCGGCTACCATGCCGACCCGATCCTCGAGGATCCCGCCGATGTGCATCAGCTGCCCAAGCCCACCTTTGAGCCGGGCACGCGCATGGGCAACCGCCTGATCACCCTTCAGGAGGTGCTGAAAGCGCGTAAAGAAGAGAAGTTTATCTTCGGCATCTGCATCGGCCCGTTTACTGAATACTGCAATGCCCGCGGCATGGAGGACGCCCTCTGCGAGCTGCTGGATGATGAAGACGCGACCATGGACGGGATTAAGTTCTTCTACGAGAACGGCATGAAATTCATCGAAAAGCAGATGGCGCTGGGCATTAACGGCATCCAAATCGTCGAGCCGAACTGCTCGCTGATTTCTCCGGCGATGTACGAAGAATTCATTATGCCGCTGCATATCGAGATGGTTAAGCTGATCCAGTCCTATGGCGGCGCATCCCGGCTCCATATCTGCGGCGATACCAACCGCCTGCTGCCGTATACTCTGGGCACCGGCACCACGATCTTAGACGTAGACTCCGAAGTCGATATGGCGCTGGCTTACTCCAAACTGGCTGATAATCAATATCTGTGGGGAAATCTCAGCCCGGCTGAGGATCTTTATCTGGGCAAGCCCGAAGATCTCTTCCCCAAGGTGAAAAAGGTTTATGACGATACCCATAACCGCACCATCATTGCTGTCGGCTGCGATGTGCCGCCGCCGACCAGCGTCGAGAATATGATCGCCTTCTATGAGGCGGTGGAAGCGCTGAAATAAGCGCGGCGCTGCAACTGCTCAATAATACCAGAAAAAGAGCCTATCGCTAACGATAGGCTCTTTGGTTTTAGAGCAGATTTGTGCAGTGCAAAGGTGTGTTATTCAGCGTTCAGCGGCTCAATTCTCCCTGCCAGTCGATGCCGCTGCAGCAGCTCCTCGATCTGGGGACGCAGCTCTGTGGCAAAGCGCAGCGAAATGCCGCAGCTGGCGGAAAACTGGCGCGGCACCGGCATCAGCGTGACCGGCAGCACTGCCTTGAGCGTTTTTTCCGCCCGGATCGCATCATGGGTAGAATCAAACAAAATCACTGAATAAGCTAAACTCATAGAGAAATCACCTTGGATGCGGCCTGCATCCGGCTGAGAATATCATACATATTGCTGACGGTGCCGACCTTCAGCTGATCGCTCAGCTCATAGAAATTGAGGCAAGTGCCGCAAACCAGCAGCTCTACGCCCTTATCAACTAGGGTTTGCAGGTGCTCGATGGTATCGGGATTATTGACCGCCAGTTTGACGCCGGCATTCATCAGCAACACCTGCGCCGGCAGATCATCGCTTTCGGCGAGGGTATAGAAGAACATCTTCATCAGTGAGCTGCCCAGCTCGCGGTCGCCGTCGCCGATCACATCACGGCCGACAAATACCGCCCAGCTGCCGCCGGGAGCGCATTGCTGCGCCGCCTGCACTGCTGCGGTCACTGCAGCGGCATCGCTGGCGGCGCCGTTGCTGGTGAGGGTGAGGCGGAAACCGCCGGCGATCTCTTCCTGTGCCACATCAAAGGACATAGCACCGGCCAGACGGCTGACATTCTGTACGGCTACTGGATTATCGACTTCGACGATCAACTCTTTAGCGCCGGCGTCGATTTCTTTTTTGGTCATGATCACTGGGATAGGACAATTTTTGCCTTTGGCATCTACGATTTTCATCTTGGCCTCCTCTAATATTGCGCTGCGCCTATTGCGCATGGCGGACTCAAACAATAGAGCAGCTAACGCCGCTTATGCTACAAGAATATAGCAAGCCGGCGATGATGTCAAACCAGCCGGCAGCGTGCTGCCGGCGCGGAGCGTAGGGTTTAGGAGGCATTATAGATGTTTTCTATTAATCCTGTCTTTGTATTGCAAAATATTATCAATCTGCTGCCCGGCAAAGGGCCTCTTCCCATTGCGCCTGGCGGAAGCCGATCAGCACGGTGTCCCCATCGATCAGCAGCGGCCGTTTGACCAGCATCCCATCACTAGCCAGCAGCTCCAGCTGCTCATCCTCGCTCATTGCGGGCAGCTTATCCTTGAGCTCCAGGGCGCGGTACTGCATGCCGCTGGTATTGAAGAATTTCTTCAGCGGCTGACCGCTGAGCTGCTGCCAGCTGCGCAGCTCATCCGCACGGGGGCGGTCTGTTTTAATATCGCGCAGCGTGTAGGCAAGATTTGCCGCATCCAGCCAAGACTTGGCTTTTTGGCAGGTGCTTCATTTAGGGTAGCAGATAAAAAGCATGAGGATACCTCCTTGATAAAAAATCCCGGCCGAGCGCAGCGGCCGGGATAAGGATTTGGCTAGTCTTACAGCTCGATGACGCCTTCAAAGTCCTTGCTGGCGTCGCCGGTCATCAGCACGCCGTGTGCGGTGCGCTTGATTACCAGATCTCCGCCCTTTTGTTTGACGAAGATATCTTGATCCATCGGGCATAGCTGCTGTTCAGTCGCTGCCGCGACCACCGCGCAGGCAGAATCGCCGGAGGCCAGGGTCTCGCCGATGCCGCGTTCCCAGGCGCGCATTCTGATCGTGCTCCAATCAGTCACCGCGGCGAAGGCCACATGAGCGCGGTTGGGGAAGATGGCGGCGTTTTCCAGCAGCGGGCCGACAGTCTGCATATCGATAGCATCGACATCGGGGACGAAAATCACGCAGTGCGGATTGCCCATTGACAGACAGGTGATGCGGAAATCATAACCGCCGGTAGAGAAGGGCTGGTCGATAACCGGGCCGGCACGGCGTACCGGTACGGAAGAGGCGTTGAAGTCCGGCTGCCCCATATCTACAGTAACGGAATTGACTTCATTTTCCTGGATAAAGAGATCCATTTCGCGGACACGGCCGCCGGTCTCGATACACATCCGTGTTTTCGGCACCCGTCCGCTCTCGTAGAGATACTTGGCGACGCAGCGGATCGCATTGCCGCCGATTTCATCCGGGCTACCGTCGGCGTTGAACTTGCGCATAGCGGCGTCGGCCCTCCATGAGGGCTCGATGAGAATAATATTGTCGGCGCCGATGCCACGGCTGCGGCTGGTCAGGCGCACGGCAAGGGACTCGGGGTTATCGATATCCTGGTCGAAGCAGTCGAAGCAGATACTGTCGCTGCCGCTGCCGCGCATTTTGACGAAGCGCAGCTCCTGCTTGCTGTTGGGCAGGCGGGCGATGTCGATCAGCTCCATATTGCGCTGATTATAGCCGCTTTCGATAACATCAGCCAGAACATTGGCGGTATCGATGCTGGTCAGGCAGGGGATACGGCTGGTGACTGCCTTGCGCCGCATCTGCACGCTGTCGCGGTGCGGCATCTGGCCGGACTCCGAGGTGGAGATGACATAATTGATTTTGCCGCTTTCCAGCAGGTCGATGATATCATTTTCGCCTTCGTGAATCTTGCCTACCGAGGTGGTAGTGATACCGTTGCGGTTAAGCAGCTCAGCAGTGCCGGCGGTGGCGTACATCTCAAAGCCATGATTGAAGAAGCGGCGCGCGGTGGAGACGATCTCCGGTTTGTCACGATCCTGCACGGTGATCAGCATACCGCCCTTGTTGGTCAGGGTATAGCCGGCGGATAGCAGCGCCTTATACATCGCCTCTTCGATAGTGCGGCCGATGCCCAGCACCTCGCCGGTGGATTTCATTTCCGGACCGAGCGTGGTATCAACGCCGGCCAGCTTCTCGAAGGAGAAGACCGGCGCCTTGACAGCCTTGCAGGCCGCCTCCCGGTACAAACCAGGAGTATATCCCATATCGATCAGCCGTTCTCCCAGCATAGCGCGGGTAGCGATTTCGACGATCGGCAGCCCGGTGACCTTGCTCATATAGGGAACGGTACGCGAGGCGCGCGGATTGGCCTCGATGATATAAACTTTATTATGATGAATGACAAACTGGATATTGATCAGCCCGTGCGTCGCCAGCGCGATCGCCAGGGTGCGGGTGATCTCGCATAGCTGACGGATCACCGGACCGGAAAGATTGCGCGGCGGATACATGGCGATGGAGTCGCCGCTGTGGATGCCGGCCCGCTCGACATGCTCCATGATGCCGGGGATCAGCACTTCTTCACCGTCGCAGATGGCGTCGACCTCTACTTCCAGGCCCATTAGATATTTATCGACCAGGATCGGGTTTTCGATCGGGCTGCCGGAGAGGATGATATCCATATAGCGGTCGATCGCCTCATCGGAGAAGGCGATGCTCATATTCTGGCCGCCTAGCACATAGGAGGGGCGTACCAGCACCGGGTATTCCAGATCATGGGCGGCGGCCAGGGCTTCTTCCTTGGTGAATACCGAGTGGCCCTGCGGCCGCTGCACACCCAGGCGGCTTAAAATTTCATCAAAGCGTTCTCTATCCTCGGCAGTATCGATGGAATCCGCCGAGGTGCCGAGGATGCGGATATTGTTTTCCGCCAGCGTACGTGTCAGCTTGATCGCAGTTTGGCCGCCGAAAGCCACTACCGTGCCGTAGGGCTGCTCGGTGGCAATGATATCCATCACATCTTCGCCGTACAGCGGTTCAAAATAGAGGCGGTCGGCAGTATCAAAGTCGGTGGAGACCGTCTCAGGGTTATTATTGACCATCACTACTTCATAGCCGAGTTTTTTCAGCGTACGGACGCAGTGGACGGAAGCATAGTCGAATTCAATGCCCTGGCCGATGCGGATCGGACCGGAACCAAAGACCAGGATCCGTTTTTTACTGCTTTTTTGCTCCTGGAGAAATTCCAGCGCTTCATTTTCCGTATCATAGGCGGCATAGAAATAAGGGGTCTCGGCCTTAAACTCGCCGGCGCAGGTATCGACCATCTTATAGACCGCCGGAATATGCTCCGGCAGCTGCTGGCCGCTTAAGCGGGCGATCGCTTTGTCCGGGAAGCCGGCCACTTTGGCTTGATGATACAGCTCCTGGGTCAGCGGGCTGCCGCTCAGCGCGCGTTCAATCTCTACCAGGTGGATCAGCTTGCCGAGGAACCATTGGTCGATCATCGTCAGCTCATGGATTTTTTCGCTGCTGACGCCGCGTTTCAAGGCCTCGTAGACCATGAACAAACGCTCGTCGGTGCTGGTGCTAAGAGCATTAAGCAGCTCTTCGTCGCTGTATTTGGCGAGCTTAGGCTGTGAGAGGGTATCGAGCGAGATCTCCGCGCCGCGCACCGCTTTCATCAGCGCCTGCTCAAATGTGGGCGCGATCGACATCACTTCGCCGGTAGCTTTCATCTGCGTGCCTAGTTTGCGGCTGGCATAGACGAATTTATCAAAAGGCCATTTCGGCAGTTTAACAACTACATAATCCAGCGTCGGCTCGAAAAAGGCGGTGGTTTTGCCGGTAACGGCATTGGCGATCTCATCCAGGCGCAGGCCGACAGCGATCTGCGCCGCGACTTTGGCGATCGGGTAGCCGGTCGCCTTGGAAGCCAGCGCAGAGGAGCGGGAGACACGGGGGTTAACCTCGATCACCGCGTACTCAAAGCTTTCCGGATGCAGGGCAAACTGGACATTACAGCCGCCTTCTACCTGCAGTTCTTCAATGATCTGCAGGGCTGCCGAGCGCAGCATCTGATATTCTGGATTAGCCAGGGTTACTGCCGGCGCGATAACGATAGAATCACCGGTATGAACGCCGACTGGGTCAAAGTTTTCCATTGAGCAGACGGCGATGCTGTTGCCGGCAGCGTCGCGCATCACTTCGAATTCGATTTCTTTCCAGCCGGCGATGCAGCGCTCTACCAGGATCTGCCCGATCGGCGATTCCTGAATTCCGCCGTGAGCGATCTCGGTCAGCTCCTCCGGATTGTTGGCGATGCCGCCGCCGGAGCCGCCTAGGGTAAAGGCCGGACGGACAATCACCGGATAGCCGATAGTCTCGGCGAAATCCAACGCCGCTTGTACTTCAGTGACCACTTCGGAAGGCACGCAGGGCTGCCCCAGCTTTTCCATGGTTTGCTTGAACAGCAGGCGATCCTCGGCCTTATCGATGGTCTCCGGGCCGGCGCCGAGCAGCTCGACGCCTTGTTCCTTGAGGAAGCCGGAGCGGGCCAGCTTCATCGAGAGAGTCAGGCCGCTTTGGCCGCCCATAGTAGAAATCAGCCCGTCGGGCTTTTCTTTGATAATGATGCGCTGGAGCACGGTTTCGGTGAGCGGCTCGATATAGATGCGGTCAGCCATCGCCGTGTCGGTCATGATGGTAGCTGGGTTCGGATTGACCAACACTACCTCCAGCCCTAGGGATTTAAGCGCCCGGCAGGCCTGAGTGCCTGCATAGTCAAATTCAGCTGCCTGGCCGATGACGATAGGGCCGGAGCCGATCAGCATTACTTTTTTGAGATTTTTATTCAGCGGCATGATGATAATCCTTTCTGCAAAAGATTATGGATGGTTGTCTGGCTGCCCCAGGGACTATTGCTCCAGCATCGCGAGGAAGCGGTCGAAGAGGAAAGTGGTGTCGAGCGGGCCGCCCCTGGCCTCGGGGTGGAACTGTACGGAGAAGGCCGGCGTATTAAGATAGTCAACGCCCTCGCAGGTGAGGTCATTGATATTTTCAAAGCGCAGTTTTGCCTGCTCCGGCAGGGATTCCACTTCCACGGCGTAGCCGTGATTCTGGCTGGTAATATAAAGACGCCCGGTTCTGGTATCGCGCACCGGCTGATTAGCGCCGCGGTGCCCATAGCGCAATTTAGTGGTCTGCGCTCCCTGAGCCAGCGCCATTAGCTGGTGTCCGAGACAAATACCGAAAACCGGGATCTCCGCCTCCATAGCCCGGCGGATCTCTTTAATGATTGCCGTATTGACCGCCGGGTCGCCGGGGCCGTTGCTGAGCAAAATACCGTCCGGCTGCTGCGCGGCGATTGCTTCAAAGCTGCTGCCGGCCGGCATTACCGTCACCCGGCAGTTGCGGTTGATCAATTCGGTGGCCATGCCCTTTTTATAGCCGAAGTCCCACAGCACGATGTGCTTATTGCCGCCTTCATTGAAGGTCTGCGGCTGCTTGCAGGTCACATGATAGACGTCGGAACTCAGTTCCTTAAGCGCTAGGGTAGCGGTGAACTGGCCGAGATCTTCCGGCAGACGGGAGACGATAGCGGCGTTCATGACGCCGTATTCGCGGATGATCTTGGTCAGCGTCCGGGTATCGACCCCCTCTAGGCCGATAATGCCGGAATTGCGCAAATAGCTGTCCAGATCTCCCTCGCTGCGGAAATTAGAGGGGAGATTGCATTTTTCTGTGACGATATAGGCCGACAGCCGTGGAGAGTCACTTTCAAAATCAGCCGGTATCACCCCGTAATTGCCGATCAGCGGAAAGGTCTGCACAACCATCTGCCCGTGATAGCTGGGATCAGTCAGCGTCTCCAAATATCCGGTCATGGCAGTGGTGAAGACCAGCTCCGCAGTGATGTCTCCTTCGGCACCGAAGCGGCGGCCGGTGAAAACGGTTCCGTTTTGTAACACAAGATAGGCGGTGTTGTTCACTTCGATCGCTCCCGATGATTATTTATGTTTTTTCTCTACATAATTATGCGGTCTAACCGCAAGCTACTTATCATATTAATTATACATAAACAGCCCGTCCTGTCAAGACTGAAACAGGCGTCCAGGCTGGATTTCTGCTTATTTTCCCTGCATGATCAGCCGGATAAAAATTTTCCTCCGCCCTCTCCGGCGGCTGCAGCCTTTGTCCGGACTCTCCCTGCGGTCTGGGAGCAGATAAGGCGGCGCGGCGGCTCAAAAGAGCCGCCATACCGCTACATATAGTATTAAAGCTACTTTAAGCAGGCTTTTTAGCTTTTGCTGTGCGGAGAAAAATGACAGAGGACTTGACAATAGCCGCGAGATCTTGTATTATTGTATACAATAATACTTGCATACCCGGCGCCGCTGGCGGCCGCCGGCATCTGACAAAGATTTTCCGCAGCTAAGCTGCTGAATAACTTAATTGAAAGGAGGGGTACTGATGATTGAATTCAGTGACACGAAAAACGTCCTCACCGAGAGTGAGTATAAATATAGTCTCCAGGACGTAGCTGAGCCCAATCTTTACCGGGATATGTTTTCGTATTCCGACGTACCCAAATGTGCGTTCAACAACCGCCTGACCCCCCTGGAACCGCCGAGAGAAATCTGGATCACCGATACCACCTTCCGCGACGGACAGCAGAGCCGCGCGCCCTATACGGTGGATCAGATCGTTACTTTATATAAAATGCTGCATAAGCTTGGCGGACGCAAGGGCAAGATTCGCCAGTGCGAGTTCTTCCTTTACAGTGACCGCGATAAAGCCGCGCTGTCCCGCTGCCAGGATCTGGGCTATTATTTCCCGGAGATTACCGGCTGGATTCGCGCTTCCAAAAAAGACTTTCAGCTGGCGAAAAACATGGGCTTGAAAGAATGCGGCATCCTGGTCAGCTGCTCTGATTATCATATTTTCAAGAAGCTGAAGAAGACCCGCCGCCAGGCGATGGAGGATTATCTGGCGGTTATTTCCGAGGCCCTGGAAGTAGGGATCGTGCCCCGCTGCCATTTCGAGGACATTACCCGCGCCGATTTTTACGGCTTTGTCATCCCCTTTGCCCTGGAGCTGAACAACCTGATGAAGGAAAGCGGCATCCCGATCAAGATCCGCGCCTGCGACACCATGGGCTACGGCATTTCTTATCCCGGCGCTTCCCTGCCGCGCAGCGTCCCCGGCATCATCTACGGCCTGCGCAATTACGCTGGCTTCCCCTCGCATCTGATCGAGTGGCATGGACATAATGATTTTTATAAATCAGTAATCAATTCCGGCACCGCTTGGCTCTACGGGGCGTCTTCGGTCAACTGCTCGCTGCTGGGTATCGGCGAACGCACCGGCAATACGCCGCTGGAGGCGATGGTATTTGAATACGCCCAGCTGCGCGGCACTTTAGACGGTATGGAAACTACGGTGATCCGTGATATTGCCGATTTTTATGAGAAGGATATCGGCTATAAGATTCCGCCGAATACGCCTTTTGTCGGCAGCAATTTCAATATTACTCAGGCTGGTATTCATGCTGACGGTATGCTCAAGGACGAGGAGATCTACAATATCTTTGATACTACCGCCCTGCTGAAGAGCCCGCCCGGCGTAGCGATCACCCAAACTTCCGGCCAGGCCGGCATCGCCATGTGGCTGTCAAGCTATCTCAAAGAGGATATCGATAAAAACGACCACCGCGTGGTCAAGCTTAAGGAATGGGTCGACGCTCAGTATGACGGCGGCCGCATCACCACCATCGGTTTTGAAGAACTGGAGCAGGTAGCTATGGGGCTGCATCTTTGCTAATACCTCCGGCTGCCGCTGCTGCGAGCGCCGGGAAATACATCATTAAAATCTGCTGATTGCTAAGGAGATTATCATGAGTCAGAATATCGCGCAAAAAATCATCGCCCGCCATCTGCTGAGCGGGGAAATGAAAGCAGGAGAAGAGATCTCGCTGCGTATCGACCAGACCTTGACCCAGGACTCGACCGGCACTATGACTTATCTGCAGTTCGAGGCTATGGGTATCGATAAGGTCAAAACCGATAAATCAGTCGCTTATATCGACCACAATACGCTGCAGGCCGGCTTTGAAAACGCTGACGATCATAAGTATATCCAGACCGTGACCAAGAAGCACGGCGTCTATTTCTCCCGTCCCGGCAACGGCATCTGCCATCAGGTGCATCTGGAGCGCTTCGGCAAACCCGGCGCGACCCTGTTGGGCTCGGATAGCCATACGCCGACCGGCGGCGGCTTGGGTATGCTGGCGATCGGTGCCGGCGGACTCGACGTCGCGGTGGCGATGGGCGGCGGCCCCTACTATCTGATGATGCCGAAGATTTGCCGCATTGAGCTGGTGGGCAAATTACAGCCGATGGTTACCGCCAAGGACATTATTCTTGAAGTGCTGCGTCAGCTCAGCGTCAAGGGCGGAGTCGGCAAGATCATGGAATATGCCGGAGAGGGCGTCAAAACTCTCTCTGTTCCCGAACGCGCCACTATCACCAATATGGGCGCGGAGCTGGGCGCTACTACCTCGATTTTCCCCAGTGACGAAGTAACCCGCCAGTTCCTGCGCGCTCAGGGCCGCGAGGAGGATTGGCAGGAGGTGGTGGCCGATGCGGACGCCGTCTATGACGAAAGCCTGACCATTGATCTTTCGCAGCTGGTGCCGCTGGCAGCGCAGCCGTCCAGCCCGGACAATGTCGCGCCGATCAGCGAGATCGCCGGCATCACCGTTAACCAGGTGGCGATCGGCAGCTGCACGAATTCCTCTTTTGCTGATATGATGAAGGTCGCCGCCATTCTTGAGGGCAAAACCGTGGCGGAGAATGTCAGCTTGGTCATCGCGCCCGGCTCCAAACAGGTGCTGTCGATGCTGGCCGCCAATGGGGCGCTGGCCAAGATGGTCGCTGCCGGCGCGCGTATCCTGGAGAGCGCCTGCGGCCCCTGCATCGGCATGGGCCAGGCTCCGGCTACCGATGCTGTTTCCCTGCGTACCTTTAACCGCAATTTTTACGGCCGCAGCGGCACCGCCTCGGCCAAGGTTTATCTGGTCAGCCCGGAGACTGCCGCAGTCTCGGCTCTGACCGGCGTGATTACTGATCCGCGCGATTATTCTCCAGTACCGGAGACTTTGATTCCGGATCATTTCGACTACTGTGATAATATGGTGGTCGCTCCGGCTGAGGACGGCTCGACTGTGGAAGTAGTCCGCGGCCCCAATATTAAGCCTTTCCCTACCCATCATCCGCTGGCGGAAGAGGTGACTGGCGAGGTGCTGATTAAAACCGGCGATAATATTACCACCGATCATATCATGCCCTCCAATGCCAAGCTGCTGCCTTATCGTTCCAATATCCCCTATCTGGCGGAATACTGCCTGACCCCCTGCGATCCGGAATTCCCGGCTAAGGCTAAGGCCAAAGGAGGCGGCTTCATCCTCGGCGGCGATAATTACGGCCAGGGTTCCAGCCGCGAACACGCGGCGCTGGCTCCGCTCTATCTGGGAGTGAAAGCTGTTTTAGCCAAATCCTTCGCCCGCATCCATGCCGCCAACTTGGTCAATAACGGTATCATCCCGCTGGTTTTTGCCGATGCGGCGGATTATGATAAGATCTCCGAAGGCGACGAGCTGGTGATCAAGGATGCCCCGGCACAGGTCAAAGCAGCAGTGGCCGGCACGCCTTTCACCGTGACCAATAAGACCCGCGGCTATGATTTCCAGGCGATTGCCAATATCTCCGAGCGCCAGGGCGCGATGCTGATCGCCGGCGGCCTGCTCAACTATACCAAGCAGCAGGGCTAAAGCAGCTCAAGAAAATTTAACCGATAAAGAGGTATGCTTATGTATGATGTAACTTTGATTCCTGGCGACGGCATCGGCCCGGAAGTAGCGGCGGCTGCCCGCCAGGTGATTGACGCCAGCGGCGTTAAGATCAACTGGCATATAGAAGAAGCCGGCGCAGCGCAAATTGAAAAATACGGCACTCCGCTGCCGGAGCGGGTGATCGAATCGATCAAAAGCACCGGCGTCGCTTTGAAAGGCCCGGTTACCACGCCGATCGGCTGCGGTTTCCGCAGCGTCAATGTGGCCTTGCGCAAGGAGCTGGATCTCTATGCCAATCTGCGTCCGGCGAAAAACTATCCTAATATCCCTTCCCGTTACCAGAATGTCGACCTGGTGATTGTCCGGGAAAACACCGAGGATCTCTATGCCGGCATCGAGCATATGGTGGGGCGGGATGCGGCCGAGAGCATTAAGCTGTTCACCCGCGAGGGCTGCCGCCGGATTCTCCGCTATGCCTTTGATTACGCAGCGGCCAATGACCGCCATAAAGTCACGGCAGTGCATAAGGCCAATATCATGAAATGTACCGACGGTATGTTCGTGGAGGAAGCGCGGCTGGTGGCTCAGGATTATCCCGGCATCGAGCTGGAAGAGATGATCGTTGACGCCATGTGCATGAATCTGGTAATCGCGCCGGAGAAATATGATGTGCTGGTGCTGCCTAATCTTTACGGCGATATTGTCTCTGATCTGTGCGCCGGCCTGGTCGGCGGCCTGGGCGTAGCGCCTGGCGCTAATATCGGCAAGCAGGCCGCAGTTTTTGAGGCGATTCACGGCAGCGCGCCGGATATTGCCGGCAAGGATATGGCTAATCCGACGGCGATCATTCTCTCGGGAGTGATGATGCTGCGCCATCTGGGCGAGAAGGAAGCTGCCAAAGCTATTGAAAACGCGCTGATCGCAGTAGCGGCCAGCGGCCGGTATTTGACTTTTGATCTGGGAGGTTCTACGGGGACTAAGGCCTTTACTGCCGCCTTGGTCGCTGAGATAAATAGGTAGGTGATGGCGATGAATGCGAACGCCCCTCGTGAAACAGTAGCGGCTAAAAGCTTGCGCAGCCAGGTCTTTCATCAGCTAGAACAGAATATTATCAGCGGCAAATACCCGCCGGGCATGGCTTTGAATGAGAAACAGTTATGCCAAGAGCTGGGGGTGAGCCGTACCCCGCTGCGCGAGGCTTTGAGCCAGCTGGAGGTAGAAGGCTTGATCGAATCCAAGCCGAATAAGGGCTCGGTGGTTTTGGGCATTTCTCCCCAGGATATCGAGGATATTTATACGATCAAACTCGAGCTGGAGGGTCTGGCTGCGAAATTGGCGGCGGAGCGCATCACTGCCGAGGAGCTCACCGAGCTGGAAGAGACGCTGAGCATGACCGAATTTTATATGAAAAAAGGCGACATCGATAAAATGGTGGAGCTGGATTCTCGCTTTCATGATATCATCTGCAAAGCCGGCAAAAACCGGCCCCTGCGCGATATGATGAGCAATTATCATAACCTGGTCAAGCGCGCCCGCCATAAGTCACTGGTGACCACGCCGGATCGTATCCCGCGGATGCTGACTGAGCATCGCAGTATTATGCAGGCGATTGCCGACGGCGATAGCGAGCGCGCCCAGGCATTGGCTGTGGAACATATCAGCAAGGCGCGGGTCAGCATCTCCAAGGCGATTCACGAAAAAGAACAAGGCAAGGAACAACAATAGCAAGGCTTCCAGAACAATTTTGGAAGCCTTGCTGAGTAAAGAGCCGCCTGCAGATACGGCACAGCGAAACGGGGACACCGGGCGGATCCATTGCCAACACAGGAGTTGCGCGGTGCAGAAAAAATTTTTTCCCGCTGGCGGAAAACGGGAACAAAGCGGGGGATTTTTAGTCTATAAGGGTAGAATCAACCATTATAAAATCATTATCAGGGAGGAAAACTAATGAAAAAATTATTGCTTAGCTTGGCTTTGGTATTAAGCTTCGGCCTAGTTGCCGCGGCCTGCGCTAATAGCGAGGAGCCGCCGGCAGATCCGGATCAGGATATTGTCGAGGACGATGAAAACGGCGCGGATCAGGATATTATCGACGATCAGGAACAGCCCGATGATCAGCAGGATCAGGAACCGTCCGGTGATAATGACCAGCCTGCCGGTAATCAGGGCGGCAATCAGGGGCAGGACAATGATCAGCCTTCCGGAGGCAATAACGAACCGGCCGGCGGCTTGAGCGGCGACCCTGCTACTGTGCTCAATACTCTGATCAATTCCTGCGATGTTGAAATGGCCGGCACTATGGATATCGCTGTCTCCGCGGATAGCGCACAGCGTTATCTGGGCTTAAGCAGCGATCAGTTTAGCCAGTATGTGACCTCCGCCGCGGTTAAGGAAGCCGCGATCAATGCCCAGGCGCATCTGGTAGCGCTGATCCAGTGCAAGGACGCTTCTGCCGCCGCACAGGTCAAATCGCTGGCAGCATCCGGCTTTGATCCGCTGCGCTGGGTCTGCGTCACTCCGGAGCAGTGCTTTGTCGTTGACGCCGGCTCATATGTTCTGCTGGCCGCTACTTACGCCGATGTCTCGGCTGCCCTGCAGAGCGCTTTTGCCGGACTCGCCGGCAGCAGCATGGGCGCGGTAAATGTTTTTTATCCTAATTAATTTTCCGCATCAGTAAGCGGCGCTGCCGTCAGCCTCCTGCTGTGCGGCGGCAAAGGTTATTAGAGCCGCTCCGGCTTGCCTGGCCGGGGCGGCTATCTTTATGCCTGTGTGATTTATCATAAATTATAATAAATCCACTGATACGGCATCAGATTATCCTCGGCCGCAGCTGCCAGGGCGTAGAACTGCTGTTCTTGAGGATTAATGCCGGAGACAGCGGCAGGAAATTTTCTGCAAAAAAATGTCGTATCTGCTATAATATAGTTAGATTCTTGCTGCTGATTGGCGGCGTATTGGCCGCACATGGTACGCTTATTTTTGTTTTCCCGGTGCCTACCACGGCCGGAATGCCGGCTCATTACCAGAGAGAAAGAGAGATTAGCGATGAAACGAGGTTTATCTTTGTTAGCAATGCTTGTGCTGCTGGGACTGTGTGCCTGCGGTCATGCCGCTAATGAGCCGCAGGTCAACGGCTCGGTTTTTCCGCTGAACACAGCTGCTCCGGAGCCGGTAGAGCTGGACGGCAGCCAGTCGGCAGATGGCGCGGTCACGGTAGATCTGCGTCAGCCCTTCTTCATCAATGCCAGCCTGCTGTTTGATAAGGGACATGCTCAGGTCGCGGCCTGGGATTTCTCTAATCAGACGCAGCAGATAGCCGGGGAACGGCCGATCCTGCCGGTGCATACCCCCTCGGCGCTCGATGTGCTGGATCCGCAGGCCATGGCCGCCATTGACCCCGACCGTCCAGTGATCGCGCTGACCTTCGACGACGGTCCTGGCCCGTATACGCAGCAGCTGCTGAATATTCTTTCCGCTAATAATGCCCGGGCCACGTTCTTTGTCGTGGGCAACCGGATCAAATCCTACCCCGAGGTGATGCGTGCGATTGCCGCTCAGGGATCGGAAATCGCTAATCATTCCTGGGCGCATGCCGACCTGGCTGACCTGGACGAGCAGGGAATCCGCGAGCAGCTGCAGTGGACAGTGGACGAGGTGGAAAAATATACCGGCATCCGGCCGAAGCTGATGCGCCCGCCCTATGGCTCGATGGATGATCTGGCGGTCTCCGTCACCCGTGACCTGGGCATGCCGATCATCACCTGGTCGCTGGATACCAGGGACTGGCAGACCAAAGACGCTCAGAAAACCTATGATGCGATTATCAGCTCAGTGCGCAACGGCACGATTATTCTTTGCCATGATATCCATCAGGCGACGATAGAATCAATGGCCAAGGTAGTGCCGGCTCTGGTCAAAGCTGGTTATCAGCTGGTCACGGTCTCGCAGCTGCTGACTTTGGTTGACGGCGGCGCCGCAGCGGGACAGGTGTACAACAGCGTGCATTGGTAATCCCGATGGGCAGAACAGAAGCGTCCGCCGCTATTAGCGCTGAGCAGCCGCGGCGGCGCGGTAAAAAAATACTGATCATTCTCATCATAGCGCTGGCAGCTGTCGCCCTGGCAGCGCTGTTGGTTTACCGGCATAATATCACGGTAACAGTCAGCGAGCTGACCATCCCTGCTGCCGCCCTGCCTGAGGAATGGGACGGCTTGACTATCGCCCAAGTCAGCGATTTGCATAACAGCGATTTCGACGGCCATGGCCGGCAGCTGATAGATCTGCTGGCGGCGGCGGAGCCGGATCTGATCGCCGTCACCGGCGACCTGCTGGATTCTTATCACCCTGATTTAGAGCTGGCGCTGGCTTTTATCCGCGAGGCGGTGGAGATTGCTCCGGTATATTATGTCAGCGGTAATCATGAGGCGCGGCTGCCGCAGCTCTACCAGCAGCTCTGTGAGGGCATGACCGAGGCCGGAGCAGTAGTGCTCGATGACCGTTCGCTGCTGCTGCAGCGCGGAGACAGCAGTATCGAGCTGCTGGGACTGGCTGATCCTAATTTCACCATTTCCGCTGCGATGAGCGAACAGGAGCGGCAGCAGCGGATCAGCGCGCGGCTGGAGGAGCTGCTCAGCGGCGAGGGAGAGTACAGCATTTTGCTCTCACACCGTCCGGAGCTGGCGGAGCTGTATGCGGAGGCTGGCATCGACCTGGTGTTGAGCGGCCATGCTCATGGCGGCCAGATTCGCTTGCCGCTAATCGGCGCGCTGTTTGCGCCTAATCAGGGGCTGTTCCCCAAGTATACCTCTGGGCTATATCAGCTGGGCGAGACGGCACTGGTAGTCAGCCGCGGTTTGGGAAACAGCCGTTTCCCCTTTAGAATTAATAATCCGCCGGAGCTGCTGATTATTACGCTCCAGGCGGATTAGAGTTTGCCGGCGGCGCCGGCACGCGCTATGGCTGTAGAAAATTTATGGAGGTCAGCTCGCTGAGCTGACCTTTTCTGTTGACGGCGGCTGCGGACGCGGCTCATCCGGCTGGCGCAGCTCGCGGCGGTATTTGAGCAACATCGCCAGCGAGAGCCCGAAGGCGAGCAGCGAAGTTCCGGCGAAATTGAGCCAGATGCCGGTCAGCCCCAGCGGCCAGAAGATCAGGATCAGCAGCAGCGGGAATACCAGTACGGTGGAGATCGAGATCAGCGACGCGGGGATCGTCTTTTCGATCGCCAGCATAAAACTCTGCGAGGCAAAAGAAAACCAGCGTGTGACATAGGTGAAGCTAAAGAGCTGCAAGGCCAGTACCGAAGTGGCGAGGAATTCGCTGCTGCCGCCCGGCACGAACAGCTCGGAGATTTGCGCCGGGAAGATCAGGATTACTGCGACGAAAATCAGCGCGATCACAGCGCTGGCGGTAAAGCAGCATTTGCCGATGGCGCGTACCCGCGAATACTGGCGCGCCCCCCAGTTATAGCCGATCGCCGGCTGCAGCGAATCGCACATCCCGTAAAGCAGCGGCTGGATAAAGCCTTCAACATACATCAGAATACCGTAGATCGAAACAGCCGCTTCGCCGCCCAGCCGCACCAGGATCACATTAAAAACGATTGAGGTGATGCGTCCGGCGACATTATTGAGAAAAGTCGGCGTACCGCAGGCCAGGATTTGTTTGATCATGCCGACGCTAAAGCGGGGACGGCAGAAACGCAGTAGCATTTTGCCGCGGAAAAAGGGGATAAAGGCGATCACCACACAGAGGATCATTGCCAGGCAGAAGGACAGCGCCGCCGACCATACTCCCCAATGGAATACCGAGAGGAAGAGCAATTCCATGCTGGCGCCGGAGACGGCCATCAGGATATTGAGACCCATGCTGCTGCGGATCTTGCCGCAGATCCGCAGATAATTGTCCACGGCAAAGATGATAGTAGTCAGCGGCGAGCAGGCGGCGTAGACACGCAGATATTCAACAGCCAGACGGGCAAATTCGCCCTCCGCGCCCATCAGCTCGATCAAAGCCGGAGCGATAGCATAGAGCAGCGCGCCGATAATGATGCCGGTGCCGACAATCATCAGGCAGGAACAGGTGAAAATATTGTTGGCGCGGGCTTCTTCTTTTTGTCCCAGGCTGATAGCGATCGGCACAGACGAGCCGACGCCGATTAAATCGGCCAGGGCAAAATTGATGATGACGAAGGGCATCGCCAGATTGATCGCCGCAAAGGCGGTCTCGCCTAAAAACTGGCCGACAAAAATGCCGTCAACCAGGGTATAGATAGCTCCGGCCAGCATCCCGATCGCCCCGGGAATCGAGGCCATAAAAAACAGCTTGACCGGAGGTGTATTGGCAAATAGGGTATGGGAATTCATCCTGGATAATGATCCTTTCACTGAAGATAACGAGCAGAGGCTCCCGGTATCCCGGCGGATTATTCTGCCGGCTGCTGGAGCACGGTATGCGCTAATTCCTCGCACAGCGCATTGGAGAGAAACTCAAAGGCATCGACGAATTCCGCCGGATAACGCTGTAGCGTGCGGGCCAGTGCCTGCTGTTCGGCACGGTTAATATCGCGGAGCACAGAGCGGACATATTGCCGTCCTTGTTCGGTCAGCATGATGGCTTTCTCCTTGCCGCCGGGCAAAAAGGTGATCAGCCCTTCCTGCATCATCTCTTTGACAGTGGTGTTGATGGTCGTTTTAGGGATCAGCCATTCCTCGCTGATTTGTTTTTGGCTATGCGGCTGTCCGTCTTCCAGAGCGTAGATGATAGTTAGGGTGTTTTCCTTGATCCCCAGCTTTTTGCCGCAGAAGTAATAGGCTCCGTCCATTTTATTGCAGGCATTGGTGATCCGCCACATGATGTCATGATAGCAGATGCCTTGATCGTTTATAGTTGTCATGGAGCTCCTCCTAAAAAATAGTACGAATTCGCATCGATTATTTTAATCCGAATTCGTACTACTGTCAAGAATAAATTTTTATCCCGGGGTTTCGGCGCGGTCCCTGGCGGAGCTGGCGGCGAGCAGCCTTTTGATGTGTTATTTTTCTTTCAGCGCGTCGGCAAAAGCGGCGATCCGCTGATGGTTGACTGTCGAGACATAGCTCTTGCAGCCGGCGACCAGGCGCATGATGATCCGTTCCGCCAGTGAGCAGACCTGCGGATTATAGACGCCGCCGAGCATTTGCTTGACTACGGCTGCCTCCAGCAGCTGCGGCGGAAAATTATCGCTGAAATATTTGTTCTCCCCCGTCTCGCTGAGCCCGGAGAGAAATAGCCCCAGCCGCTTATCCAGCAGCTCGTCTTGATGCCGGGAGATAAAACGCTTCAGCGGACGGCGGATCTGTCCGGCTTCCAGGCTGCTGCCCAGGATCACGCAGTCATAAGCGGCCAGATGCGGCTCGCCGTCTTCAATATCCTTAACGATCGCCTCCGGCAGCTCCTGAGCGATCAGCTTGGCGATCTTGCGGGCGGCGCCGTGATGAGTAGCATAGAGGATCAGGGTGTTCATCGCATTCTCCATCCTTTATCGAAAAAGTTGCTGGAGCAAGAATATTACTACAGCTGATACTTGTGCATTAATAACATAATAATTATACCATGCGCCAGCCTGTTTTGGCTAGTTTTTTCTCTGCTGCGGCAGGATTCGCCTTCCGCAAGTTAGAAAACATGTTTATGTTATGATTATAACATATAATTTTCCTGCTGCTTTCGGTAAACTAACCTGTGAGGTGACAGCCATGAACGACGATATGCTGCGGATCGCCAAGCGCGACGCCGCCCGCGGCGAGGACGGCTATAAGACTTTTTCCGTTCGGGTCAAGGAGGAGACTGTGGCTGCTCTAGACGAGCTGGCGCTGCAGAGCAACCGCTCACGCAATGAGCTGATTAATATTATCCTTGATTTCGGCGTCACCCATGCTATCGTTGAGGAATAAAATAATAACCACGGCCCTCTTTGCCGCTGGCAGCGGCTTTTTTTATGGCTGCGGAGAGGGCGATACTTGCTAAAGGAGTAAGCTGCATGATCTATAATAATGTTTTGGAAGCTATCGGCAATACGCCGCTGATCCGGCTCAATCGGATGACCGGTCCGGATGACGCGGAGATTTTGGTGAAGTTTGAGGCAGTCAATATCGGCGGTTCGGTCAAAACCCGCACTGCCTACAATATGATTCTCGATGCAGAGCGCCAGGGCTTGATCGGCCCGGATACCATTATCTGCGAGCCTACCAGCGGCAATCAAGGCATCGGCCTGGCGCTGGTCGCTGCGGTGCGCGGCTATAAGACAGTGATCGTGATGCCCTCCTCAGTCAGCGAAGAGCGGCGCAAGCTGCTCCGCAATTACGGCGCGGAGGTTATTATCGTTGAAGACAAGGGCGATATCGGCGCGGCTATCGAGGAATGTATGCAGACCGCCCAGCAGATGGCTGATGCTGATCCGCGGGTATTCCTGCCGCGGCAGTTTGAGAACCCGGCTAATCCAGAGGCGCATCGTCTCCATACCGCGCCGGAAATCCTGGAACAAGCCGGCAAGCCGATTCATGGCTTTTGCGCCGGCATCGGCACCGGCGGCAGCCTCTCCGGTATCGGCGAGGTGCTCAAGGCGGTCAATCCGCAGATTGAGATCTGGGCTTTGGAGCCGAAGAACGCCGCGATTCTCTCCGGCGGCAGCATTACCACCCATATCCAGATGGGTATCGGCGACGGCCTGATTCCGGCTAATCTGAATGTCGATATCTATGACCATGTGGAGATTATCTCTGATGAAGAGGCGGTGCAGACCACCAAAGACTTGGCGCGCCTGGAAGGACTGATGTGCGGCCTGTCCAGCGGCACTAATGTCGCAGGCGCATTAAAGCTGGCGCGTAAGCTCGGCCGGGGCAAGACGGTAGTCACTCTGCTGCCGGATACGGCGGAGCGTTATTACAGCACGCCGCTGTTTGATTAATGAACAGGATTAAACAAAATCAAACGCCGCTCTCTAGCGGCGTTTTTGCTTTTTATGGGAGCAGTAGCGCCGCTGCGTTTACTTCCCGGCCGGAAATTGGTATAATATAAGCAGCAGGAACAAGCGGTTAGTAGCCCTCTAGTCAGTAAGGAGGCTGATGGCATGACTATGCTGGATAAAGATTTAAGCTATAAACTCTACAGTGATGAGATTATCTACCGTCCGCCGCCGGAGAGCGAGAGCATCCTGCTGCAGGTTGCCGTAGGCTGCTCGTATTCGGAATGTACTTTCTGCCGCGAGCAGGCGCATCACCGCTTCAAAGCCTATCCTCTGGGCGAGGTGGAGGAGAAAATCGCTATTCTTGCCTCTCTGCCGGAAAATAAGCATAAGACCGAGCTGTTTTTTGTCGGCGAGAACTGTATGGTGCTGCCGACGCAGCATTTGGTAGCGATCTTGCAGGCAGTGCATGAGCTGCTGCCGCAGGTGCAGCATATCAATATGTATGCCCGGGCTGTGGAAATCCTTAAAAAAGGCCGCGCTGACCTCTCCTTGCTCCGAGACTTGGGCGTCAGCAGTCTCTATGTCGGCGTTGAATCCGGCAGCGACCGCATTCTCGAGAACTGCCGCAAAGGCGAGACTGTCGCGCAGATGCTCGAGGCGCTGCAGCTGCTCGATCAGCTGGGTTTGACCTACTCGCTGAGCTCGATTATCGGCTTGGGCGGAGAGGAGCTATCTTGGGAAAACGCCACTAAGACGGCGGAGTTTTATAATCAGGTGCATCCATGGTCGATCCGGTTGATGACGCTTTCTCCGGAGAAGGGCACCACCATGGCTGCGGATATTGCCGCCGGACGCTTCCATCAGCTGCCGCCGTGGAAAACTATTCTTGAGGAGCGCTTGCTGCTGGAGAAGCTGGAGGTGGAGGATTGTCTGGTCTATGGCAATCATTTCTCTAATCTGCTGCCGCTGGTAGCTAAATGGCGTCAGGATCAGGAAACAGTGCTGGAGAAGATGGACGAGATCATCTGTTCGCTGCAGCCGGAACTGGTTCACAGCAAGGATTTTGATCATATGTAAAGAGGCGGCGTGTGCTATAAGGCCATAACCAAATAAGGACTGCCCGGCGGGCAGTCCTTATTTTATGCATTGATATGCAGTTGCGCTTTAGGCTTCTTCCAGGGTGCAGCCTTTTTTATCGCGGACATCCTCAAATTCCTGGACGATCTCCGGCGCCGGCGGTGCGGTCAGCAGCGAGACGACGACAATGAAGATGCAGGAGATGATGAACGCCGGCAGCAGGCAGTAAATACCCCAGACGCCGCCCAGCGGATTGATCAGCAGCTTCCAGACAAAGACCATCACGCCGCCGGAGATCATGCCGGCGATCGCGCCTTGACGGTTGATCCGTTTCCAGAACAGGGAGAACAGCATCAGCGGGCCGAAGGTGGCGCCGAAGCCGGCCCAGGCGAAGGAGACGATCTGGAAGATGACGCTCTCCTCGTCGATAGCGATCACGGTAGCGACTACAGTGATCAGCAGCAGAGTCAGACGCGAGACGAACATCACCTGCTTATCAGTAGCATCTTTCTTAAAGACATCCTTATAGAGGTTTTTCGCCAGAGCAGAGGCTGCGATCAGCAGATAGGAGTCGGAAGAACTCATAGTCGCGGCAAGAATGCCCGACATCACTACGCCGGCCAGCAATGCCGGCAGCAGGCTGGTGGACATGATGATGAGAATGTTTTCCGCAGAGGAAGAGGTCAGCAGCTCGGTGGGGAAGAGCGCTCGGCCGACCAAACCGATGAAAACAGCCGCGGCTAAGGAGATCACTACCCAGACAGTGGCGATGCGGCGGGACATGGTCAGCTTTTTCTCGCTGTTGATCGCCATGAAGCGCAGCAATACCTGCGGCATACCGAAATAGCCCAGACCCCAGGCCAGCGCCGAGGCGATCGAGATCACGCTGTATTGCGCGCCTTCGCCGAAGAGCGGCGCCCCGTTGGCCACTACCTGGCTGCCGTTTTCCACCACCGGAGTAGCGATGCCGAAGAAATCCAGGAAGCCGGGGATATTTTGGGCATTGTCGATCACTGCGCCCACGCCGCCGGCTGCCGCAGTGCCGACAGTAATGATCAGGATCAGCGCGACGATCATTACTATCGCCTGGAGGAAGTCGGAGGCGCTTTCTGCCAGGAAACCGCCCAGTAGGGTATAGGCAAGGACGAAAATCGCTCCGAGAATCATCATCGTTACATAAGAGGTGCCGAACAGCGTGCTGAAGAGCTTGCCGCAGGTGACCAGGCAGCTCGCTGCATAGACGGTAAAAAAGATCAGGATGAACACCGCGGCGATGCTCAGGATCACCTTATTCTTTTCGCGGAAGCGGTTGGAGAAAAATTCCGGCAGGGTGATCGAGTTATTGGCCTTGATGCTGTAGCGGCGCAATCTTTTAGCTACGATCAGCCAGTTGACATAAGTACCGATCGCCAGGCCGATCGCGGTCCAGGCGGCGTCGGCGACGCCGCTCCAATAAGCGACGCCGGGGAGTCCCATCAGCAGCCAGCCGCTCATATCCGAGGCTTCGGCGCTCATCGCCGTGACCCACGGACCGAGACTGCGGCCGCCGAGGAAATAGTTCTCGGTATTGCTATGGGCCCTTCTAGTGAAATAGACCCCGATCCCCAGGACAATGATCATATAGACGATCATGGCGATGAGGATTTGCACAGAATTGCTATCCATAGTCCTTCTCCTCAAATTTCATTAGTAGTAATGACGCGTTTGCCGCAGCGGCGGCTGCGTCAGCGGTAACACATTTAATTATGATAAAATAAAATCGTTGAATTGTAAAGAGCCGGCAGCGTTTTTCTCCGCTAAATCGTTCAAATAATTGTGGCAGCCGCTCCTCTGAACGGGGCGGCTGCCACAGAATTTTGCCGAGATGGCTCAAGGCCTACCAGATGCCCAGCAGATGCTGCATCAGCAGACTGACGCCGGCGATGCCGATCCAGCAGCAGAGGCCCATGAAAATCGGCTTTCCGCCGCTTTTGACCAGCTTGACGATATCGGTATTGAGACCGATCGCCGCCATAGCCATGACGATGCAGAATTTGCTCAGCTCCTTTAAGGGCGTGGTGACGGCTGCCGGCAGATTGAAGACGGTCGTCACTACCGAAGCTAAGACGAAAAAGAGCACGAAAAAGGGAAAGATTTTTTTGACGCTGACCCGGCTGCCTTCCCGGCTCTGTTCCTTTTTGGTGCGGTAAAAAGCCAGCGCCAGGGTGATGGGAATGATAGCCAGGGTGCGTGTCAGCTTGACGATAGTCGCGGAATCCAGGGTATTGCTGTGATGGATGCCGTCCCAGGCGGCGGCAGCCGCAGTAACGGAAGAGGTATCGTTGACGGCGGTGCCGGCAAAAAGCCCAAAGCCTTCATTGGACAGCCCCAACATTCCGCCCAGGGTGGGGAAAATCAGCGCTGCGATGACATTGAAGAGAAAGATGACGGAGATCGACTGCGCGATTTCCTCATCATTAGCGCCGATTACCGGCGCGGTGGCGGCGATTGCCGATCCGCCGCAGATTGAAGAGCCGACGCCGATGAGGGTCGAGATTTTGCCAGGCATTTTCAGCGCTTTGTAGAGGGCGAAAGCAATCAATAGCGAGGTGGCGATCGTCGAGATGATGATCGGCAGCGATTGCTGGCCTTTTTGCAGAATATCTGTCAGGTTCATCCCAAAGCCGAGCAGCACCACAGCAAACTGGAGAATTTTTTTGGAGGTGAAATTGATGCCGCCTTGCGTATGCGGCTTGTCCTTGAACAGCAGGGTGATAATCATGCCGATGATGATGGCGAAGACCGGTCCTCCGACCACCGGTACCAGGCGGCCTAAGAACCAGCAGGGAATAGCGACGACCAGGCAGAGCAAGATCCCCCAGCCGTTTTTGCGCAGAAAATTCATTAGCGGATCCTTTCTTGATGAGTTGTCGTAATACTTGTGCATAGCATGAGCGCTACCATCAAAGAGCGGCAGCTTTAGCGGCGCGCCCTCGCTTCATCCAGGGCTGCCGTTTTGCCCAAGCGGCGGTTGGCCAGCAGATAGATGATCACTGCCGGCCCGATAAAAGCGAAGGTGACTGCCTGGACGATGGTAAATTGCTCATGATAGAGCAGCACGCCGACCAGCAGCTCGATGGTAGGATTGATATACATCAGGATGCCGCTGAGATTATACGGCGTGCTTTTAATCCCTTGGCTAAAAAGAATCAGCGGCACGCTGGTGACGATGCCGGACAGCGGCAGCAGCAGATATTGCCAGCCGCTTAGGGCGGCCAGCGCCCCCAGCTGCTGTGTTTCCATATAGATGATAAAGCCCAGTGCTAATGGGCTCATAATCAGCGTTTCCAGGAAAATCGAGAGGGTGCTGTCGATGGCGACGGTCTTTTTGATCGCGCCGTAAACAGCAAAGGTAACCGCGATCGACAGGGCGATAAAGGGGAATTGGCCATAATAGGCGATCGGCACGATAACGCCCAGCGCCGCTAAAACCACCGAACACCAATGCAGCCGGGTCAGCTGCTCGCGGAAACAAAGCGCGCCGATGAAGATGACCAGGATCGGCTCCAGATAATAAGCCAGGCTGGCGTCGATGATATGGTCGGAATTGACTGCCCAGATATAGCTGCCCCAGTTGACGGTGATCAGCACGCTGCACAGCGCCAGCTTGCCCAGCAGCCGCCGGTCGCGCAGCAGCGGCTTGAGCTCGGCCCAGCGGCGGCGCAGCAGTAGCAGCACAGCGCAGAACAGCAACGACCAAAAGATGCGGCAGGCCAGAATATAGAGCGGGTCTAGGCTGTCCAGGGTCTTCCAAAAGATCGGCAGCAACCCCCAAAACACATAGCATAGCGTTACATAGAGCGGACCCTTGGCCATCAGATGCTCCTTGTCTTGATTTTGGTCAGCCCGGGCGCAAGGATCGGCGCCGGTAGACAGAACTATATTATAACGATCTGTGGCGCGGAAGACAAGGAATTTCTCGCCAGGGAGCTAAAATAAATATAAGAATATTTGACTGCGGCCGGAACATCAGCCCCGGACCGGCAGTATTAAAAATCTTTAACAACGGATTAAAGCTTGTTTAAAGATGATTTTAGCGGAGTGTTTTTTGCTATAATAGCGGCGGCAGCAGCAATAACGCTGTGCGCAATATGACAGAAAGAGCCTTACTTTATGACGGATAATTTTTCCTTGGCCCCGGAAGATGCAGCCACAGTTAAAAGGCGGCGCATCGTCAGTATTGTTTCCATCATCATTTTTCTGGCGCTCTCAGCGGCGGTCTTTTGGTTTGTCGGCCGGCCGCTGATCGAATTCGTCTCTGAGCCGGAACGCTTCCGCTTATGGGTGGACAGCCATGGCTTTGGCGGCCGCTTGGCCTTTATCGGCATTGTGGTGCTGCAGGTGATTATCGCCATTATCCCCGGGGAGCCGATCGAAATCGGCGCCGGCTATGCTTTTGGCGCGGTAGAAGGTACGCTGCTGGTCATTATCGGCGCGATGATCGGCACTACGGTGATCTTTCTTTTTACCCGTTTTTTCGGCGTCAAGGCGGTCGATTGTTTTTATCCGCGGGAAAAGCTTCTTTCCATGAAGTTTTTCCGCAATAGCCGCCGGCTGAATTTATTGGTATTCATTCTGTTTTTTATCCCCGGCACGCCTAAGGATATTATGACCTATGTTTTAGGCCTGACCAATATGAAGCTCAGCGTCTGCCTGCTGCTCACCAGTATTGCCCGTATCCCGTCGGTGATTACCTCCACCATCGGCGGCAATGCCCTGGGGCTGCAGAATTATCAGTTCGCCGTGATTGTCTTTATCTTTACGGTGGTGGTCAGCGTGGCCGGCATTCTCGTTTACCGCCATATGAGCAAGCGCCTGAATGAGCAAGAAGAGTCCAAAGAGCAGGCGGAGCGGCCAGGAACAGCCGCCTCGCAGGAGACGGCGGTCAGTCGGCCGCCGGATGATCCCGCAGCGCGGCATCAAATAACCGAGAAACAAAAACAGCAGTCCGTTACTCAGCGGACTGCTGTTTTTTTATGCCAAAGTTGGCTTAGTCAAGATTGAGATCAAAGCCATAACAGCTTTTTTCAAAGCCGTAGATCTCATAGAAGCGGTGCGCTCCGGTGCGGGGAAAGCCGGAATCCAGCACGATAGCCTTGCAGCCGCGCGCCTTGGCCAGCTCTTTGGCATGATCCATCAGCTTGATGCCGTTCCCCTGGCCGCGTTCATTTTCATTAGTGATAATGCTGGAGAGATAGCAGGTCATGCCGGAGAGCCAGAAGGTATTGAAATAGGCGCCGTGGCAGAAACCGTGGTATTCGTCCCCATCCATGAGGAAAAAGGCGAAGCTGTTGGGATCATTGATGACGTCTTGATAGACCTGACGGATCTGGTCTTTATCATAGGTGTTGTAGGTCCACAATTTCTCGATGTAATCGAACGCTGCATCATAGTCTTCCATAGTGGCATTTTTGAACTCCATGCTGATTCCTCCTTTAGTAATACTCGGGACAAAAATTGCCCTATCTGCTACAACTTCATCATATAACTTGCCGCTGCAAATGTAAATACCATTCAGCGTTTTCCGGCGTCCCGCAGCTTTGCGTTGTGCAGCACCCCATTGAGCAGCATAATGAACGCTCGATAAGCTTTATCCTGCAAAAAAGTCGGAACGAGTAAAACTCGTTCCGACGTGGCGGAGTGGGTGGGATTCGAACCCACGTGCCGGTATTACCGGCAAACTGATTTCGAGTTTTATAAAGTGCGTGTCAGGATCAGTCAGTTTCGTGTTCGTTTCTGCTAGTTTCGTCCTCGACGCAAAGCCGCATAAATACTGGTTTTTTCAGGCCAAAACCCCGAAAAGCCAGGATTTACGGGCTAGTTCGAATGAACCGAAAAATGTGCCAAAACGCGCATTTTTGGAAAGAACTACGGAAAGAACGGAAAGAATTGAGAGCAATCAGGTAATACACACGGACAGTCACACCG
>CALXQC010000013.1 GCA_944390435.1 uncultured Clostridia bacterium
ATACACTGCTCCATCGTCATCTCAAAGCCAATCCCCGGATCGATGATCAGCCGCGAACGGTCGACGCCTGCGGCAAGCGCCTCATCGATAGCTGCAGCGAAAAATCTGCGCAGTTCGGCAAAATAATCGCCGCTGGTGAACGGGCCATGAAACATGATTACCAGATAGGCTTGATAGCGGCGCGCCAATGCAGCCATCTCCTGCGAGGGATATCCGGTATGGTTTACTATCGCCGCCCCGGCAGCCAATGCTGCCTCCGCTACCTCCGGCTTATCGGTATCAATGGACCACGGAATCTCCGCACCGCGCAAGCGCGGCAAAAAAGGCTGCAGCCGCGCCAGCTCCTCCTCTGCGCTCACCGGCTGATAGCCCGGACGCGAGGAAGCGGCGCCGATATCAATAATATCCGCACCGTCCGCCACCAGCTGCTGCCAGTGCTGCTCGGCCTGATCAGGATCAAGGTATCTGCCGCCGTCGAAGAATGAATCAGGCGTCAAATTCAAAATCCCCATGACCAATGTACGGTCAAAAGATAATTGTTTCATTGACTGTTACCGCTTAAAACTTAAATATCTAGCACCATATATTCGTCTTTAATGAGACCTTTCTTCCGCAAAGGCCAGGCGAAAAGCAGCGTCAATACTGCCGGGAACACAAAATGGAGCAAGATTATCGCCAGCCATACCGACCAGCTGCCGCCCATCGCTGCAATCGTGGAGATCTGACCGACCAGACCAGCGGTACCCATACCCGAACCGGTCGCCAGATTTTCCATCTGCCATACCGTGATCGATAGCGGTCCGGTAATCACCCCCGCCAAAGTCGGCGGCAACAAAATAATCGGGTGCTTAATAATATTAGGGATCTGCAGCATTGAGGTGCCCAGGCCCTGGGCGAAAAAGCCGCCCCAGCCATTAGCCTTGAAGCTCATCACCGCAAAGCCGATCATCTGCGCGCAGCAACCAGCCGTCGCCGCGCCGCCGGCCAAACCGGAAAGATCCATCATAATGCACAGCGCCGCGCTGGAAATCGGTGCCGTCAGCGCCAGGCCAACCAAAGTCGCCACTACTACACCCATAATCAGCGGCTGCTGCTCAGTCGCCCACATCAGAGCATCGCCCAGCCACAGCATGAATTGATTGATATAAGGGCCGATGAAATACGCCGCTACAAAGCCCATAAAAAAGGTGACGATCGGCGTGACCATGATATCCAGCTTGGTCTCCTTGGAGACCAGTTTGCCGAATTCCGCACCGATCACCGCAGCGATGAAAGAGCCGGCTGGGCCGCCAAACTCAGCACCAACAAAACCGGTGATGACTGAAGCAAAAAGCACCAATGGAGGCGCACCTAAGCCATGAGCTACTGCGACGCCAATCGCCGGTCCCATCATATCCATAGCAAAAGCGCCAATATCAACTAAGAAACTCCAGCCTAATTGTTCACCGATAGTTTTTACTATTAAGCCCGCCAATAAAGAGGCGAAAAGCCCTTGCGCCATCGCGCTAAGGGCTTTGATCAAATATCGGTCAACAGAAAAAACAATATCCTTTTTTTGCAAGAATGCTTTTACTTTTCCCATTGTCCCTTCTCCAGCTGTTAATTTTTATCCTGCTCGGACTCGTTATCTCCGCCAAAGGAGATATGAATATCCGGATCGGGTTTCTCTGGCAGCGCCGCGTCCTTATCAGAATCAGAGGCATCAGCCACCGCGTTCAATCTCCGGCTTAAAACCGGCTTGGAACCCGGCTGCTGATCAAGCTGGCTGGGCTGTTGTTCTTCATCAGCCTTGCTTAACGCTGCAGCCGCAGCCTCCGCCATCGCGGTGGAGGCGGAAGGATACTTGCTCATAATGCGATAGAAGTCAACGGCTTCAATAGTCTCTTTTTCGATCAATATCGCCGCAACTTGATGCAGTGCATCGATATGATCAGTCAAGATCTGGCGGGCGCGGTTATAGGCCTCGTCCATAATAGCGCGGGCTTCTTTATCGATCGCGTAGGCGATCGCTTCGCTGTAATTGCGCTCCTGAGAAATATCGCGGCCTAAAAATACCGTATCCTGGCGCTTGCCAAAAGTCAGCGGGCCTAATTCATCGCTCATACCATAACGAGTGATCATCTCGCGGACAGTATCAGTAGCGCGCTCCAAATCGTTCTGTGCGCCGGTAGAGACATCTTTCAGCACCAATGATTCAGCCATTCTGCCGCCGAGCAGCATCACCAGCGAATCCAGCATCTGAGACTTAGTAGCGTAATTGCGGTCTTCTTTGGGCAGCAACAAGGTATAGCCGCCGGCGCGTCCGCGGGGAATAATCGATACCTTGTGCAGCGGATCCGAATTAGGCAGGAAATAAGAAACTACCGCATGGCCGGCCTCGTGATAGGCGACCAGCTTTTTCTCTTTATCACTGATAACCTTGGATTTTTTCTCCGGCCCTGCGATAACGCGTTCCACTGCCTGCTCCAGCTCTTCCATGCTGATCTTTTTCTTATTGTGCCGCGCAGCCAGCAAAGCAGCCTCGTTCAAAACATTGGCCAGATCCGCGCCGGTAAAGCCCGGAGTACGGCGGGCGACAACATCCAAATCAACATCATTATCCAGCGGCTTGCCTTTAGCATGAACATCGAGAATCTGCCGTCTGCCCAGCACATCTGGCGCATCCACAGTGATCTCGCGGTCAAACCGTCCCGGACGCAGCAAAGCGGGGTCCAGAATATCCGGGCGGTTGGTAGCCGCCATAACGATAATGCCTTCGTTATTAGAGAAGCCGTCCATTTCCACCAGCAGCTGGTTCAGGGTCTGCTCTCTCTCATCATGACCGCCGCCCAAACCAGCTCCGCGCTGACGGCCTACGGCATCGATCTCATCGATAAATATGATGCAGGGGCTATGCTTCTTAGCCTGCTCAAAAAGATCGCGGACGCGGCTGGCGCCGACGCCGACAAACATCTCCACGAAATCAGAGCCGGAAATGGAAAAGAACGGCACGCCGGCTTCGCCGGCAACAGCCCGGGCCAGCAGAGTTTTACCACATCCGGGAGGGCCATACAGCAGCACGCCTTTGGGAATACGGGCGCCCAGAGCGCTAAACTTGCGCGGCTCCTTCAAAAAGGCGACGACTTCCGCCAGTTCTTCCTTGACCTCATCCACACCGGCAACATCGGCAAAGGTAACTTTTTTATGCGAATCGGTCTGCAGCTTGGCGCGGCTTTTGCCAAATTGCATCACCTTGCCGCCCGAACCCTGCCCCTGCTGCATTAAAAAGATGAACAAGCCGACGATCAGCAGCATCGGGATCAAGGTAGTCAGCAGCGATAACCACCAGGAAGCGACGACAGCGTCATAATTGATGATTACTCCGTAATTGTTGAGGTAATCGGCAATAGAGCTGTCGGGAAACGTGATGGTGCGGAACGCCGTACCATCGGACAAATAACCGGTAATCGTATATCTGCCAGCCTCCGACTCGGCGGCAATGGTAACTTCCTTGATCTGCCCCGACTCAACCTGGCTTTGAAATTCAGTATAATTCAGCTCGGTCACTGGGTCTTCCCTGCTGGTCCAGGCATAAAAAGACAGGGCAATCAGCACCAGCAAGATAAAAATAGTTGAATTCTTTAATAGCTTACTCAAACAGAGGCTCCTTTCACCATATCAGCCGGATAAACAGCAAACGAACTGTCTAAATAATTAGATCAGTACAATTTTATATTTTATCATCTTTTTTAACCTTTATCAATATAGCCGTAAATTCAATAATAATATTTTCCCCAAAATAAACTGGCATTAAACGTCATTAAAACCCACATTATGCTGATTTAGCAGATAAAATCTCATTTTGTCGAGCGTGGTTGGGCTAGCAAACTAATTTTATGTACGATAATAGTGGTGTTTTAACTATTTAAAGGTGGATATTTGCTGGTAAACTGGGAACAACATAGCCTTCAGCGGCGTTCCCACCAGCATCGGTATAAGCTATCCAGATAAATGGCCGAAACAACACCGGTCGATCCAAAGAACTAAACGACATGGATACTTGCGCATAATAATCATTATACCCGTTTTCCTCGACAACACCTTCTCCATCAGCATCTTCATATGGAGATTCTTTAGTTAAAGCAACATCTTCTGTTTCCACAGTAATACTAAAAATCGGCGAATATACTAATTTTGCCGCTGTTATTTGATAGCCTTCCGCAGCAGTAAGCCTATAAGCTAGTTTGCTTTCATAATCATAGGAAAATTGTGCGTCAAACGGGCAGTTGGAAACATAACATATATTTTCGTTAAGCGTTTTTTTAGTCTGCACATAATAGCCGGGAAGATCATATTCCATCTTATCCGTATTGGTAGTCAAAGTAATGCTCTCTATGTTAACACAATCATCTGCTATAAATTCCCCTATATCCGGTATAAGCGTTAGTACTAAATTGTAATTCTTTTCCCCTGATTTGGTTGAGGTCCATATCAATTTATCTGTGGTAAAAAATTTCTCGTCATCGGCAGTGCTAAGAGTAGCGTTAGAAATTTCTTGTTCCAAATAGCTCAAAGTATCCTCTGCAGCATAATCCTCGTCTGTTTGCAGATTAAAATAAAAAACCAGCCACCTATTATAACCGCTATCATCATTGCTGCTTAATGATATAAACGCTTCGGCATCCACTAACAATTTTATCTGATCCAAATTTATGTTTACGCCGCCTTCAGCGACACTATTAGCGTTTATATCATCATGTTTGGCATTATCATCTGCGCCATTAGTATTACACCCAGCACATAACAGCAGCACAACCATAGCTAATACAACCGAGAAAGCTCTACGCATTTCGCCCGCCTCCTTGGTAATTAATTTGTATAGTTATTATTGGGAAAGAGGGGTACATGTTGTACCCCTCTTTCCTCTATTTATATATCTAAAATGCTCTGGTTTCAAGGGTAGCTATAATGTTGTGTGGTGCGCCTAGACCACTACCAGGACCAGTCTCTTCTACCGAATACGGAGGAGTTGTATAGTGATATGTTGTTACACATGTAAAAGAACGGTAGGGACGATTATAGGTAACTTTTACTCTGCCTTCTTTACCATATGGGACTTTAAATGTTATTTCTGTTGATGTTGATATCGTATGCGATCTCGTATACTCTACACCAATAGTAGCAGAAACTATACTAGCGGTAACTCCAACTTGGAGAGATAATGATGCGGATACACTCTGAGACTGGGATACTTGCCAGCTAACAGTAGGCCATGAGGATTCATTAGGAAATTGGGAATTTCTAACCCAAATCGGACTCGGACGCCAGGTATACGATCTTTGTGTTGGCGAACTAATATTTCTTATTGAATGTGAATGAATCCTTGGATCAAAATGTCTTGTTAAAGATGCATCTAAATGTGGGTTCATCAGTAGCTGAGCAAGCTGAATTTCATCTTCCGTTAATGCGTACGACTGAATAATAAAAGGCCCCTCATAAGCATATGTAGGGCTACCAACAGTAGACCAATCAATACTAGGATCAACATAAACAATTGGGACATCGTCTGAATCATCGGCTAAAGCAGTAGGACAACATAGCAAACTACAAATACATGCCAATATTACTGCTAGGAATATCCTTTTTGTTTTAATAATAATACCTCCTAAATATTAATTTTTGGTCTCTGAAAACTTTCTATCCTCCTTTCTGCATCATCTTTACCATACAAACCCTTAAAACTAAATTTATTCAGAATTTTCAAAATATTTTTCGTACAAAAATCCTTATTGACTAAAACAATAGGCAAGCTCTTAATTAATTGATTGCCAATACAGTATTAAAAAACCGTAATTAATTTATATTCTTAATTATATTTTATCATATTTTTTTATCTTTATCAATACTGAACTATCGGTATGCGGCAAATCTTTTTTCCATAAGCCGCATACCCACAGCAGCTCTGAAGCGCTTGCCAGCAGCGGCCAGGAACCGCGCTGATAAACCGGAATACGATTATCGATAAACATTTCTTTAAGTTTATACTTACCGCTGCGTCCGGAGGAGGACACGGCATCGCCCATCCGTCTAGTGCGCCAGCATACCTGCTCTGCTAATGACTGCGGCAGCAAATAGCTCAAAGAACCGGCCGCAGGCACAGCCTCGTGAACTGCTTGCGCCTGATAAGACCAGCCCCAGCTATCCAGTTCATGCCATTGCCCGTCAACCTGCAGCGGATAATTTTCTTGATATTGCGGCAGCGGCGGCTTATCAGCAGCGAAATAAATATCGCCGCGGCGATAGGCCTTGAGCCCGCCGGGCAAAACCGCGCACTGTTCCTCTTTCAGCCGCAGCACCGCGTCAACCTGATCGAAATTCAGCTCGCGCGTCTCGCCCATGATCAAGGTATAGGCCTTGCGGATCACCCGCCGCTGCAGCGCCACCGGCAGCTCGGCAAATTCCCGGCTCGAAAGGGCGTTGCTGTCATTAATCCAGATCTCTGCCAGGGCGTTTTCGGCCAAATCTTCCAGCACCTGATCATCAGCGCGGCAAATATCGGCGGTAGCGATCAATGATTCGCGGATATTAGGGTTATAATCGCGCAGCAACGGAATCAGTTCCAAGCGAATTTTATTGCGCAGATACTTAGTGCTGGCATTGCTGGAGTCTTCTCTATATTCGATCTTGTTTTCCGCCACATAGTCGCAAATATCCTCTCTGGCAGCAAAAAGCAGCGGACGGATAATCTTATTATTGCTCGGAGACATCCCGGCCAAACCGGATAAGCCGCTGCCGCGCAGCAAATGCAGCAGCACAGTTTCGGCCTGATCATCCGCATGATGCGCTACGGCGATTTTCTGCGCGCCCAGCTTGGCAGCTACTGTACGCAGAAAAGCATATCGTTCCCGGCGGGCGGTCTCCTGAATATTGGCTCCGGCAGCCAGCGAGGCGATATCTGCGCCGCCCAAGCAAGACGGAACGCCATGGATACGGGCGAACTCAGCGACGAACTGGGCCTCTTCATCAGCTTCGTCACGCAGATGATGGTTGAAGTTGGCGATCGCCAGCTCAAAACCCAGCTCCCGGCGCAATTGCAGCAGCAAATGCGCCAAAGTCATCGAATCGCGCCCGGCTGATACCGCCACCAGAACCAAGTCTCCCGGCTCGATCAGCCGATGCTCCTTGAGATAATTTTTCGTTCTTTTTAGCAGCTCCATAGACTGTTCCCCGCTTAAGATTATATACGAAAAGAATAGAAACCAATCTGCAGTTTCTATTCTTTTCCCCTCTGGGCAACTCCTTTATTTTATCTTTATTTACAGCCACTGTAACAGACGAGCGGCGCCGCTTATGAAGCTTCACCCATTTGCGCCACCATCACGGTAATATCATCCTTGATTTTACCGCCGCTGACGCTGATCACTTTATCCAAAAGATATTCGGCCATACTCTGCGGATTATTGACTACCGCCTGGCTGATGACCCGGCTCAGCCACTGTCCCTCGCCTTGGGAATCCATATCCAGCAGCCCGTCGGAAGCAAGAATAATCATATCGCCGGGGAAAACCTGTTCCTGGACAGTCTCTTGCTCTACATTAGCAAGTATGCCGACCGGCAGGCTGCTGCCCGGAATCACCTTGACAGTACCGCCGCGCTTGATATAGCTCGAAGAACCTCCGGTTTTGATAAAATTAATCTTCCCGTCATAGAGATCCAGAACACAAACATCAAGGGTAACAAAACGCTCCGCATCACCCCGCAGCGAAAGCACCGCATTGAGCGTATTGATCGCTGTTTCTTGGGTAAACCCCGCCTCAAACAAGCGGCTGATCAGAGAAATCGCCGCACTGCTTTCCGCAGCCGCCTCGCTGCCGCTGCCCATGCCGTCGCTGATCATCAGCAACTGGCGGCCGTCATCAAGCAGAATACTGCCGCCGCTATCGCCGCAGATACTTTTACCGTCTTTAGCCAGCTGCGCCTTACCTACCGATAAGCTATGGGCGCCGGCAGCCAGCAGCTGATACTGGCAACGGCCGCTGCAGCCCTTGCCGCCGCAATTATTTTCATAAACCTTATAAGCGCTACCCAGCAGGCGGCTAACCTCTTCTTCAATAGCCTGGCGGCAATAGACCTCCCCCGGACATTCGATAAACTGCACCCAGACACCGATGGATTTCTCAGTCAGGGAAGTAATACCGGCCGCCTCTACCGGCATCCCGCGTTTAGCGATCGCCTTTTCCAATTCCCGTTCCAGCACCTCGCGCTCCTCGCCGAAATCGCTGACATCACGAGAGATCTTATCCATCAAATCGGCGACGCCGGCTAATTGCGAACTAATCAGCTGACCGCTGCTTTGGCGCTGCAGCTGCCAGTAATTATTGCGGCACTGCATATCAAAGAGGCAGTTAACAGTTGCAATCAGCTCCTTGATATGCGGGCAGCGCTTAGAAAAATTCTCCGGTGCGTCTTTGACCTCGGCCGCCCCGTTATTGCGCACCGCATCAAACAATGAAACAATCCCCCGGAAGGTTTGCTGATAATCCATCTCCCAGCAAATATCGCGCAAGGAGCAAGTGCTGCATAACTGGTGCGACAGCTGTTCCAAAGAGGCGCGGACGCGGTCTTCTTCACTCAACGGCTGGCTATCCGCAGCCACTTCAGCCATGGATTTGCTCAAATCACGAAACAGCCAGCCAGCATTGCGCAGCTTGCGTACTGCCAGCATGAGCAGGCGTTCGTTCTTTTCCTCTTTGGCAGATTTGAGACCTGTGGCAGAGAAAGCCCGTCCCAGCTTTTTGCTGACCTTAGATGGGATCAGCAGAAAGATGATCGCCGCGATCGCCGAAGAAAGCAGCCCGGCGCTGATCTCCGCAGCAGTTAACATATACAATGCCAAGATCATATTGCCGAGGATAAAACCCACTGCCGCGCCGATGCGTCCGAAATTAGCAAAGATGCCGGCTAACAGGCCGGAAAAGGTGTATGTAGCAATCACCGAAGGCGCGATAACTTCCGAAAGGCTAGGGACTATACCGACCATAGCGCCAATGGCGGCTCCCGCCCCGCCGCCGCCCAAATAAGCCACCAGCATGATCAAAAGACGGCTAAATAATCCTTGCAGCGCCAAAGTGCCGATATTAAAACCATTGAGACCGCAGATTACGCCCATGCCCGCCATAAAAATGCAGACGATCTCATCTGCGGAGAAGCGGCGCGCGACGTCAAAGCGACGGATAGCAGTCAAAATCACCAAAAAAACAATCGACATACCGCCGGCAATAGCGCTTTCAAAGATACTAACCATCAGCTGATAATCAGTAAAGGTAGTCAGCGCCATCAGCAGCCCTTTGGCTACCATCATCGAGGCGACCACCATCGCCGGAACCACAAACCACTGCTTCTTGCTATCGACATTATAGAGTAAAAAAATTATGGTCAGCAGCGCAATGATCGCCGCATAAACGAGAAAAATCGGTCCGTTCATCACCGTATATAATCCCAGCAGCACCGGGATGGCATAAACAGCGCCCTTTTTGGGATAAATCACCAATGCCGCAGCGATAAAAGCGGCGGCAAAAGGATAAAGCCCGCCCAAAAGCTGCGCTCTGGCCAGCAAAAAAGCAGCTATGGACAACATGACTACCCGCAGCGCCGTCGCATAGGCAGCGCTCGAGGCCTTCTTCGCCGATGCAAAAACGGGCTTAGCCACTGTTTCGCCGCTGCTTCTTCTAAATGGATATATTCGCGGAATTTCCGACATTTATCTTCACCCCTTAATCTATTGGCTATTACTCGGTTAACCATGTCAATGTTCATTCGTAGCGCTCGTCCTCATTATAAAATATTGCCGCGAAGAATCTTGTCGGAGCGTGCCGCCAGGCGCACATTTCTACATAAAGCCAGCTCAACCACAAATTGGATTAGGTTAAAAAATAAAAATATGCTACTATGATAGATATTGCGTCACAATGGAGCTAGTCGATGGTCAAGAGATGGAAAATCCTCATCAGCGCCGTACTCTGCGCCGCATTGCTTTTATCAGCAGCCGGCAGCCTGCCGGATACAGATGTATCGCCGCAAGCCCTATCTGCAGCACTGCCCACATTCTACCTGAGCGTACGGCAAGAGCATACATACAGCTTAGCAGTGGTGGCCTTGGTCAACTGCCAGCGCAGTGCCGCCGGCCTACCGGCATTACAGCTGGATCTACAGCTATGCGCCGCAGCACAGCGGCGCGCTGCCGAGAGCTCGCTGCAGTTCAGCCATTACCGCCCTGACGGAAACAGCTGCTTTAGCGTCCTGGAGGAACGTAATCTCAGCTATTGCCATGCGGGAGAAAACCTGGCCTCCGGACAGGATTCGCCGCAAAAGGCGGTGGCCGACTGGTTAAAAAGCCCCGAGCATTGCGCCAATATACTCGACTCCAGCTTCCGCAAAACCGGCGTCGCCGTCTTAGCCGATAGCAGCGGCGGCTATATCTGGGCTCAGCTCTTTACCGATTAAAATCCGCATGGCAGCCTTTAGCCTTCCATATCAGCCGCTGCCAATAAACAGCCCTCATGGTTATCTGCCATGAGGGCTGTTGCAAAGCTAAATTATTCTAAAGAAATATTAACGCACCGGTCTCCGCCGTCTGCTGGCGGAAGCCACGATCTGTTCATGAAAGAAATAATTAACCACCAACGGCGGGGCGTCGAAAGCTCGGATAAGCGAATCATCATTACGGAGATAAGGCAGCCCCAGCCTCCGGCATAAGGCTCCGATATCCTGATCCAAGTCGGACCAGTAACTGCGGTCTCCATAACAATAAATCTCCCGATACAGCGGCAACAACTGCGGATACCGGCCGGCGATATAATCCAAAATCGTCTTTTTATAGCCACCGCGCAGATTAAGGTTTTCCAACCAAATCAGCTGACAATAATCTTTTGCTGCGGCAATAATCGCCGCTAGGTCAGTAATTTCCGGAAAAATCGGCGAAATAAAGCAGGTAGTACGAACACCAGCCTCATGAAAGGCCTGCATCGCCGCCAGCCTCCGTTCTATGCTCACCGCATTGTCCATATCCTGGCGAAATTGCTCGTCCAAGGTATTGATCGACCAAGCGACGCGTGCCTGCGGAAAGCTTCGGATCAGCTCCAAATCGCGCAGAACTAAATCCGACTTAGTGGCGATGCTGATACGGCAGCCGCTGCCCTGCAGCTGCTCCAGCAGCGCCCTGGTACGTCCGCAGGTCGCCTCCAGCGGCTGATAAGGATCAGTTACCGAGCCTAAAAACAGCTCCTTGCCAGCGTAGCGTGCAGGGTTGCTGATCGGCGGCCAATATTTTACATCCACGAACTCTCCCCAGGGTTCCGCATGATGCGAAAACCGCTTCATGAACGAAGCGTAGCAATAGCGGCAGTTATGCGCACAGCCCAAATAGGGATTAACCGAATAATCCGCCACCGGTAAATTGGACTTGGTCAGAATGCCGTTAACTGCTCTATCGCGGACAACTACCATCTACGCTCCTCCTGACAATAAATATTCTATCGCCGCGGCAATCCGCTCCGGCGCCTGCTGGAAATGATTGCCGGGGTTAAACTCCAGCTTCACCGTAATCCCCTGGCGGCGATACCAAGCTGCTGTCTGCTCGGTACAGCGCCGCACTGCCTGCAAAGAAGGATTGCGGCTGAGATGTTCTTTTTCACCCAATGAGAAATACAGCCGCTTCGGCCTCCGCCGCAGCTGATGAGCGGATATATAGTCGCTGAGACCAGGAAACCAGAGAGAGCCGGACACGCTGGCGGCGCAAGAAAAATAATCACTACGATATAAAGCATAAAGCGTAAATAAGCCAGCCAGCGAATAACCAACCAATCCCCGCCAGGAAGGCGGCTGTGGCAAAAGGTTTTCTACCGCCGGTATAATCTGCTCGCCTAAAAGATGCAGATAGCTGTCGGCTCCGCCGGTAAAAGGCGCGTCTTGAGCATTCAGCGCGGGGCTCTCCCAAGGAACCATGTCATGCTGCCAATCCAGACCGCCGACGGTCACCAGGGAGCACCGTTGCGAGGAGCCGCAGCGCAAAAGATCGGCTACAGCGTTTCCCTCCGCTGCAAAAGTATGGAGATAAATGACCGGCTGTTCAGCCTGCCTACCTGGAAAAACGCTAACCTGCTTATCCGCTATTGTCAAAGAAAACATCTGCGCACCTCTATTTACTCCTACCGGCCTCCCCTATGGCAGCGCTAGGCAGCGGCTAATTCGCATCTTCTGCATTCACCAATTGTTGATAAGCGCGCCCCCATACTTCCATCGCATCCATAATCGGCCGCATACTATTGCCCAGTTCGCTTAAGGCATACTCCACCCGCGGCGGCACTTCCGGATAAACGGTACGGGTAACCAGCCCATCAGCCTCCATAGCGCGCAAATTTTCAGTCAACACCTTCTGGCTGATACCGGGAATAGTTTTCAATAATTGATTAAAGCGCTGCTTCTCTTCCATACGCAGATTGCGAATGATCAGCAGCTTCCATTTATTGCCGATCAGCTGAACTGTGGTGGCGACAGGGCAATTGGGCAATTCTTCTTTGGTTAACACGGCATAATCCTCCCTTGGTTATTATTCCAGCTCAGACAACAATATCTTATTGACTGCCAGTATCTATAAGAATGTTACATCCATATTATACTGCAAGGCGCCGAATGGAGCAAGAGGCTGCAAACATCGACCTACCAATAGTTACCAAAAGGTAAGCTGATAATAAAAAAGTGCTTACTTTACGCAGCTAAACGGCTTGCGTATAATAAAGCCAGAAGCTAAGAGACCGGCCGACTACAGCTTACCCAAACAACATAAGCACCATAATAACGGAGGTAACTACCATGAACAAAAATACTTATACCAGCGTTAAACTTGCCAAAGGTGAAATGAATGTCTATGATTTTGGCGCAATCAGGCTGCATGCCTATAAGACTAACGATTTTATTGATAACGAGGTTTTTATTGTTGAGAAAGACGGCGTGGCAGTGATTATTGAATCTCCCTGCTTCTTTGATAACAACCAGGAGCTGGAAGAATATTTGCAGGACCTGGAAATTGCCGGAATGCTGGTAGCTTACCACGGCGCTGGCGCCACCTTTATGCCGGAAGTCCCCAAATATGCTACTGCCAATGCCGTAGCCTATTCGCAAAGCGGCGGCGGCAAGGCGCTGATTGATAACTTTAGCAACGCTTTTGGCGCCAGCTTTGATAGCTCAGTGCATCAAATTACCCATATCATTGGCGAAGGCCCCATCATCATTGGCGGCATTGAGTTCATTATCCGGCAGACTGCAGATGCTTTTGATATAGAAATCCCTCAAATCAATGCTGTTTATACCCATATGCTGGGGCATGATTGCCACTCCATTGTAGCCGGCCCGGCGCACGCCGATGCTATTATCGCCCAGCTGCAAGGATATATTACTCAGGGCTATGACCTAATTTTGACCTCTCATTATACTCCGGAGGACCTCAAAGACGCCGCCACCAAGATTGCCTACCTGGAGGAGCTGAAAAAGCTTGCCGCCAAGAGCGCCAATGCCGAAGATTTTAAGGCGGCGGTTAACCGGCAGTATCCTGATTATAGCGGCGCTAACTATTTGGAGATGACGGCAGGATTCTTCTTTGCCTAAACGGAAATAGGCGGGCAGAAGCTGATTATTGGCAGGAACACGATGATGAACAGTTATCAACAAACCGATTATCAACAACGCCTAAAACGTGCCCAAGAATTGGTGCAGGCCGCCGACTATTTACTGGTCGGCGGCGGCGCCGGTCTTTCCGACGCAGCAGGGCTCAAATACGACGGGGAGCGTTTTCGCGAGCATTTTGGCCCCTTCATTGCCCGATATGGCTTTAGCGATATGTATAGCGCCGGGTTTTACCCCTTCCCTACCGAGGAGGAAAAATGGGCCTACTGGGCGCAGCATATTGAGGTTAACCGCTACCAACCGCCCGCTGCCCCGCTCTACCTGGCCTTGCGGCGGCTGGTGGAGAGCCGGGATTATTTTGTGCTCACCACCAATGTTGACGCGCAGTTTGCCAAAGCCGGCTTTGCGCCGGAGCGAATTTTTGCCGTGCAGGGCGATTATGGGCTCAACCAATGCGCCCGCGCTTGCCATCACCAGCTCTATGATAACCGGGAGCTGGTGGCAGAAATGGTAGCGCAAAGCCAAGATTGCCGCATCCCCAGCAGTCTGGTACCGCGTTGCCCGGTCTGCGGCGGTCCGATGGCGGTGAATCTAAGAATTGACAGCTATTTTGTGGAGGATGAGGCTTGGCATGCTGCCGAGCATCGTTATCGGGATTTTCTTAAGCAGGCCTCCGGTCATAAGCTGGTGCTGCTGGAGCTGGGTGTTGGTTTTAACACCCCTGGCATTATCCGCTACCCCTTTGAGCAGATGACTTATCAGCAGCCTGATACCCGGCTGCTCCGCCTCAACGCCCGGCAAACGCAAGGGGTTAAAGAAAACGCAGCCAAAACCATTTGCTTTAGCGAGGAGATGGCGGCAGTTATTGCCGACCTGCGTGAGAACTCGTCACGGGTCTCAAATGGCCGCCATGCCGCTGGTGTAGATGATTGAACAATTTCCTTCCATAATCTGCCATGTTAATCAGTAATAATGCAGCTGTTTTCGGGAATAATACACTGCGACCGGCATTGCGGCAGGCAGCGCGTCCTTTACTGCAATAGGTTTTCTTGAAGGCCTATTGTCAGCTTTACGCAAAAGCGAGGTTGCGCCACAGCTCAACGCAAACGCGGTCAACCGATAGAACCGAACTTGGTCATTAACCAGGCGCTTAGCGCCAAATATTTGACTAGTTCGGTTCTATTTTTGCCGGGGATATCCGTATCGCCGACGTCTTGCCTTAGCACAAGCGCCGTGTTATCATTATGATGAAACTGCGTTCATGAACGCTGGACAATTATTTTGCCGGACGGCACGGAGGATAGCTAATGGCACGTATCTGCATCAAATTACTAGTTCTAATACTTATCGGCTGTGCTTGTTGCCTTGCCGCCTGCTCGGATATTTCGCAGCCGCGCGATATCAATACTGTCAATGGTTGTCCGGAATTTCAGGATATAACATGGGAAATGACCAAGGCGGAGATTGAACCGCTGCTCGCTTGGGATGCCGAAGGCGAAAATTATCTGATCGCCGAACAGGCAGCGCTGCCCGAAGGCTTGCCCGAGGTGGATGTGCTGCTGGAATTTTCCGGCACAGAACAAACTCTGTCTTCAGTAATGTTTTTCTTTCCTAAAAGCGTCAGTGAGGATTTCGCCGCCACTGCAGAAATTTATCAGCAGCTATACGGTGCGCCCTCCAGCGGCTCGATAGAAGAACAGCAGCTGAGCTGGCTGGGAACCAGCACTCATATTTATATGAGCAAAAGCGCGCAGAATATCACCGTGGCCTATCTGCGGCTAGCGGACGATATACCGCTGGATCAGATGGACGAGGCCGATTTTCTGGATTATATCGATCCTTTTGCTTTTTTAGGCGAGCCGGCTCTGCTGGGCTATAGCATCGATGAACTGATTAACAGCAGCGGCTATGTTGAAGGCCAAAATTATCAGCTATTCACAACCTCTGATCAAACAGTTTACACTTTTTTGCCTGGGATTGAATATTTCGGCGCTGATATCAGCGAAACTTATATTGAAATGTATGTTCCCGATGGCAGCGAGCTGATCGAATATTTCACCTACGGCTTTATCTATCAGGAAAGCGAAGTCAATGAGCTAATCGCGCTCCTGGAAGAAGCGCTGCCCCGTTTCCAGGAAATCTTTGGCGAATATCAGGCCTGCGCCTTTTCCGCCCTGGGCAGCCAAACTGCAAATGAAATTAGCTGGGAAGAATTCTGCACCTCGCTGGCCGAACTGCAGGAAGGAACCTATTCACTGCTGTGGATCGCCGGCGAGCTGACCGCCACACTCAATATCACGGTGGATTCCGGCTATCAGGGCTTGATCAACAGCACGCTAGGTTTTGCCGCCGCCGATTATTGGCAGTAGCCC
>CALXQC010000014.1 GCA_944390435.1 uncultured Clostridia bacterium
TGCGCCGCGAGGAGGGACATATCCGCGTCTCAATCGCCGATACCGGATCCGGCATGAGCGAAGAAGTGCAGCGCCGCGTCTTTGAGAAGTTTTATCAGGGAGATAACTCCCATTCCGGCGAGGGCAACGGCTTGGGGCTGACTTTGGCTAAACGGATTATTGATCTCAGCGGCGGCCAGATCAGCATCTCCAGCAAAGAGGGCAAAGGCACCGCCTTCCATGTGCTATTACCGCTGGAGATCCCACCGGATTAAAAGGCGCAAAACAAAAAAGACCAGCAGCAGCTGGTCTTTTTTTATCTTTAATTTTTAAGCATTATGGCAGTAGAGCTCATTGATCTGGCGGAAATCCGCCGCCTGATATTGGTATTGCGGCTGATAGCTAAACAGCGGCACCGCAGCGCTGCGCAAAATCCGTTCCACCTCCGCCTGCTCCTGCGCATTGGGCTGAGGGGCGGCATTATCATTAAATTTGACCGCGCACAGCGGGCGCAGCGTTTCCGCCTCGCAGACGGCGAAATCAAGATAGCGGTCGCGCATCTTGGCCACCAGGGCGAAGGTAATGCGGCTTTCGGGCGGCGCATAGACTACGCTGTCCAGACGCACCTTGGGGCAGACGATCAGCGCCGGGTCTAAATAACGCCGCAGCGCCTGATAGAATGCAGTCTCCTCCGGGGAAAGCAGCGTATCTCGCTGCCGGTAGGGCCATTCTTGCATCCGTGCCAGCGGATCATTCTGTTTTTTGGCGCGGTAGACAGCCAGGCCGACCGTTAATGCGAAGAAGAGCAGAGGAAAGATGAATTGCATAGCAGTGCTCCTTGAATACGGGCTTGGTCATTATCTGCATGATACAATTTTTCCCCGCGGCTGTCAAATAAGACTTGACAAAACAATTACACAATTGTATAATGAGGCCGTAATTACACATGTGTATAATACAGGAGGCCTGCTCATGGTTGGCAATAAGAGTAAAAAAACAACGGCAGAGACGAATTCCTGCCAGATCAGGAGATTGCCGGACGGAGAATTGGAAGTGATGATGATCATTTGGGAGGCGGCGGAGCCAATCAGCGCTTCGGCGATTTTGCAGCAGCTGGCCGGCAGCCGCAGCTGGGTGCTCTCTTCGCTGATTACCGTGCTGAACCGCTTGACGGAGAAGGGCTTTGTGCAGTGCCGGAAGAACGGCCGCTACAATCTTTATTCTCCGCTGATCAGCGAGGAAAGCTACCGGCAGAATGAAAGCCGCGCCTTTTTGGACAAGCTGTATCATAATTCCCTAACTGACCTGATCAATACTCTCTATAATGCCCGTTCGGTCGATGAGCAGGATCTGGCGGAGCTGCGCAGTTTTTTGGATGAACTGGAGGGAGGCGCGAAAAATGAGTAGCCTTTTTGCGACTTGGCTGGCGGTATCGCTGTCAACGGCAGTGATCATCGCCTTGCTGCTGGCGCTTTCTCCACTGCTGGCGAAGCGCTTTACCGCCAAATGGAAGTATTGGCTGTGGCTGATTCTGGCCGTGCGTCTGCTCCTTCCTTTTCAGCTGCCGCTGCCGCAGCCGGCGGCAGAGCCGGTATCGGCAGTGCAGATCACTGTACCGCAGTTGGAGACGGAGCCTTTGGCGGAGATTATCACTCCAACGGCTGGAGAGCCAACCGGCATTACTGAGCCGGATGCCCCGGCAGGGACAGCACCGGCGGCTGCAGGCGCTCATCAGGCCACGCCTGCGGCGGCTGATCCCTGGTATTATCAGCTGTCCCTGCTGGATATCGCCGCTTATCTATGGCTGGCGGGGGCGGTTTTATTCCTGCTATGGCATGGCGGCCGCTATTGGCAGTGCAAGCGTGAGCTGGCTCGCTGGCGGCGGCCTTATCAGAGCGAAGTGCTGGAACAGCTAGGCCGTGAGCTGGGCTGCCGCAAGCTGCCACCGCTGTATCTATGCGCCAAGGCTCCCGGTCCGATGATGATCGGTTTTCTGCACCCGGCGCTTTATCTGCCGGAGCTGCCGCAACAGGGTAGAGATCTGTATTTTATCCTCAAGCATGAGCTGATTCATTGGCAGCGGCGAGATGTCTGGTATAAATTATTATTCTTGACTGCCTGCGCCGTCCATTGGTTTAATCCTTTAGTGCATGTGGCCTTCCGCGCTGCTTGCCGCGATTTAGAGCTGGCCTGCGATGAGGCGGTGGTGGCCAAAAGCGGCGCCGCCGAGCGAAAACAATACAGCGAAGCGATCTTTAATTATATGAAGAAGCAGGTCTGCCGGCCTGCACAGCTATCAACTTATTTTGACGGAGGGTTAAAAACGATGAAACAGAGATTTCATAATATATTGAGCACTGCGGTCAAGCGCCGCGGCCGGGCGGCTTTAGTCGCAGCTCTGCTGGTGCTGATCGCTGCGGGCGGCCTGTTTGCCTGCTCGATCCAAGGCGAGGATACTCCTCCTGCAGCTTCCGCTGAATGGCCGCAGGATATCATTGCCGATTTAGGGGCTATGGACGAACAGCAGCTGCGGGATTATCTATCGCAGCCGATAGCTGACGGTACGATCGAGGAGATCGCTCAGCAGGTGATCAGCCAGGATATCGCTAGCTATTTCCTCAACGAATATGTTACTGATGCCGAGCAGGCGCTGATCGTCGATGCCGAGATTATTTCTATCGATTTGCTTGGCAGTTATGATGAGGATACCTCTCAGCCTCTGTATGTATATTATCCTCAATACCGGCTCCAGCCTGATGATCCTGATAAAGTCGTTTTGGCGGGCGCCCGTGGACTTGACGAAGACGGCTGGATTATTAATAGCAATATGATGAATTCGCGAATTCTGGTTACCCCGACAGAGGATGGCCGCTATTCCTTCCTGAGTTGTCCTGCTTTTGATTTACCGTTGAATAAGGCTATTCAAGAATCGCTTTATGGCGCTAACTCTGTCTCGGCGATGGATTTCACAATGTCTGGTGACAGTTTCCTTTATACTCTTGGCCGTCAGGTAGGAGACTATCCCTGGAATGAAGATTATAGCGAACCAGTCGATATCACTGATGCCGGCACGATTGATAACACCGATATGCCGGGCACAGAATTTTCCCGTGCTATCATTTCTACCGGGCATGATGATTTAGGCCAAACCGAGATGGTCTGGTATCGTGTAGCAGAAAGCGGTATGAAATATATTTACAGCCTCTCGACCACAGATCCTTATGTCAGCTGCGGTTTTGCCGGTTCTCATCATGCTAGAGTGGGTCAGACCGAGGCAGAGCTGCTGGAGGGTTGGAGCGATGTCCTGACTGAGAATACTAATATCGTTTATAGTGAGGGTGATGATTCGCTGTGTGTGTTTGATAAAGTCTATACTTATACGCTGGAATTTGCTGATGATAGCGGCAACCATACTTGGGTGATGAATTATTATCTCAATGAGGGTGTGATCGCCGGCGTGGAAATGTCTATGGTTCTTTATTAATATATTGCTGAGATCGGGGAGCAGGAGTTAAGAGGTCTTCTGCTCCCTTATAATTATCTTAATCTTAGTTCGATAATTCTACTATCTTTGCGTGGTATACGATTATTGCTCTAGCAAATGGCAACAGCCTTTTCAACTATAATTCACAGAGCAGGCCTTGACAAATAATTGGGAATTGCATATAATGAAATCAATCAAAAGGGAGTAGTTATAAGCATCGCTATCAACATCACGACTGCTAAGCCAGTCTGGTAGTGAGCGCCGAGTATTCGGTAACAAGACTTTTGAGTATATGCTTCTATTGAGAGGAAGCTTATACCCAAAAGCTTTTTTTATGCATTGACTTCCCTAAGATGCAGATAGTGGCTTGTTAATAATGACTTTTATGGTATGTTAACGCAAGATATTGATTACATAGGACATATTAAAATGGATGGAATTATTGCCAAGGCCATATCTGATTTTGACGATCATCAAGAAGAAGGAGTAATCAGCTATTATGGAACCAACATTCTATGACCGCACTATCGAGCAGACGCTTGACGCTGTAGGCGCTACCCGCGACGGTCTCTCTTCAGCCGAAGCAGAGGAGCGGCTGCAAAAATTTGGCAAAAACGCTTTGGCCGAGGGCAAGAAAAAATCCGTGCCGGTAGTATTCTTGGAGCAGTTCAAGGATTTGCTGGTGATCATCTTGATCATCGCCGCTATTATTTCCATGCTCTCTGGCAATATCGAGAGTACCATTGTTATCTTTGCCGTGCTGATCTTGAATGCTGTTTTGGGCACGGTGCAGCATTTCAAAGCGGAAAAATCCTTAGAAAGCCTGAAGGCGATGTCATCGCCTACCGCCAAGGTAATCCGCGATCATATGAAATCGATCATTCCCTCCAGTCAGCTGGTCCCCGGTGATATTGTCGAACTGGAAGCCGGCGATATGGTGGTGGCTGACGGACGGATTTTGGAGAATTTTTCGCTCAAGGTCAACGAGAGCTCGCTGACCGGCGAGAGCGAGGGCGTGGAAAAAACCGCGGAAGTGATCTCCGGCGGCAAGGTGGCGCTGGGCGATCAGAAAAACATGGTTTTTTCCGGCTCGCTGGTCACTTATGGACGCGCCTTCATGGTGGTCACCTCCACTGGTATGCAGACCGAGCTGGGCAAGGTTGCTGCGCTGATGAATCAGACCCAGCAGCGCAAGACGCCATTGCAGCGCAGTCTCGATGATTTCAGCAAGAAGCTGGCGATTATCATTCTGGCGATCTGCGTCGTGGTCTTCGGCCTCTCGCTGTATCATGCGGATAGCATGGGATGGCAGGCGATTCTCGATTCGCTGATGTTTGCCGTAGCTCTGGCTGTCGCCGCGATCCCGGAGGCTCTGAGCTCGATCGTTACTATCGTCCAGGCGATGGGTACGCAGAAAATGGCGCGGGAAAACGCCATTATCAAGGCGCTAAAAGCTGTAGAAACCCTGGGCGCGGTCTCGGTAATCTGCTCGGATAAGACCGGCACTCTGACCCAGAACAAGATGACGCCGCAGCAGGTCTATGTCGGCGGAGAGCTGCTCGATCATCAGCAGCTGAATCTGGATAACGAACTGCACCGCCGCCTGCTGCAGTCAGCGATTTTGGCTAGCGACGCCACTACCGACGAAAAGGCCGGCACTTTTATCGGCGACCCGACTGAAGTCGCGCTGATTATGATCGGTGATGAATTGGGCATTGATGAGCAGCAGTACCGTGAGCAATATCCGCGTCTCTGCGAGCTGGCCTTTGATTCTGACCGCAAACTGATGTCCACCCTCAACGAGGTGGAAGGGCATCTTTTCCTCTTTACCAAGGGCGCGATCGATGTGCTGCTGGACCGCTCACAGTCTGTGCTGACTGCTGATGGGGCGGTGCCGCTGACCGATCAGCTGCGCCAGCAGATTCTTGACGTTAACCTGCAGCTTTCCAATAACGGGCTGCGCGTGCTGGCCTTTGCCATGAAGGAGCTGCCCGAGGAACGCGAGCTGACTCTGGCGGACGAGGACCAGTTCACCTTCATCGGCTTGATCTCGATGATCGACCCGCCGCGTCCTGAGGCGATCCAGGCGGTCGCCGATGCCAAGCAGGGCGGCGTGCGGACGATCATGATCACCGGCGATCATAAGCTCACGGCTACAGCGATTGCCCGCCAGCTGGGGATTTTCCGCGATGGCGATCTGGCGGTTACCGGCGTAGAGCTCGACGAGCTGACCGATGCCGGTTTGGACGAACGGCTGGAGCGGATCTCGGTCTATGCCCGCGTTTCGCCGGAACATAAGATCCGTATCGTCGAGGCCTGGCAGCGCAAGGGCAAGATCGTCTCGATGACCGGCGACGGGGTCAATGATGCGCCGGCGCTGAAGGCGGCCGATATTGGTGTGGCGATGGGCATTACCGGTACCGAAGTATCTAAGGACGCTGCTTCGATGATCCTGGCTGATGATAATTTCGCTACTATTGTCAAGGCGGTGGTCAATGGCCGCGGCGTCTATACCAATATCAAAAATGCGATCAACTTCCTGCTCTCGGGCAATATGGCTGGCATTATCTGCGTCTTTTTGACTTCGGTCTTGGCGCTGCCGGTGCCTTTTGCTCCGGTGCATTTGCTGTTTATCAATCTGCTGACCGACTCTCTGCCGGCGATCGCCATCGGTGTTGAACCGGCGACCGGCAATCTGCTCAAGCAGCCGCCGCGCGATCCCAAGGAGCCGATCCTGACCAAGAATCTGCTGCTACGTATCTTTATCTACGGCGCTTTGATTGCCTGCGCTACGATGGGCGCGTATTTCATCGGCCTGGAAGCAGCCGGCTCCGACCTGGCGATGACGATGGCCTTTGCTACGTTGACTTTAGCCCGTTTGTTCCATGGCTTCAACTGCCGCGGCGTCCAGTCGATCTTCAAGCTGGGGCTGACTACCAACAAATCGACTATTCTCGCCTTTTTCGCCGGCGTCTGCCTGCTGGCGGCAGTACTCTTTATCCCTGGTCTGGGCGATCTGTTCCAGGTGGCAGAGTTCTCGATGACGCATATCGGCTGGATTGTGCTGCTGGCTTTCCTGCCGACAGTGGTCATTCAGCTATATAAGGTGATCAACGACGCGGTTGCCGCCAAGCGCGGCTAAACCGCCCGACATTGCCTAGCCGATAAGAAAAGAACCGGACAGCTGCCCGCTGCCCGGTTCTTTTTTCCGCGGCGCTGTCTCCGGCTGATTGCGGCCCCGGGCTAAAAAATAGTCCCGTCATTGACGGGACTATTTTTTCTTTGCCTTATTTTTATTTGCTTTAGGCAGAATCAGCCTTATTTATTCTGGATATATTCGTCGATCGCAGCGGCGGCCTTCTTGCCGGCGCCCATCGCCAGAATAACGGTAGCAGCGCCGGTAACGGCGTCGCCGCCGGCATAAACGCCTTCGCGGCTGGTTTTACCAGTCTCTTCGTCAGCGATGATGCCGCCCCATTTCTGGGTTTCCAGGCCGGGAGTGGTGGATTTGATCAGCGGGTTCGGGCTGGTGCCGATGCCGACGACTACGGTCTGAACTTCCATCTCGTATTCACTGCCGGCTTTCGGTACCGGACGGCGGCGACCGGAATCATCAGGCTCGCCGAGTTCCATCTCGATGACTTCCATAGCGCGGACGCGGCCTTCTTCATCGCCGAGGATCTTGGTCGGATTGGTCAGCATCTTGAAGATGATGCCTTCCTCTTTAGCGTGATGAACTTCTTCAGCACGAGCCGGCAGCTCAGCGTCGGAACGACGGTAAACGATATAGACGGTTTCGGCGCCCATTCTCTTAGCGCAGCGGGCAGCATCCATCGCTACGTTGCCGCCGCCGATGACGGCTACGGTTTTACCGACTTTGATCGGAGTATCATGATTCGGGAAATCATAGGCCTTCATCAGGTTGATACGGGTGAGGAATTCATTGGCGGAATAAACGCCCATCAGGTTCTCGCCCGGGATTTTCTGGAAGTTCGGCAGACCGGCGCCGGAGCCGATGAAAGCAGCTTCGAAACCTTCTTCATCCAGCAGCTCGTCCAGGGTGATGCATTTACCAATGACCATATCAGGAATAATCTTGACGCCTAAGGCCTCGACGGTGGCGATTTCTTCACGCACCAGGGCTTTCGGCAGACGGAATTCCGGAATACCATAGACGAGAACGCCGCCGGCAGTATGGAGAGCCTCAAAAATGGTGACGTCATAGCCTTTCTTGGCCAGGTCGCCAGCGCAGGTCAGGCCGGCAGGGCCGGAACCGATAACTGCAACTTTGTGGCCGTTTTTGGCCGGAACCTGAGGCTGTTCTTTGCTGTTAGCCATAGCATAGTCGGCAACAAAGCGCTCGATACGGCCGATGCCGACCGGCTCGCCTTTTTTGCCGCGGATGCAGAATTTTTCGCACTGGGTTTCCTGCGGGCAAACACGGCCGCAGATAGCCGGCAGGCTGTTGGTGCTTTTAACGACTTCGGCGGCTTCCAGGAATTTGCCCTCTGCTACCAGAGAGAGGAATTCCGGAATGCGAACATTAACCGGGCAGCCGGATACGCAAGGCTGGTTTTTGCAGTTCAGGCAACGTTTTGCCTCATCGATAGCCATTTCGGCAGTATATCCCAGAGCAACTTCCTTAAAGTTCTTATTGCGGACATTTGGCTCTTGCTCGGGCATGGGGTTTTTATCTAAACGCATATTGGCCATTATCTTACACCTCCGGTCAAGCGGCATTCATGTTTCTTCATGCTCTCGGCTTCTTCATCACGATACATGCGGGAACGAGCGATGACTTCATCGAAGTCGACCAAATGACCGTCGAAGTCGGGGCCGTCAACGCAGGCGAAGCGGGTCTGGCCGTCAACGGTCAGGCGGCAGCAGCCGCACATGCCGGTTCCGTCTACCATGATCGGGTTCATGCTGACGATAGTCTTGATGCCTTTGTCTCTGGTCATATCGCAGACCACTTTCATCATGATCAGCGGACCAATGGCGATGACTGCGTCGTATTTGACGCCGGCATTGAGCTGTTCTTCGAGCGCGGCGGTAACGAAGCCTTTGTGGCCGTTGCTGCCGTCATCGGTCATGACGAACAGATTGGTGCAGGCATTGGTGAATTCTTCCTCGAGGATGATCAGGTCTTTGTTTTTGAAACCGACGATGAAGTCGACTTCTACGCCCATATCATGCAGTGCTTTAGCCTGAGGATAAGCAATAGCGACACCCAGGCCGCCGCCGACAACGCAGACTTTTTTCAGTCCTTCGAATTCGGACGGAACGCCCAGCGGACCGACGAAATCGAGCAGACTGTCGCCTTCATTGAGGTCGTCCAGCGCATAAGTAGTGTAACCAACTTTCTGGAAGATGATGGTTACCGTGCCGGCTTCTCTGTCATAACCAGCGATAGTCAGCGGAATTCTTTCTCCGTCTTCATTGATGCGGAGCATAATGAATTGACCTGGTTTGGCCTTCTTGGCGATATGGGGAGCCAAGATCTCCATGTAGGTCACTGTTGGGTTCAAAACCCGTTTTTTGACGATTGGGAACATGGTTATCCTCCTTAAAAATTTTTGTGGCATCGAGCCTTATAGTAATAGATAAAAAACACTGATAGGCATCCAATTCATTGTATGATAATTAGACGAATTTGTCAATGATGATTCGCCATTTAGATGCTTTTATGGCAATTATTTCTTCACGGAAACTAAAGCGCCCAGCGCCGCTGTTCCTACTGCATTATCTGATGAATAGCGCGCCTGAGCGAAGCAGACCTGTTCCGACTCCAGATAGCGCCGCAGATTTTGGCTGGCCGCTACTCCTCCCATCAGCAGCACCCGCTCGAGGCCGTAGGCTGCCTTAGCGGCACGGATTGCTTTGAGCAGGCTTTTGCCGATATTATCAAAGACTGCGGCGGCGATCTGCGCCGGCTCTACTCCGGCTTTGACCGCTCGCTGCGCCGCTGATTCTGGGCCGGAAAAGCTGATATGCGTGTCGCGCACACTGCCGCTGAGGCGAAAATCGCGGCAGCTGGCGTTCAAAGCCAGGGCGTCCAGCTCAGCCCCGGCAGGGAAGTTCATACCCAGCGCTACACCGATGCGGTCGACAAATTGGCCCGGAGGCAGATCGGTATCGCCGATGATCGAGATCCGGTAGAGCCGCTGCTCTCCGTCAGGGGAGGGGGAGCATGGTTGCGCTCCCGGCTCGACTAGGAGAATTTCACCGGTACCGCCGGATAAGTGCAGTGCAATGAATGGTTCCTGCCAATGCAGCCCTGCCGACCATAGCGCTGCGGCCAGATGGCCTTCCTGATGGCTGAAGCTGAATAATGGCAGGCGCAATGCTGCGGCAAGGATTTGTGCTGTGCCGCAGCCGGCGGTAAAAACAGGCATAAAGGAATCATCTTGCGGCCGTGGGCGGCAGGAGACGGCGATCGCTTTCAGCTGCTTGGCGGAGTGCTCGCGGAACAGCTCTGCCAGCAGCTGCGGCAAATTTTGGTTATGGGCATAAACCGCATCGCTTTGACGCAGGCCTCGCGCACCGTGCTCTACGGATAAAAGCCGTCTCATATCAGATATGAGACGGCCTTGTTGATCCATTAATGCTACTGAAGTAGTATAGCAGCTGGTATCGATACCTAAAATCATTGCTGAGCGTCCTCCGCAGCGGTAAATTCTTTGATCCGGATAGCATCAAGAATGCCGTTGATCAGGGAACCGCTGTTTTCATCGCCGAATTTTTTCGCCAGCTCAATCGCTTCGTTAATGATGATCGTAGCGTTTTTGCCCTGCGAATCTGCTAATAGCTCCGCGATGGCGAGCCGCAGAATATTGCGGTCGATAGCTGCGAAACGCTCCACAGTCCAGTCACGGGCATATTTATTGATCAGCTGATCGCAGCGCTCCTGCTGAGCCGCGGCATTTTGCGCCAGCAGCAGGGCGAATTGCGCTCCCGACTCGCTCAGGCCAATATCGGTCAGAACGGTAGCGGCCAAGTCCCAGCTTTCTCCGCCCATATCCATCTGGAAGGAGAGCAGCAGGGCAGCCTCTCGGGCCCGGCGGCGTGGCGAGGCGGCAAGATCGCGGTAATCCTCATCGTTCATGACGGCGAATTTTTGCGCCAGCTCTTCCTCGCTGAGCTCCGGCGGAGCAGGGCTGCTTTTAACTGCTTTTGAGCGGGCTTTTGCCGGCTTGTCCTCTGGCTGCGGTATAGGGAAGGTACGGATTTTTCCAGTCTCAGTCATTTCTGAAGAAGTCCTCTAGTGATTTTCTGAGGTTGGTTTTTTTATCCAGAAAACGTCCCAACCAGATTCCCAGGCCGATGCAGATAAAGATAAAGATCGCCTTGAGAAAAGAATATTCGATAGCTAAGATAGCGAAAAAGAGGCCGCAGACAGCCAGAATGATCGACCACTTATGATTGCGCCAAAAATCCTGTAATTGCTTATCAGTTGCCAATGGTCACACCTTCTTCCTTTTGTTCGGTGACCTCGGTGACCACGACCCGTACGTCTGCCGGGACGATGCCGGCCATGGACTCCAATTGATTTTTGACTTCAGCGCTAACGATATTGCCGACTTCGGGTACGGAATGATCATTATCGAGCGTGATATTCAGCGCTACATGCAGGCCGTTGTTCTTGACTTGCAGCTCCGGCTGCACCGATTTGACCCCGGTGGTGGTGGAAGCGGCTCTTTTGACGATATTGTACAGCGCAGTCAGGCCGATATCGACCGCTCCGCCTTCGACAGTGGCGACGCGCAGCTTTTTCTCGGAAGCCTTGGGCATCAGCGCTACTACGACGCAGAAAATACCCAGCGCCAACAGGACCAGGCCGATGACAATCGCCAGCCAAATACCGCTTTCCGCGAGGAAGGCTTGTCTCATGTTGTAGAGGAAGCATTTATCGAGGAAGTTGATCACGCTTTCGGCCACGGAAGAATTGACCAGCATCACCGCTGTCAGAACTGCCGCCGCCGCGCAGACCAAACCCCACAGCGCCAGTAAAACCCTGCGCAATGCAGACATCGGGTTTACCTCCTTATCTGTAATCAAAAGACAAGTGAGGAATTATTCCTCACTTGCTTTGTTGCTGTTCGGATAGCCGGCGGGGAAAGTGACGCCCTGAATATGGATATTGACGGTCGGGCAATTTAGGCCGGTCATCGTCTCAACAGAGCTCTTGACGACTTTCTGCACTTCCTTAGCCACATCAGCGATAGCTACGCCGTATTCGACGATAGTAAAAATATCGATGATCGCGTCTTGATCCTGGATCTCGACTTTTACGCCTTTGGTAAGATTTTTGCGGCCGAGCATTTCTGCGATGCCGCCGACAACACCGCCGCTCATGCCGGCGATGCCTTTGACTTCCGCTGCCGCTAAACCGGCGATGGTGGCAACAACATCCGAGGCGATTTTAACCGTTCCGGCGCTAGTGCCTTCGATAGTATTTTCAGCAACTCTTTCTTCAGCTTCTACGCTCATTGTTTCGTCCTCCTTGATTAAATTTTGGGATTTCCTTAGATGGTGTAAACAGTTGGAATAAGTAAAAATATTCCGCTTTTCAATCATTCATTAGCCATTGATGCTTAGATATTGTTATTATATCAAATAAGCGATCTTTTTACAATAACTACGTTTGCAAAACCACAGCCGCTGGCTTTATCCACGATTTCCGCGATGACGGCTGCATCCTGGGCATCGATTTCCAGATCAACGATCACGGTGGTCTGCTCTGCTCCGATCATTACTACCGTTTCCCCGTAGCCCTTGGCAGCCAGCAGGCTCTCGGCGGTAATCTCGTTTTCCATATCCGCCGCGATAGCGATCCGCCTCTCCTCAGCATCGGCTAGGGCTGCGGTGGAAGTATGCTCATCGCTGATAATCCGTTCCAGTAGCGCCAGCTCCTCGCCGCGGGCCTCCTCCCGTTCCAGCCGCAGCTGGGCAAAGGCGGCCGCTGTTTCTTGTTCCGGCGAGAGCTGATCGCTGGAATCTGTTTGCTCTGCCGGCGCGCTGTCTTTATCAGGCTCTCCGGCAGCGTCCAGCCCGGCGGTTGCCGGAAGCTCATCCATGCCGGCGGGCCAGCCGTTGCGCCCGATATCCCAGACTAAGACCCCGATGCAGAAAACGATAAAGACGGTAAAAATCATTTTGGGATAATTGCGATTAGTCTGCTGTCCTTGACGGCTACGAAAGCGATTGATATTCATGGTGTCTTTCCTCCTTCGATTGAGCTTTGATGGGCTTGGTATTTTATAACTGCCAAATGCTGCGCCGCAGCGGATCCTACTGTGTTTCCGCCGTGCTGCCGGCAGATGCTGCCGGAGGCTGCCCCTCAATGACGGCGATCTGGGCGGCTGTGACGCCTAGCAGGCTTTTGGCCGCCTGATAGAGCTGCTCCTTGACCAGAGCATCTCCTGCCCCTTCCGCTACGATCACTACGCCCTTGACCTCCGGAAGGCGCTGCTTGAGCAGCACCGGGCTGTCGTCCACCTGGACGAGAGAGCTGCTGCTTTCATTGGCTTCGGCTGATTGCTTTTCGCTGTTCTCCCGGGCGTAAACGTATTCCGGCCCCTGCTCGAAAGTTATCGCCACGCTTACCTGCCCGGCTCCTTTGATTGCAGCAAGAATCTCCGCCAATTTTGCCTCCAGCTGCTGTTCGGAGCCGGCATAATTCTCGGCGGCAGGGAGGGGATTCCCTTCCTC
>CALXQC010000015.1 GCA_944390435.1 uncultured Clostridia bacterium
GGCAATCGCTATCGGCACCAGCCACGGCGCTTATAAATTCAAGCCCGGCACCAAACCTCAGCTGCGTTTCGATATTCTTGAAGAAGTGGGCAAACGGCTACCCAACTTCCCGATTGTTCTCCACGGCGCTTCTTCAGTAATGCCGGAATATGTACAGATGATCAATGAAAACGGCGGCGCAATGCCCGATGCTATCGGCGTTCCTGAAGATATGCTGCGGCAAGCTGCGAAAATGGCAGTCTGCAAGATCAATATCGATTCTGATCTTCGCCTGGCCATGACCGGAACAGTACGCAAATATCTAAACGAACATCCAGATCATTTCGATCCCCGCCAATACCTGGGGCCTGCCAGAGAAAATATCAAACAAATGGTGATGCATAAAATCATCAATGTTCTGGGCTGCAACGGCAAAGCCTAAACAGCGGCCCTTATCTGACGGTAAAATCAGCATAATAAAAAGAGATAGCTCTAGCTATCTCTTTTTATTATCAAATCGGCTCAGCTCAGATCATCCTTTTAGGATATAGCCTCTGCGCCAACCGTATAAGTCCATTCGCCATCCTCGTTGACGGCGGTGCAATCCATAAAGAAATAGGCTCCCAAACCGCTGGCCCATTTTTCCGCATCGAAGTGGAAGCTATCCTCATTGATTTCACCGGTCACAATGCTGAGCAAGATTCCGTCTTCAAATAAGAGATTTTCCGCATCAATATAACCGGCTTCGGCCAACTCATCAAAAGTGCCGGTGACAGTTTCCAATCCTTTATCTTCGCCCATCAGCCATACCAATGCAGATTTCTCCGCTGCGCTCAGATTGCCGGTTGCCGACAGATCAAAAGCAATGACGCTAATATCGCTATTCAAAGCAGGATCCACTTCCCATAAATCGTTCAGCATATCCAAATAAAATCCTACCAAATCATCGCCCTGCCCCATTACCATGACAGTATCGATAACATCCAACTGCGCAGGATAGCTCTCCATAATTTGGCCGCCAAAGCCGATCTCCACCAGCATTCCCGGGGCAAGATCAGCAACCGTCAGGGCATTATGCTCCGAATCAGTAATCAGCGCGTCCGCCACAGAATTACGCAGCAGATCTGCAGAACCGGCCATCTCGTCGGCATTGACAAAAGTGATAGTATCGCCATCTACAGCGATTATTTTCGCATAATAAATCTCTCCGTCCGGCTGCTGCAAGCCTCCGCTGGGATCAGCAGAATCATTAGCGCAGGCGCTTAGGCCCAATGCTAAAGCAAACACCATCAACATCATCAGCAAATAACGTTTCATCGCTCTTCCCTCCTTGTCAGCGCCTCATTAGATTATAACGAACAGTGATTATACTTTCGAGCGCTGTTATTTAATTAGACGCTGCGGCTGCTGATTTGTTCCCCAGCTGCCAAAACACGCCTGCCTATCAGCAGACGTGTTTTGGGATAAAGTTCAGCTAACAACTAATGGCAGCTATCGCTTAGCGGTGCTCAGCATTCTCGCTATGAGCATGACAACATCCGGCATGGGCGCAGCTTTGGCAGCCGCAGCTGCAGCAGCTGCCCTTCTTTTTATCATGAACGATTTTACGGACAACCAGCACAACCACAACCAGCAACACCAAACAAATAAGTAATGTCGCCCAATTTTCGCTCAAAAAGGCCAGCATCAGACAGCCACCTCCTATAATTTAAGCCACAGACTGAGCTTTGGCGTTACGCTTCAGCATCCGCTGCTCGTAACTGGGACGGAACAACAGGTAAATCAATACAGCTGCCAAGATAATCCCAACCGCAGTACCGACGGTGAACACTCCGGTGGCAAACAGCGAACCAATCTGATAAACGCACAGCGCCACAACATAGGCTAAGCCGGTTTGATAGCCGATAGCGAACCAAGTCCAGCGGCGGTTGTTCATTTCCCGGCGGATAGCGCCGATTGCCGCAAAGCACGGCGCGCACAGCAAGTTGAAAATCAGGAATGAGTAAGCAGCCAATCCGGTGAAGTCCATGGCAAACAGCCCCCAGAACTCTGCTCCATCTTCCGCTACCGTAGCAAAGCCGTAGAGAATACCTAAAGTAGCGACCACAGTTTCTTTAGCGACTAGACCGGTGAAAGTGGCGACAGTCGCCTGCCAGGTACCGAAACCGAGCGGGATGAAAATCCAAGCCAGGGCAGTTCCGATCACCGCAAGCAAGCTGTTATTAATATCGCCGACCATAGTAAAGGCGCCATTTTCCACACCAAAGCCCTGCAAGAACCAAATCACAATAGTGGCCAGGAAGATAACCGTACCGGCACGCTTGATGAAGGACCAACCGCGTTCCCACATACTGCGTAGCACATGGCCGACAGGAGGCAGGTGGTAGGCAGGAAGCTCCATAACAAAGGGAGCGGGATCTCCGGCAAAACGTTTGGTTTTCTTCAAAATAATGCCGGAAACAACTACTGCGGCGATACCGATAAAGTATGCGCTGACAGCCACCCACCAAGCGTTATCAAAGAGTGCGCCGGAAATCATGGCGATAATCGGCAGTTTAGCGCTGCACGGCATAAAGGTAGTGGTCATAACCGTCATCCGCCGGTCGCGTTCGCTCTCGATAGTACGGGAGGCCATGATGCCGGGAACACCGCAACCAGTAGCCACCAGCATCGGGATGAAAGATTTGCCGGAGAGGCCGAAACGTCGGAAAATCCGGTCCATGATAAAAGCTACCCTGGCCATGTAGCCGCAGCCTTCCAGGAAGCCGAGGAAAATAAACAGAACCAAAATCTGCGGCACGAAGCCAAGCACTGCGCCAACGCCGGCAACTATACCGTCAAGAATCAAGCTGCTCAGCCAAGCGGGGGCCGCAGCTGCCTCAAGCACACTGCCGATAGCGCCCGGAACGATCTCGCCAAATAAAACATCATTGGTCCAGTCAGTAACCCAAGTACCGACAGTAGTGACTGAGACATAATAGACAATTGCCATGATCACCACGAAAATTGGCAAAGCCGCCCATCTGTTGGTGACAATGCGGTCAATTTTATCGGAAAGCGTCAAGCCGCGGGTATGGCGGACATAAAAAGTTTTGATAATCGAAGAAATATAGGTATAGCGCTCATTAGTAATGATGCTTTCCGCATCATCGTCCAGCTGCTCTTCCATTTCTTTGATAACAGCCTCCATATTCGGAGAAAGCGGGTACTGGGCGAGAATTTTTTCATCGCGCTCAAAAAACTTAATCGCATAAAAACGGCGCTGCTCCGCTGCAATCTCTTCTGGTAGCAGACGCTCAATCTCGGTCAAGGCGGCCTCTACATTGGCGGAGAAGCGATGCTGCGGTGCCGTGAATTTGCTGCCGGCCAAAGCAATAGCCGTCTGAGCCACAGCATCTATACCGGTGCCCTTCAAGGCGGAGATCGGCGCCACTGGACAGCCAAGCTGCTGCTCCAGCTTGGCCAAATCGACCTTATCGCCGTTCTTTTTCACGATATCCATCATATTAACAGCTACGACTACAGGAATACCTAGTTCCAGCAGCTGCGTAGTCAAATAAAGATTGCGCTCAATATTGCTGCCGTCGACAATATTCAAAATCACGTCCGGCTTTTCCGTCAGCAAATAATTTCTGGCGATAACCTCTTCCAGGGTATATGGAGACAAAGAATAAATACCCGGCAGGTCAACCACCAGCGCATCCTTATGCTTTTTAATATGTCCTTCTTTCTTTTCTACCGTGACCCCAGGCCAGTTGCCAACGCGCTGATTCGCGCCGGTCAAAGCGTTAAACAGCGTTGTTTTACCGCTATTGGGGTTGCCGGCTAAAGCTATTGTGACAGTCATAAATCTTCCTCCCAATTGTTTTAGTTAGTTGAAACTAACTCATGGCCAAAAAATTATGAGTGCAACACTCATTGGCTTTACTTAATAGCACTACTCCACCTCAATCATTTCCGCATCGGATTTTCTAATCGACAGCTCATAGCCGCGAACCTTAATCTCGATGGGATCACCAAGAGGCGCAACTTTACGGACATAGAGCTCAGTGCCTTTGGTCAGCCCCATATCCATAATTCTCCTTCTGACAGCGCCGTCGCCATGCAGCTTGACCACACTAACCGTTTTGCCGCAAGCAACATTTTTCAATGTTTTCATGCTCAGCATACTCCTTCTATACAAAAATTTTATTAGCCATCTCTTTGCTGATCGCAATCCGCGATTCTTTGATGCTAACAATTAAATTACCTTGATTAGCGGAAATCAAAGTTACCGGGCTTCCGGCGACGAAACCCAAAGATTCTAAAAAGCGTTTAGTATCATCTTTACCGCCGACTTTTTTAATAGAATTAATATCGCCAGTTCTAGCCATTGTCAAAGGCATAACCATTCTCCTTTGCTCCTAATAGTATTAAAATACAACTTCGCCCAGTTAGCCTTTCCTAACTACAAATAGGTTAGCATACGCTAACTCGTTTGTCAAGAGTATTCTAGCTTGTTTTTTTCACAATATTATGCTATAATGCGGTCAAACACTCATCGTTTTAATACCGGCCGCTTATGCGGGAATATTCTACAATAAGGGAGCAGCCATATGCAGATTCATGAATCAGCGGAAAATTACCTCGAAACTATTCTCATACTGAGCAAGAAAAACGGCTCGGTACGCTCCATAGACATCGCAACAGAATTAGGTTTTTCCAAACCCAGCGTCAGCGTGGCGATGAAAAACCTCCGCGCACACGGCTATATTGATGTCGATGATAGCGGCTGCATCACCCTGCTCGATCAAGGACGGAAAATTGCCGAAACCATTTACGAGCGCCATACCCTGCTCAGCAACTGGCTCATGGCATTAGGGGTTGACGAAAAAACCGCCGCCGAGGACGCCTGCCGCATCGAGCATGTCATCAGCACAGAGAGCTTTCAGGCGATCAAGGATCATGTCAAAAATCCGCCGCAACCCAAAGAATAAATGCTCATCGCTCCATGCAGCAGCACAGATCAAAAAACCAGGCTAGAGCTTGCTAGCCTGGTTTTCTTTATCCGCTCGCCGCAGATGTTTCCGACAGGACATCCGGGGAGTTTTTCGTCATACCGCGGCTCATAACTGCCTTCCATAAAATTGGGCCGGTCGCGCCATTAGCCGGAAGCCCTTCCTGCCATTGCAGAACTTTCACCGCTTCCTCGGTAGCTGCGTCATAGACGCCGGTGACGGCTAAGCTAGGAACAGCATCATCGCTGGCGGAGATATTATTAATCGCCTCCTGCAGAGTCGCTACTGCCGGCGCCGTTTCTCCTAAAGTCAAAAAATATCCCGGATAGATCAAAGAAGCATATTGCTGGTATTCGGGCGGTAGCTGCGCCAACAACGCGTTGTACTCATCAACCAAATGCTGCCAGGTAATGCGGTCAACAATGCCGTTGACAGGCAAAGCATTTTGCTCCTGAAAATACCGTACTGTATCAGCAGTGGCCGCATCAAAATTACCGCTGATTGCCACATCCGGATAATTGCGGTCAAAATAAGCGATAAAAGCCAAAAAATATTGCAGCGCACGTACTCCGGGATCAGTATCGCCTTCCCGCAATGCTGCAGGAAAAATACGCTCTATCTCCGAGATAGTCAGCCCTTCGTTGAGCAGCTCACAAAGACGTTTAACTGCGATATAGCGTCTTTTGATCGAATACCATGTCGCTTTATCTATTATTCCAGTCGCCGGTAAATCAAAAATTTCCTGGAAAGCGATCACTGCAGCCTCGGTCTCGGCATCAAATATGCCGTCCTCCTCAGCAATAACCGGAATAGCAGGAAAATTTTCGCTGATCCGATTAAGTTGCCGTTGAATAATATGCACTTCTTCGCTAATATTGCCCATCTCCAGCGGGAAGCCAGGGTAAGAAGGCAATTTCTCTCCGGTCGGCGCATCTTCTACTAATTCGATATTAGGGCCGTAATAGTAACGCAAGATCGCCAAAGCATCCAGTCCTTGACCGGCCAACTCGACGGTTCCCCATTGCGAAAGTCCGGCGCAAACTGTAGTTGTGCCATTGCAATAGGCGGTAAAATACGGCGCAACGCTGCCAGAGAGCACTACATAACTGTTAAAAATCTCATCGACAATAGCCGAAATATTAGCAAAAATTTCCCGCCCTGGCGCATATGTCTGATCGTATTGGGTAATAGAAGTAATATCAAAATCATATCCTTGGCTGGGATACCACTCATTATAAATACGATTAAGGGCGAAAGTAATTTGGGCATAAATATTCGCTCTGATGGCAGCATCCGGCCAGGTGGGATAAATTTCACCGGAGGCTACGTTTTTGATATAATCGATAAACGGTACCGTTACATTCTCCGCTTCCGCATTGGGAGCGCCCAAATGAACTGTAATTGTCTCCGGAATGACAAGAACCATTGACACTCCGTCCTCCTTTCGGCAATCATGGATGATACATACCTATTCGCTGGCCGCGGCGGCCGGCTGGTAAAATTCACGGCACACGGTGGTCACATCGTCAAAAATAGCCGCCTGATCATAGATTACGCCTAACTGGGGATGGCTAAGCGTAATCTCATATACAATTCCCGCATAGGGCACAGCATTAGGCTGTAACGATGCTGCGGCTTCCCGGCATGGCAAATCTACAAATTCAACAATGCCGCTCATATCAGTAACCCCTTCCCCTATTTTTATTATATCATCGCCGATAATTTTGCGGACAGTGACGCTGGCGCCTGCTACCGGCAAGGTTCCGCCTATCTGCAGACAATGAATTTTCAAATCGCCGCGCCCGGTATATTGCTGCAAAAATTGCTGATACTCTTGACCATCGTAATATATTGTCATAATATCTCCTGAGAACATGGCAGCGCTCATACCCCAGCCTATGCTCCGGCTAAAGAGAAATATGCCTTTCCGGTAAATAATCGGAGAAAAAGGACGGCTGACAAAGGAAATGACGTTCCAGGCCGCTAATATATATATGTTTTATTACTCGCAATTCAAGGAGGATCTAGCCATGCTAACTGCTGTAACCGGAATTAACTGGGGTGATGAAGGAAAAGGAAGAATGGTAGACTTGCTCTCGGAAAACCAAGATATCGTTGTCAGATATCAAGGGGGCAATAACGCCGGACATACCGTAGTAACTGATATCGGCAAAGTCATTCTTAATATTCTTCCCTCGGGCATTCTCCGTTCCGATGTTGTCAACGTGTTAGGCAATGGCATGGCCATTGATCTGGCGCATTTAGCCGGAGAAATGGCGCGTCTCCGTGAAGCCGGAGTGACGATCAGCCCAGACAATCTGAAAATCAGCGATAAGGCCATCATCTGCATGCCTTATAATGTAGCTCAGGACTGTCTGGAAGAAGACCGCCTGGCTGATGCCAAATTCGGCTCCACCAGACGCGGTATTGGTCCGATCTATGGTGATAAATATCTTAAAAAAGCGCTGAGAATGGGTGATTTGCTGCAGCGCGATTATCTGCAGCAGCGTTTATCCGGTATTTTGGAATGGAAAAATCTCACCATCGAAAACGTTTATCACAGCCAGCCGTTTGCTTTCGACGAGATGATGCAATGGCTGGACACCTATGGCGCTCCACTAGTTCCTTATATTTGCGATACAGGAGCCTATCTGCGCCAGGCCAATAGCGAAGGCAAACGCATCATGTTTGAGGCTCAGCTAGGCGCCCTGCGTGATATCGATTTTGGCATTTATCCCTTCACCAGCAGCTCCTCTACCATCGCCGCTTATGCTCCGGTAGGGGCCGGCGTGCCTAATCTGAAATTAGACCGGGTCATCGGCGTAATCAAAGCTTACTCATCCTGCGTCGGCGAAGGACCGTTTACTGCTGAGCAATTCGGCGAGGAAGCCGAAGCGCTACGGGCAGCCGGCAACGAATACGGAGCTGCCACCGGTCGTCCCAGAAGGGTTGGCCCCTTCGACGTGGTCGCCTCACGCTACGGCGTTTTAATGCAAGGCGCCAATGAACTGGCCTTAACCAAAATGGATGTGCTATCATATCTGGACAAAATTCCGGTCTGCGTCGCCTATGAAGTAGATGGTCAGCGGATTGACTATTTCCCCATCGGCGATCAGCTCAATAAAGCCAAACCAATAATAGAATACCTTCCTGGATGGAAATGCGATATCAGCGGCTGCCGCAGCCTGGCGGAATTACCGCAAGAGGCTCGGGACTATATCGCGGCAATCGAAAAAGCAATGGATTGCCCGATCACCTATATCTCTGTCGGCGCCAAAAGAGAGGCCATTATTGTTCTCTAAGCATTCCCGGCTTATACTTCGAGCAAGCAGCGGCTAGTTTTTGCCGCTGCTTTTCATCAAATAAAGACAAAAGACAACATATCACCGGCGGCGGCAAATTTTATATTGATAAATCCCTTTATTGCTTATATAATTCTGTGTATCGATTTTTTCCGATTCTCTTGCTTAAGGCTTATTATTAACACTAATCAGGTACTGAATATGACTGCAACCCTCGCCGCCATCGATATCGGTTCCAATACCGTGCAATTATTGCTCGCCCGCACTGCCGGGCGTCGCATTATCGCCAGAGAAAATTTCATTCAAACCACCAGGCTAGGCGCCACTATCGGCGCCAACCAGCTAACTTCAGAAGCGATCGACGCTACCGCTGCGGCTGTCCGCTGCTTCGTCTCGCAGGCACAGGACGCGGGAGCTGACAAAATAAAAATAGTGGCGACTTCTGCCGTACGTGACGCCAGCAATCAGCAAGAATTTCTCACTGCTATCAAGCAGGTTACCGATATTCCGGTCGCTATTTTAAGCGGCATTGAAGAAGCGCAGACTTCCTATCGCGGGGCGCTTTCCCTGCTTGCTTTCGCACCCGGCACGCCGGTATTAGATGTCGGAGGCTCATCGACAGAATTAATCTATGGATTCTCAGAAGATGATATCATCTGCACCAGCGTTAATATAGGTGCAGTCAGAATGAAACGAAATCACTGGGACACTGCACAAATGCAAACAATCCTCGCGCAGGGCTTTACTCCGCGCGGCAATTCCCAACTTGCGGTAGGCATCGGCGGCACCATTACTGATACCGCTGGGGTACTGGCAGGGCTATCCGCTTATGACCGCGACGCTATTGAAGGCATGATTATCACTAAAGAGCAGCTACAAAAATTGCTGGAATGTTTATTACCGCTGTCGTTGGAGGAGCGTTGCCGGTACTCGCCTCTGCTCTGCCACCGCGGAGAAATTATCGAACAGGGGCTGCAAATCTGGATAGGATTAGCTGAACTGCTGGGCTTCAACAAAATTCTTATTTGCGGCGGCGGAATTCTAGACGGAGCAATAGCAGATATGTTATAATAAATAAATACGCTAAAAGTTACAGATCTGGAAGGAACGCTCATGCTATTAACCAATGCAAAAATCTTAACCAATAAGCGTATCCGCTGCCAAGCGGATTTCTTCCTCATGGAGTTATCAGCTCCGGAGATCGCTCGCGAGGCTATACCAGGGCAGTTTTTGATGCTCACTCCCAGCGAGGGTGATTCCCCATTCCTGAAACGTCCGATGGGAATTAATGCTATTGATAGCGGCTCGGGACGGCTCAAAGTCATCTATCAGCTCAAAGGCCGCGGGACTGCGGCTCTAAGCAAGCTGCGCGACGGAGAGACGATCGAAGTCCTTGGGCCTTTAGGCAATGGCTGGAGCGTACCTGCAGAGGCAAAGCATATCTGCCTCGTGGGAGGCGGTTCCGGTATTGCGACGTTGCTGCCGCTGGCGCTGCTGCTGGCACAGGACAGCAGCCGGCAAATTGATATTATCCTCGGAGGAAAAAGCAGCGAACATATCATCTGCCGTGAAGATTTTCCGCCAAAGGCCCAGTGCATGATCGCTACTGAAGACGGCAGCCTGGGCCGGCAAGGCATGGTCGATCTGTATTTTAGCGCACAGCCCAGCTATGATATTATTTATAGCTGCGGCCCCACGCCAATGATGCGCAAAGCGGCGCAATGGGCGCTCAGCAATAATATTCCCTGCCAGGTTTCATTAGAAGAAAGAATGGGCTGCGGCTACGGCGTATGCGTAGGCTGCGTCTGTGAAACTAAAGATCAGCAAGGGCATGTCTGCTATAAACGCGTCTGCAAAGAAGGTCCGGTATTTCCAGCGGAAGAGGTGTTTTTCCATGACTAATATGACGACCAATATCGGCGGGCTAAAGATGAAAAACCCCCTGATCACCGCTTCCGGCACCTGCGGCTACGGACGAGAAATGTCCGAGTTATTCGATCTCTCCCTGCTGGGCGGGATCGCAGTTAAAGGCACCACTCTAGAACCACGTCTGGGAAACCCTCCGCCACGTATAGCCGAAACACCTAGCGGTATGCTCAATAGCGTCGGGCTGCAAAATCCCGGCATTGAGGCAGTATTAACCAAAGAACTGCCGTTCTTAAGCCAGTTTGATACCGCGGTAATTCTCAATATCGCCGGCCATAGCATTGAAGAATATGGCCTTATCGCCGAAAGACTGGACAGCGCCGCTAATTTAGCCGCCGTAGAAATCAATATCAGCTGCCCCAATGTCAAAGCCGGAGGGATGTCCTTCGGCGTTGATCCCAAGGTGGCGGCACAGGTGGTCTCTCTAGTTAAAAGTAAAACCAAGCTGCCGGTGATCGCCAAGCTAACCCCTAATGTCACTGATATTACGGAAATAGCGAAAGCCTGCGAAGCAGCTGGCGCTGATATATTGGCGCTGATTAATACCGTTCTCAGCATGATAATCGATATTGAAACCCGCCGGCCGCTCTTAGCCAACGGCTTTGGCGGACTAAGCGGACCGGCAATCAAACCGCTGGCCGTGCGCATGGTCTGGCAAACAGCTCAGGCTGTCTCTATCCCCATCATCGGCATGGGCGGAATTAGCACTGCTGAAGATGCAGTAGAATTTTTATTAGCAGGAGCCAGCGCCTTCCAGATCGGATCGATCAATTTCCATAACCCATGCGCCGCGCCGCAAATTATATCCGGATTAGATCGCTGGTGCGACGATCACGGCGTAAAAAATATTGCCGAGCTGATCGGCGCAGCACATTAACAATTAGTCAAATTATGCCTCAGGCATTTCCATAGGAGATGATTTTATGAAGTTCGCAGAGATGGACAAAGAGCAATTGCAGCTGCTTTACGATTCTTTGAAGCAGGAGTATCAAGAATATCAGCAGCAAGGGCTGAAACTAAATATGAGCCGTGGCAAACCGGCTCCGGAGCAATTGGATCTCTGCGCTGGAGTAAACGATTGTCCCACCGACTTCATCTGCGAGGATGGCAGTGATGCCCGCAATTACGGTCCGCTAGATGGTATACCTGAGGCCAAACGGCTCTTTGGGGAAATTCTCGGTATGCCGGCGGAAAATGTGATTGTCGGCGGCAGTTCCAGCCTGAATATGATGTACGACACTATTTGCCGCGCTTATCTTCATGGCGTATTGCCGGGCGCTACTCCGTGGAGTCAGCAAGGGCAGATCAAATTTCTCTGCCCCACCCCTGGCTATGACCGCCATTTCCTGGTCACCCAGAGCTTTGGTATTGAGATGATTTCCTTACCAATGACAGAATCCGGGCCGGATATGGATATTGTAGAGCAATTAGTAGCTAATGACGCCAAAATCAAAGGTATTTGGTGTGTACCGATGTACAGCAATCCCGACGGCATTACTTACAGCGATGAAACGGTCCGGCGCTTCGCCACCCTTCATCCGGCGGCTGATGATTTCCGCATTTT
>CALXQC010000016.1 GCA_944390435.1 uncultured Clostridia bacterium
GGGTCGAGATCCGCAGCCCGCCGATGCGTCCTGCCGCTAAAGCCGGGGCTGCCGCCTGCAAATAGCTCCGTTGGGATTCCAGCGGCAGGCAGGTGAAGCTGCCGCCGTAAAAAGCCGCCTCCGCCTGCGGATCAGGCGGCAGATCAGCTAAAGCGGCGGCAATCTCCGCCGCAAGCGGCGGCCGGCTATGGCCGCTGATAGCTACTTGGTCGCAATAAACGCAGCGGTGAGGGCAGCCCTCCATCGGGATAAAAAACGGCACGATCCGCTGTTTAGCCATTGTTCTACTCCTTAAAACAGCCACAGCTGCAGCAAATACAAAACCAGCAAATGCGCGCAGTAAAAAATATAGAAAAACCAGCGCCCGCCGCGGCCGCGCTCACCATTATACAAGCCCAGCGGCAGCAGCGCCGCCAGCGCGAAAATCTGGCTCATCTGTGTCAGATCGATCGGCCAGGAGACCGCCAGCGTCAGCAGCAGCCAGGCCAACGCCAGCAATTTCGGCTGGTCAAAAAACAGCCAGGCCGTATAGCTCAGCGCAACGCCGTACCAATAATAATCCACCTGGATCAGCTCCCCGATCAGGCAAAAGAGCGCTCCCACCGCCAGGCAGGCGGCTTGTCCGGCAGCTTGGGGCAGACGTCTCCGCAGCTCATCGCCGCAACGGATCGCGATCAGCGAAAGCGCCAGGGTGGCGAAGATATTCAAATAATGCGGCGAAACAATCCAGGCGAAAAACCACTGAAATCCGGCGGCAAACAAGACCAGCCGCAGCAGATACCGCCAATAATTGGCGGTATGCAGATAACCGTTAGCCAGCATAAAGGCGAAAATGGGAAAAGCCAGCCGTCCCAGATCGCGCAGCAACACGCTCTGCGGAAACAGCAGCAGGCCGATATGGTCGAGAAGCATCGACAGACAGGCCAGATATTTCAGCGCCGCTGCGCTTAAGCCCCGTCCGCCGCCAACAGCCCACATGAGCCTTATCCCTTGAAGCGCTGCGCCAGCGCTGCGATATGCTGAGGCGTAGTTCCGCAGCAGCCGCCCAGCAGACGCGCACCGGCATCATAGCAAGCCTGCATCTGCGAGGCAAATTCTTCCGGTCCGAGCGGATAGACGGTTTGCTGCCCTTCACGATGCGGCTTTCCGGCATTGGGCTGGATCAGCAGCGGCAGCGTACAAGCTTCACGCATTGCGGCGATGATTTGGGCATACTGCTCCGGAGTCAGGTCGCCGCAGTTTGCGCCGACAGCCGCCGCCCCCTGCTCCTCCGCCTGAGCGGCGATCGCCGCCGCAGTATTGCCCATCAGCGTGCAGCCGCCGCGCTTCAGCGAGGAAAAAGTCAGTGACAGCAGCACCGGCAGCTGCGGCGCGGCGTCGCGGCAGGCACGCAGAATAATCAGCGCCTCGTTGAGATCGATCACGGTCTCGATGATAAAGGCATCGACCGCATATTCGGCCATCAGCTCCGCCTGGGAGCGGTAAGCGCGGTAATATTCCTCCTTGTCCCCGGTGCCGAAGGGCGCCAGCAGCTCGCCGCTGGGTCCCAGATCCGCCAGCAGATAATGCTCCCCGGCCGCCGCCTCGCAGGCGATTTCCATCGCCGCGTGCAGCGAACGCTCGCTCTCCTGCGGGGTTAATCCCTGCTTAGCGGCGTAAATGCCGTTGAGCGAGAAAGTATTGCTGATGATCGCGTCACTGCCTGCCGCCAGATATTGGCGATGCGCAGCCGCGACGATTTGCGGATGCAGCAGATTGTTTTCGCTGCTTTTCATCGAGCCGCCCAGCTGCTGCATCAAGCTGCCCATGCCTCCGTCCAGCAGCAGCGTCCGGCCGCTGTGCAGCGCTGTCAATAAATCTTCCATGATGCAAACTCCTTAAATATTAATCACCGGCGCAGATAAAACATTGCCTGAGATAATTTATCATAGCATATTTAAGGCATTTTTGCATCATTTACCATAGCCAGAGAGCGAAAATTTCCGCTGCCTATTCAAACAAATAAGCCAACGGATCCACTTCTGCGCCATTGAGCAGCAGGCTGAAGGTCAGCTCGCCGGAAGAAGTGACGCCGATAATATCACCGGTACGCACTGCCGAGCCTTCCTGAACCTCCAGCTCAGATAGCCCCTGATAAATGCTGGTAAAGCCGCCGCTATGAGCGATCTCCATCGTCAGCCCCTGCGGGCCTTCGCCGACGGCGGAAACAGTGCCTGCGGCAGCTGCCTTGACCGACTGGCCGGCATTACCCTGAATCAAAATCCCCTGCTCAGTGGCGAAGCCACCCGCCTCAACGGCAATATCCGTCACGACAATGCCGGAGGCCGGCGCGGTGAAATCCGGCGGCGCACTGTCATCGGCGGGAAAGACATTCTCTACCGGCGTGGAATCAGCCGCCGGAGCGGCGTCTTCCGCATTAAAATCAATCCAGCTGGAAGAAGCGGCAACGCCTTCCCCAGCCACATAGCGCGCCGAATCGCCCAAAAAATTATCCGCCTGAATCGACGCGGCGACAATCAGAAACAAAATCAGCGACAGCGAAATCTGCCCCAGCAGCCGGTTTCTGATCCGCTGGGCGCGCGGCTGACCGTCGGCAGGACGGCGGCGGCGCAGATAATCATTGATGCTACCCATCTTGATACCTCCCCGGAGGCTGTTTGCCATATCTATATGCCGCGGGACAAGCGTTTATGATCAAGCGTCTTCTTCGCGCAGCTCCAAATATTTACGCTTGGTAGCTTCGCCACCGCGCAGATGCCGCTCGGCTTTGTTATTATCCAAAATATGCCGCACCTTGGCGGCGATGACATCATTGAGCAGCGGCAAGCGCTCGGTTACATCTTTATGTACGGTCGATTTGCTGACGCCGAAAACCGAAGCTGTCTGCCGCACCGTAGCTGAACTTTCAATAATATAATGACTGATCTCCATGACCCGCTTTTGGATATATTCCTGCATATCTCCGCCTCCCGAACAGGCTTATGCCATAATATATGGCTATGCGGTGCAAAAAAGAACCTGCCGCCGGTTGCTGGGGCCAGGAGAGAGAAAAAACGGAAAATTTCTCCGCTGCTGCTTGACAAAAAAACTCCGGCATTATATCATATTTTGTAAACCTCTCGCTGAGCTGTTTCAAGCTGCCAGCCGCAGAGAGTATTTTTGTTTGAGCGTCTATGCGCTAAGGGAGGCATTGTTCGTGAAATATCCTATCATCACCATCGGCAGAGAGTACGGCTCCGGCGGACGGCTGATTGCCCAGCGGGTAGCCGAACAGCTCGGGATCGCCTTTTATGACAAAGAGCTGATCCATTTGGCGGCGCAAAAAACCGGTCTGTCTGAGGAATATATTTCCTCCTCCGCCACCCATCATAAAGCCAATAAATTCTTTTATAACCTGATCTTCAGCAGCAATAATCTACCGGTCAGCGACCAGCTGTATATCGCCGAGACCGATATTATCAAGAAAGTCTCCAGCGAAGGTCCCTGTGTGATCGTCGGCCGCTGCGCCGACTATATCCTCCGCGAACGGCAAGACTGCCTGCGGCTATTCGTCCACGCCCCGCTCCAGGAGCGGATCGCCCGCGCGAAGAACGATTATTCCATCGGCGGCGATATCGAGGCCTTTGTCCAAAAAACGGATAAAGAACGTTCCTCACATTACGAGTATTTTACCAATCAAATCTGGGGCAAGGCGCAGAACTATCATCTGACGATTAACAGCACCATCGGGCTGGATATGGCCGTTCGGCTGATCATCGCTGCCGCCACCGGTGAAGAGGTGAACCAATGAGCCAGACTGAGCAAATGAAAACCGAAACAGCCGCCGAGCAGCTAACGCCGATGCCGGAAAACAAAATGGGCGTTATGCCTATCAATAAGCTGCTGCTGTCGATGTCCGTGCCGATGATGATCTCCATGCTGGTGCAGGCGCTGTATAATATTGTCGACAGCGTCTTCGTGGCGCAGATCAACGAGAACGCCTTCACCGCGCTCTCTCTGGCTTTCCCGGCGCAGACGCTGATGATCGCCGTTGCCACCGGTACCGGCGTCGGTATCAATGCCCTGCTTTCCAAAAGCCTGGGCGAAAAGAATTTCGAGCGCGCCAACAAGACTGCCAAAAACGGTATTTTTCTGGCGATCTGCGGCTTTGCCGTCTTTGCTATCCTCGGCATCTTCCTCTCCCGCCAGTTCTTCCTCTGGCAAACCGATGTGATGGAAATCGTCGACTACGGCACTCAGTATCTGAGCATCTGCTGTATCTGCTCCTTCGGCCTCTTCATCGAGATCACCATGGAGAAGCTGCTCCAGTCCACCGGACGAACAGTATTGTCGATGCTGACGCAGATGATCGGCGCAGTGCTCAATATCATTCTCGACCCGATCCTCATCTTCGGCTGGTTCGGCCTGCCGGCGATGGGCGTGGCCGGCGCAGCTATCGCTACAGTAGTCGGCCAGATCATCGCCGCCATCATCGCCGTCATCATCAATGTCAAAAAGAATAAGGAAATCGATATCTCGCCTAAGGGCTTCCGTCCCTCGAAGCAGATCATCAAAAAAATCTACTCCGTGGGTCTGCCTTCGATCATCATGGCCTCGATCGGCTCAGTGATGACCTTCCTGATCAATAAGATCTTAATCGCCTTCACCACTACCGCCACCGCGGTTTTCGGCGCGTATTTCCGGCTGCAGAGCTTTATCTTCATGCCGACCTTTGGCTTCAACAACGGCATGGTGCCGATTGTCGCCTACAATTTCGGTGCGCGCAAGAAAAACCGCATCATCAAAACGATCAAGCTCAGCATTTGTTATGCGGTAGCGCTGATGCTGATCGGACTGGCGATCTTCTGGATCTTCCCTGTTCAGCTGCTGGGCTTTTTTGAAGCGTCCCAGACCATGCTTGATATCGGTGTGCCGGCGCTCCGAACGATCAGCCTCAGCTTCATCTTCGCCGGTTTCTCCATCATCACCCTCTCGATATGCCAGGCATTGGGCCATGGATTTATGGGCCTGGTAGTTTCGGTAGTGCGTCAGCTGGTGGTGCTGGTGCCGGTAGCCTATCTGCTCTCGCGCACCGGCGAGCTGTCGGCGATCTGGTGGGCTTTCCCCATCGCCGAAGTAGTGGCGGTCTGCCTCTCCGCCTTCTTCCTCTACCGCGTCTATCATAAAGAGATCAAGCCGATTACCGCACCGCTGGAGGCGCAGTAACCCTGCGGACAAACCGACATCCCCCGTGCAGCAAGCACGGGGGATGTTTTCTTTTCAGCGGCAGCCTCCTGGCAGGCATAAAAAAACGCCGCGGACTGATCCGCGGCGTAATGGAGCTGATACCCAGATTCGAACTGGGGACCTCATCCTTACCAAGGCAGAAGGCCATCTGTCTTATAGCGCACTGACGTTGAAAACACCGCTTATGTGTCATCATTACAAGTGCCTATCTGCACTCAATTTGTGCGTTCGCACTCAATAATCTGACATATACGCTATAAACGATTAGCAGGAAAATTAGCTGCCCCAACTGCTATCATATATATTAGCACAGGAGGTAGCGATTATCAAGGAGATAATTTTATGGCCGAAAACACTGTTCAAAAAGCAACCTACAAAGCCGAAGAATGTGCCCAAATTTTGAGCGTACATGTTCGCACAATTTATTCGCTATGCAAAAGACTTGTTACAATCCGGGAGCAGCCGATAGAATTGACCGTCAAGGAATTTGAAATCTTCTCGCTGCTTATCTTAAATCCGAAGCGGGTATTTACCTATGAAATGCTTATGGAATTAGTATGGG
>CALXQC010000017.1 GCA_944390435.1 uncultured Clostridia bacterium
CATGTAACACATAGCTTCCACTCAAATAATTCATAACATTTTTTCTGGCATAAGCACTATTAACCTTTTGCATATCATTAATGGCAAGCCCATTCTCTACTGGTCGTAAATCTAACACCACCAATACCGGCTGTCCATTACGTGCCCGCACAGATCCAAATAAAACCAGACGAGTATTTTGTCTACCACCACGTCTTGCATTTCTGCTTTTGATTATTAATATTGGATCGTCTAAAATCTCCGGAATCCGTTTGATTTCCGTTAAGCTTATTTCCGGATGCTTTTGTAATCTATTATTAATCTTTTCACTACGTAAAAAGATATCCTGTTCCATGGCTCCTAAGCCTTGCAATACTTCACCAGTAGGGCCTAAAACAAAAATCTCTCCATCCGGTTGCCCTCGCTTATTCCAATCATCGATATCTTGTTCATAATTTTCATCAATGCTATACCGCCGCTCTCCTTCAATCATCTCCTCATGTCCAGCCTTGACCAGAGCTTCCTGCACCCGGCTGATCGTCGCCTCGTACTCCCTGGCTTTGTTGATCTCTTCCCTGCTTCTCCCCAGATTATCCAGCAGCTCTGCCAACAGCCGCAGAATCCGTACCAGCAGATTAGGCTGGTCATTGGCCAGCCGCTGCAAATAGGCGTCATTACGGCAGATCTCGCCGATATAGTCCGCCACCACTTCTTCCATGGCGTAGCGCTCATCTATTTTGCTAGGGTCTTCTCCCCTGGCAGCCGCATGACGGCGGTATCTGGCTATCACCGCCGCGATTCTCGCGTCAACGTCTATGCCATCAGCGCGCATCGAGCTGATCACATCATCTACCAAATCTTCATCAGCTCTAACTGCATGATGCACCACCTCATGCCCCATCGCAAAATTAAACGCTTCCTCATCGGTTAGCTTAGATGAAACCACTATCTCATTGGTTACAGGGTCATAATAGCCGCGCTCGCCGTCCGGCAGATCCTCAACGCGAACATCACGGATCCCTTTGTTGCGCAGCTGATTGCGCAGCATTTTTAGTTTAGCGCTCTCATTGGGCGCTGTTATCTTCTGCCCTTGCTGCTGCTTATTGCGGAAACGCTCCGCCAGATCTTGCTCCGGCAGATTATCGACCGCTCCCTCGCCAAAGCCAACATCGCCTATTTCTTCACCGATATCATATCCCGTATCAGCGCTATCAGTAGTGCTGCCAATAATACCACCGGCAGCACGCTCCGCCAGCTCACCGGTCAAAAAATTATCTGTGCCCAAAGCATCCGCTTCCGCCTCTTCCGCTGCCATTTCCCGCTCTATAAGCTGGTTGGCTCTTTCTATATCTGCCGCGGTTATCGGCTGCGTTTGCCTACTTGCCGCCGCTGCAGCATTTTGCGCTGCCTGCCGCTGTTTGTATTCCCTCCCGCTCATAGCAGGAGTGGTGGCTGTTGGCAATACCAGAGAATCATCAGCAATATCCTCTGCTTTATTGCTGATACGGCTGCTGCCTTGGCCCTGCTCTCTATTGATTTCTGTGCCGCCTTGTGCTATATTAAAATTATCGGTTTCGGCATTTTCGTCTTGGACGTGTATTCCAGGGGCATTAGCATCTGGAGTTTGCCGGGCCGATATATTTTTAGATCGATAGGCGGTTACGATATGTACAGTCTTTTTTAGTATTGCGTTATACTTACTGCTTTTACGTAAAGAAAAACCCCGTATGATGGTAACATACGAGGTTTTATCTTTGGTGGAGATGAGGGGATTCGAACCCCTGGCCTCCTGCATGCGAAGCAGGCGCTCTCCCAACTGAGCCACACCCCCATGAAAACTCGCATTTTATTTTACCGCAACGGAGTGCTTTTGTCAATCATAAAACTTCGCACTGATGGCTATTTATTGCAATAATCGCGCTTGAGGCGGCAAATGGCATCGCTGATTACTTACAAGCACGCCTCAAAAAACTGCACAATCAACCAAATGCCACTGTAAAGGGGCTTGTATGTTTTAATTATTAATGTATAATATAGTTGTTCTCTATCATGTCTGATTCGCGATCATGACAGATAAATTCCCAATCAATAACACCAAAGCAGCCTCTGCGATTACCACGAACTATTATAGCTAACTTATGAAAGAAAATACTCTCAGCGAACGACTGCATTTACGACTTACACCGCCTCGTGCGATCATGATCGGCTTTGCCATCATGATCCTGATCGGGGCGCTGTTATTAACCCTGCCTATCGCCACAGCCAGCGGCGAGAGCACCAGCTTTCTGGATGCGCTGTTCACTGCTACCTCTGCCAACTGCGTCACCGGCCTGGTGCTGGTGAATACGGTTGATTATTGGAGCATCTTCGGCAAAATCGTTATCCTACTGCTGATCGAATGCGGCGCTCTGGGGTTTATGACTATTCTTACCCTGGTGCTGATGTTGGTGCGCAAAAATATTTCCCTCAAAAACCGTTTGGTTATTCAAGCTTCCTTCAATCAAAACAGCATCGGCGGTATGGTCAGGCTGGTCAAAAGGGTCGTGATCATTACCCTGTCTTTTCAGGCGGTCGGCGCGCTGCTGCTGGCGATCAGCTTTTATGCCAGCGCAGATATGGCTGTACCGGAAGCTATTTTCAACGGCATTTTCCACTCCATCTCCGCCTTCTGCAATGCCGGTTTTGATAATATCGGGGCGCAGAGCCTGATGCCTTTTGTCACTAATCCGGCGATCAACTTCCTGATCATGGCGCTGATCATCTCTGGCGGTCTTGGCTTTACGGTCTGGATCGAGATTTTTGAAAAAATACGCAACCGCAAACATCAGTCTCTGCGGCTACGCATCAATCACTTGTCGCTCCATGCCAAGATAGCCATATCAGTTACCGCAGTGCTGCTCATCGGCGGGATGCTGATCTTTATGCTATTTGAGTGGAATAATCCCGGAACTATCGGCAATCTCTCTGCGCCGGAAAAAATTCAAGCCTCGCTTTTCCAATCAGTGGCGGTCAGAACCGCCGGCTTTTTCAGCATCGATCAAGGTGCTTTGACTGATGTTTCGAAATTCTTCTCCTCTCTGCTGATGCTAATCGGCGGCTCGCCGGTCAGCACTGCCGGCGGCATCAAGACGGTTACCATCGGCGTAATCTTTTTTACCATGCTTTCAGTAATCCGCGGGCGCAACCGCATCGAGGCTTTCGGCCGTACCATTCCCTTTGAAATAATGCAAAAAGCCCTGATGATCGTTAGCGCGTTTCTGATCATGGTGCTCTCGGCAACCTTTATCCTCCACTTTGCGGAAGCCAATAACCCAATTTCCAATAATTTTATCGATCTCTTTTACGAAGTATGCTCGGCTAGCGGCACTGTCGGCCTCACCACCGGGCTCACTCCGGCGCTATCGCCGCTGGGAAAAATCATTATCATTTTCTGCATGTATTTCGGCCGCCTGAGCCCAATCACCATCGCCGTGGGGCTAAGCCTCAAGCTGCACAATAATATGGACGGAACCACCCTGCCGGAAGAAAAAGTCTTTATCGGTTAATCATAAACAAAGGAGTTTTCGCTAATGTCTGATAAAAAAAATAAAAGTTTCGCCATTTTGGGCCTGGGACGTTTCGGCCTCAGCATCGTTACCACCCTCTCTGAATATGATGTCGATATTCTCGCCTGCGATTTGGACGAAGCGGCGCTTCATAGCGCTATGGAATACGCCACCCATGTCGTTCAGGCCGATATGGCAGACGAAAGCGTCTTAGAAGGACTGGGATTAGGTAATTTTGATGTAGTCATTATGGCGATGGGCGAGGATTTTGAGGCTTCGTTGATCGCTACCATGATGGCCAAGGAACAAGGCGCCAAGCATGTGGTAGTAAAAGCCGGAAGCAAACGGCAAAAGAAAATTCTAGAAAGCGTCGGCGCTGACGAAGTTATTCTTCCCGAGCATGAAATGGGCGCCAAGATCGCCCGCCGGCTAGTTGGCTCCAATATCCTCGATATTTTAGACGAGTCTGATTTCTACACTATTTCGGAAATCAAGCCGATGAAGGAATGGCTCAATAAAACTATCCGCCAAGCCGATATTCGCCGCAAGCA
>CALXQC010000018.1 GCA_944390435.1 uncultured Clostridia bacterium
GGGAATGGATTACCGTCCGCTGCTGCCTTATGCGGCGGCGCTGGAAATGATCCATTGCTACTCGCTGATTCACGATGATTTGCCGGCGATGGATAATGACGACTTGCGCCGGGGCAAGCCGACTTGCCATATTGTGTATGGCGAGGATATGGCGATTTTAGCCGGCGACGCCTTGCTGACCCTGGCGTCGGAAATTCTCAGCCGGCCGCTGCCCGAGGTGGATCCGGCACGTCAGCTGGCTGCGGCGCGGGAGATCATGACCGGCGCCGGCGAAATGGTGCGCGGACAAGCGCTGGAGATCGCTGCCGGCAGCAGAACGATAGATCTGCCGCTGCTGCGGCAGATCTATTACGGCAAAACCGCTGCGCTGTTCAAGGCCGCGGTTCTGAGCGCTGCGCAGCTGGCAGGAGCTGGGCAGCGGCAAATGGCGGAGCTGGCTGTTTATTGTCTGGAGCTGGGACTGGCCTTTAAGATGGCAGTTGATGTTTTGGATGTCCGTGGCGATGAAGCGCTGGTGGGCAAGCGGCTGGGCAGCGATCAGAAAAACGCTAAAATTACTTTCGTCTCACTGCTGGGCTGCGAGGATGCAGCGCAACAGGCTCGGGACGCCGCTGCCCGGGCGCGGCAGGCAGTGGCTTCCTGGGATGAAAAAGCCGAACTGCTGCGCTTGTATCCTGATTTTTTTGTCCAGCGGGATCATTGATCAGCCGGCAAACTGGGGACGCAGATAATAATTGTAATTATCTTTGCAGGGTGCTATAATGACGTTAATATGCAGCCTGCCGACTAAAAACAGCGGCTTAAGCAGCAGGGGGAGTATTGTTGAAGCGAGTTCGCTCGCTGCGCGATAAGGGGATATACGATGACGAATAAGCTGAAAATTGTGGTTTTGCTGTTGGCTTCTTTGGCCTTTTTGGCTTCCTGCAGCGACGGTAATTCCGGAGATGCGGACGGCGAGGGCCCGATTGTTTTGGAACCGGGTATTTCCAGCGGAGATCCTGATCCGGACTCGCAGTCCCCGGAAGATGATGACGCTGCTGCGGATGATCCGGCGGATAACCCCGCCGGCGACGGGTTTATCGATAAAGGGGAGGCTACCACAGTGGCTGATCTGATCGCCGCCCATGATAAAATTACTTCATATTATTTTGAGCAGACGATCCCTTATGCCGACGGCTCGGTCTCGCTAAAGGTTTGGTATGCTGACAATAAAATGAAAGTCGTCGCCAATGCTGCCGGCGGCGAAATCAATGAATCGTATTATGATTATAATGAGCGGACCATGATTTACTATACTCCGGCCGACGGGAATGATGCGATCAAGATGGATTTTAATCCCGACGGCGAGGACGCTCCCGATAATCCCAAGGACGAGGATTATGCTGCCTGCATTATGCTGGGCAAAGAAGAGCTGAATGGTCAGCTGTGCTATATTTTGCAAACTGGGATCGGCGATAAGCTGTGGGTCAGCACCAAATATGGCTTTCCGCTGCAGGTAGAATTCGTCGATCATCTGGGCGATACTTATACCGTAGAGTACCGCAATCTTGAGATCAATACCGTTTCCGCTGACGAAGTGGCGGTTCCGGATCATGTCTCCGTCACTTATCTGGGCGGCGGTTCGGCATTATAATAGGCTGCAATATGAGCAAAAATTTGATCAAAGCCTCCGGGCTGTTGTTGATTATTAATATTTGCGTCAAGCTATTGAACTTTGCCCGTGAGATGGTCATTGCCAATGGTTTTGGCGCATCTTTTCTTACCGACGCTTATCTGGCTGCTTTTACTATTCCTTATTTTTGTCAGTCGATTCTTGGTTATGCCTTTGTATCAGCAGTGTTGCCTGCGCTGAGTGAATGCTGGCAGGAGCATGGGGATAATAGCCGCGCCTGCCGTCTGGGCAGCTCGATCATTAATGTGACCGCTGTTTTTATGCTTCTGCTGTCGCTGATCGGTCTGATCGCCGCTCCGGAGCTGGTATGGCTCACCGCTCCCGGGCTGCCGGATGAAACCGCAGCTCTGGCTGCTGATCTGGCGCGGATTATTTTTCCTTCGATGCTGTTCATGTCGGTCGGCCTGGTCATCTCAGGCATCTTAAACAGCCGCTATCGCTTTGCCGCGGCGGCGATTGCGCCCGGCGCCTGCAGCCTGGTGATTATCCTGGCGGTTTTGCTGATCGCCGGCGGTAATATTTATGCGCTGGCCTGGGGTACCTTGGCCGGGTTCGTCGTCTTTTTTCTGGTGCATTTGGTCGATTTGCCGCATACCGGTTTTAAATATAGCTTTTGCTGGGATTTTAAGGATCCGGCATTGAAGCGGGTGCTGGCGGATATTCTGCCGATCGTTGTCGGCCTGTCCGTCACTCAGATTTATACCGTAGTTAACCGCATTTTTGCCTCGTCTTTGGCTGAGGGAAGCATTGCCGCGCTTAATTATGCGTCTAAGCTGATCAACTTGCCGCTGGGGATCTTTGTTGCGGCAATTATTATCGCCGCCTTCCCTTCTCTGGCGGAGAAGGCGATTTTAAAGGATCGGGGGCCGCTCAGGGAAATCTGTCAAAAAGGCTTGTCGATGGTCTTGCTGATCGCTATTCCTTCTGCGGTAGGGCTGATGCTGCTGGATCATGATATCGTCAGTCTGCTCTTTGAGCGTGGTAATTTCACTGCGGCGGATACCCTGATGACCGCGCAATGCCTGCTGCCGATGGCGCCGGGCTTAATCTTTATCGCTATCAGTATGCTGTTGATGCGCGTCTACTTCGCGCTGCATGACGTCCGTACGCCGGTAATTACCGGCCTGATCTCAGTCGCGGTGAATGTTGGAGTCAGCTTCGCGCTGGTCGGTTCGCTGGGCGCGGCCGGATTAGGCTGGGCCAACAGCGTGGCGGCGGCAGTCAATGCGCTGCTGCTGACTTATTTCTTACATAAGCAGATCGCCTTTTGCCCGCGGGCTTATTTATGCCGTATCTTAGCTCAGGCGGCGATAGCCTGCGTGGCGATGGCTGCCGTGCTGGCGCTGGGACAGTGGCTGCTGCCAGAGTTTTCCGGGACTTTGGGACTGCTGCTGAAGGTCGGCGGGATGATTGCCGTCGGGATCGCCGTCTACTTCCTGGTACTGCGGCTGCTGCATTGCGAGGCGCTGAATGAGATCGCCGCTAGTTTGCGGCGCAGCAAGGGCGGCAGAGCCTAAGCCGGGCGTCGCTGCTGGCAGATATTTGAAAAAATAATGATTGTTAGGATAAAAAGATTGACAAAGCTACTGAAAAAATGCGAAAATATATAAGATAAAGATTCAGCAGGGTATGAGAGGCTCATCTTTATTGGGGGAGGTTTCCCGATGCTGACCTGGTTTGGGATTGCGATCGCCTTTGTCGCGGCGTTAGCGCTCACCCCGGTAGCCATCAAACTGGCGAAAAAATACCATATCGTTGATCTGCCGAATGCCCGCAAGGTGCATACGCAGGCGATGCCGCGGATGGGCGGGATCGCGATTTATGCGGCTTTCGTCATCGGTACGCTGGCTTTGGGCGTTTATACCCGTCAGGTGGCCGCTTTGCTGGTGGCTGGTACTATCGTGATGCTGACCGGTCTGGTTGACGATATCCGCGGTATCTCGCCTAAGCTCAAGCTGCTGGGACAGATCATCGCCTCGCTGATTTTGGTCTATGCCGGTTATTATGTAGAGTTTATCACCAATCCTTTTAACGGCAGCATTATTTCCCTGGGTTTTTGGGGCATACCGATCACGGTGATCTGGCTGACTGGTATTTCCAATACCGTCAATCTGATCGACGGGCTGGACGGCTTATCTGCCGGGGTTTCGGCGATTGCCGCCGGAGCTACCGCTATTGTCTGTCTGTCGCAGGGCGAGCTCCTGGCCGCTTCTTTATCGGCGGTGCTGGCTGCGGCGGCTTTGGGTTTTCTGCCCTGGAATTTTCATCCGGCCAAAACTTTCATGGGCGATTGCGGTTCGCTGTTACTGGGCTTTTTGCTCGGCTCCCTGTCGCTGATGGGCTTGGCCAAAGGCGCGACGGTGATTTCGATCTTTATTCCCTTCATTATTCTCGGAGTGCCGTTCTTTGATACTAGTTTTGCCATTATCCGCCGCTTGTTCTTACGCAAGCCGATCTTTGAGGCGGATAAAATGCATCTGCATCATAGCTTGTTGTCGCTGGGGATGAATCATCAGCAAACCGTGCTGACTATCTATGCTTTAGCTTTAGTCATGGGCTTGTGTGCGATTTTGATGGCGATCCTAACCAGTTCGCAGGCTATTTGGGTGTTGATTTTGGTCACTGCCGCTACTTTCGCCGGCGCGGAATGTCTCGGCGTGCTGCGGGGCAAGCGCCCGGCACTGCTGGAAAAACGCAGCCGCGATTATCGGCAGGATCATTGATTGATAGTAAGTTGATAGTACGCTCATAAAATTTTACAAGCAGACATAAAGGAGAGTAGGATAATGAACAAAAGTAGTGTTATCATCCTGATTATCGCAGCAGTCGTATTTGCCGGATTAGGCTTTGTGGTTGGCCAGGTGATGGCCGCTGGTAGCAATCCCGGCAGCGCTGACGACCCGGTAGTCTCGGAAAGCTATGTCGATAAGCTCGTCGGTGACAGAGCTTCCGCCCTGCAGACGCAGATTGACGATATTATGGCGATCTTGGACGGCGGCAGCAATCCTCCTGACAATGGCGATGAACCGGATGACCCGGATAACAGCACTACGGATTCGCAGACCGTTACTGTGACCGGTGACAGCGTCAATATCCGCGCTACTGCTTCGACTTCGGCGAGTATCGTAACTACGGTCAGCTCCGGAACGGTTTTGAACTATTTGGGGCAGTCATCGCAGTCGGACGGCGTCTGGTATAATGTCAAAACCAGCGGCGGCGCTACCGGCTGGATCCGCAGTGATTTTTGCAGCTCTCCGCGTTAAAATACGCTGATCATAACCTCTTGACAGCGGCTGATTTGCGCCAGTCGGTTTGCGGGGTTTTATGGCGAAAAATATTTTAATGAATTTGTGACAGTATGCGGCGATTATCGCCGCATACTTTTGTTATGATAGTCTTAATCAGGCCACAGCCCCTTTCCGCACCGCGGAGGGCGCTGCGGCAAATCCAAGGAGGCCTCGCCTTATGCCGTATAAAACCTGTCCCGCCTGCCGGCAAATCTCGTATTCGGCCGCCGATAGCCAGCTGTGGTTTTGTCCCTGTTGCGGGCAGGATCTTAGCTGCTGCCTGTCTGTTAAAGACCATCGCCGCTTGTTGGGACTAGGGCGGCGGCGCCCCGGTCGCCTGTATGAGTTCAAACAAAGAAAGAGCAGTTGAGCCCGGGTTGCCGGGCCGCTGTGTGATTAATGATTATTACTGCTTAGTAGATAAATAAAAGAAGATAACAGGCGTTATCTTCTTTTATTTATAACCGCTCTTTGAGTTTAGAATTGGTTTTAGCGGATTTAGCGGCGCTTATTCGATTGCGGTGACTTGATATCCAGCATCGGCGACGGCCTTTTGCAGCATCTCGTCACTGATGGAGGAATTAGCCTCTACTACGGCCTGCTTAGCCTCTAGATCGACTTTTGCCGAGCTTACTCCGGCGAGACCGGCCAACGCTTTTTCTACTGCTCCGCTGCAATGCGGGCAGCACATCCCCTCAATATAAATAGTTTTTTTCATCGATAGTTCTCCTTTCTGCTGATTTATGCTTAGCTGGTTGTCAGCGGCTGGTAAAGCATTACTCTGATGCCACCGCGGCTTAAAGAGGCGCAGGCGCAGCGCATTAGAAACCACGCAGACCGAGCTGAGGCTCATCGCCGCCGCTGCGATCATCGGATTAAGCGTCAGCCCCCACAGCTTAAAGAAAACGCCTGCTGCCACCGGAATACCGATGCTGTTGTAGAAAAAGGCCCAAAAAAGATTTTGGCGGATATTACGCATTACCGCCCGGCTGAGCTGGATGGCTGCCGCCACATCCAGCAGATCGCTTTTCATCAGCACGATGTCGGCAGATTCGATGGCAATATCAGTGCCGGCGCCAATGGCGATGCCGACCTCTGCCCGAGCCAGTGCCGGAGCATCGTTGACTCCATCGCCGACCATCGCTACCTTTTCGCCCCGCTGCTGCAATTCGCGAATGATCCGCTCTTTATCCTGCGGCAGCACCTCGGCGATTACTTGATCGATGCCTACCTGGCGGCCGATAGCGGCGGCCGTCTGTTGATTATCTCCGGTCAGCATTATCACCTGAAGCTGCAGTGCCTGGAGTTCCGCTACCGCCTGTTTGCTGGTCGGCTTAACTATATCCGCGACGGCAATGAGTCCCAGCAGCGTCTGTTCCCGGGCGAAATAGAGCGCTGTTTTGCCTGCAAGAGCCAGTTTCTGGCTGGCGCCGCTGACAGAACTGGTGTCGATGCCTTGCCTGTTCATCAGCCGCTCATTGCCGGCGTAATAGGTTTGCCCTTGGAGCGTGGCACTCAGTCCTTGACCGGGCAGCTGGCGGAAATTTTCTGTCTCTGTAAGAGCTAAGCCTTGTTCTTGGGCGGCAGTAAGAATCGCCTCAGCCAATGGGTGTTCGGATTTTTTCTCCAGCGAGGCGGCCAGAGCCAACAGCTCGTCGCTGCTGACGCCTGGCTGCGGCTGAATATCGGTGACTGCGGGACGGCCCTCGGTTACGGTGCCGGTTTTATCTAAAACCACAGTGGTGATATTATGCGCCGCCTGCAGCGCTTCGGCTGATTTGAAGAGAATACCGTTGGCAGCGCCTCTGCCGGTGCCGACCATGATTGCTGTCGGCGTGGCTAAACCCAGCGCGCAGGGACAGGAAATAACTAGTACGGAAATCGCGATCGCTAGGGCGAATTCCGCGCTTTCACCTGCCAGCAGCCAGATCGCTGCGGCGATGACGGCAATGGCGATCACCACCGGTACAAAGACGCCGCTGATCTTATCCGCCAGCTTGGCAATCGGCGCTTTGGAAGATGTGGCCTCGTCCACCAGGCGGACGATCTGTGCCAAGGTGGTATCGTCGCCGACTTTGGTCGCCTGCATATGAAAGTACCCGGCTTTATTAACCGTGCCGCCGATTACCTGCTGCCCGATGCTTTTTTCTACCGGGATGCTTTCACCGGTGAGCGCCGATTCGTCTACGGTGCCTTGTCCTTTGATAATGATCCCGTCTACCGGTACGCTTTCTCCGGCTTTGACGATGAGTAGGTCGCCGCTGATCACTTCCTCCAGAGGCAGAACTATTTCGCGTCCGCTGCGGATTACGGTAGCGGTCTTAGGCGCCAGATTGAGCAATTTAGTGATGGCATCCGAAGTGCGGCCCTTGGCGCGGGCTTCAAAGAATTTTCCTAAAGTGATTAGGGTGAGGATCATGGCGGCGGATTCGAAATAGAGATCCATCGCAAAAGCGGCGGCCGCTGACGGATCGCCGTGGCCGAGCGCATAGCCGATGCGGAAGATGGCGTAAACGCCGTAGGCTAGAGCGGCGGAGCTGCCGATGGCGATCAGCGAATCCATATTCGGTGCGCCGCTGAACAGCGCGCGATAGCCGACGCGGTAAAATTTGCGGTTGATAAAGATCACCGGCAGCGACAGCAGAAAAAGGGTGAAGGCGAAGATCAGCGAATTCTCTGCGCCGAGAAAAACTTTTGGCAGCGGCCAGCCGAACATGTGCCCCATCGAAAGATAAAATAAAGGGGCAGTAAAAATTATCGAGACGATTAGCCGGGTCTTCATCTGCCGTATTTCCTGCTCTGCTGCTGCCACTGGCTCGACGGGCCGCTGTGCCGGACGCGGCTGCGTCACGGAGGCCCGGTAACCGGCCTTATTAACTGCCTCGCAAATGGCCTCGGCGCTGATCAGCTGTTCGTCGAAGCGGACCAACATACTGTTCTTGAGCAGATTAACCGCCACTTCCTGGACACCTTCCAGCCGCGCTACTGCTTTTTCCACCCTGGCGGAACAGGCGGCGCAGGACATTCCTTGGACGTCGAATGATTGTTTTTGCATGGCAACGCGCTCCTTAGACGGAAAATTATTGCCTGATCGGATAAGCTATGCTATAATTATAACACTTATTATCGTTTGGGCAAGAACGTACTTTTTTGACCAGTAGTATCTAAAATGATAGTTAGGGGTGCTGATTATGAAATGCTGCGAAGCAGGCTATAACTGCCCGGTCGAGGCGACGTTGGAGCTGATTGCCGGCAAGTATAAGGCCTTGATTCTCTGGCAGCTGGTCGACAGGACGCTGCGTTATAGCGAGCTGCAAAAGCTGATCCAGCAGGCTACGCCGAAAATGCTTACCCGGCAGTTGCGCGAGCTGGAGGCGGACGGCTTCATTGTCCGCACGGTTTATCCGGTAGTTCCGCCTAAGGTGGAGTATTCTTTGTCGGAGTTCGGACGGAGTATTCTGCCGATTTTGGAGGCGATGTATGATTGGGGCGCGCAATATTTGCGCCGGCAGGGGAAAGAGGTTAATTGCTCGATGAAGCGCAAGCTGGAACATTGCTGCCCAGCGGAATAAAGCCGCGCCGCAAAACTGCAATGCCGGTTAGCGGCGGATAAAAAATGTTTGCATTTATTATATATATATGGTATAAACGAATTAATTTCTTTATATACTTTGATATTATTTAACCGCGGCGGTTGGCCGAGCGGTTATCATGCGGTCTATGGGGATATTATGGAAATTACCATCTCAGGCTTGAAGATCACTTATCAGCAAAGCGGTGCCGGCGATGATCTGCTTTTGCTGCACGGCTGGGGCGCCAGCAGTGCGGTGATGGCGCCGATGCAGCAGCGTTTCGCGGCCTCCGCCCGGGTGACTAATGTGGACCTGCCCGGCTTCGGTGCCAGCGAGCGGCCGCAGCACGCCTGGAGCGTGTATGACTACGCTGATTTCGTCGAGGAGCTGATTCAGGCTCTGGGACTGAGATCGCCGGTTATTTTAGGCCATAGCTTTGGCGGCAGGTTGGCGATTATCCTTGGTTCCCGCGGGGTCGGCAGCCGCTTGATCCTGACCGACGCCGCAGGTATTTTACCCCGGCGCGGCGCCGCTTATTACCTGCGGGTATACAGCTATAAGGCGGTGAAGCAGCTGCTGCGCCTGCCGGGAATTCGCCGTTACCGTGAGCGGGTGCTCGACTTATGGCGCAAAAGCAATCCCAGTTCTGACTATAACCAGGCGCAGGGTGTGATGCGGGAGATTTTCGTCAAATGCGTCAATGAGGATCTGCAGCCGCTGCTGCAGCAGATCAAGCAGCCGGTGCTGTTGATTTGGGGCGCGGACGATACCGCGACGCCGCTCTCCGATGGCCGGCTGATGGAGCAGCTGATTCCTGACGCTGGCTTGGTCGTTTTTGAACATTGCGGCCATTACAGCTTTTTAGACGATCCGCCGCGTTTTTATGCGGTGGTGGAATATTTCCTCACGCATCCGGTTGCTGATGCATCAGATAACTGACGGGGGATCTGTGGTTTATGTTAATTATTTTGATTATTGCCGCGGTTGCAGCCGCGTTCTATCTAACGGTTGACGCCGCCTATCATCATATCCATATGATGCAGCAGCACGGTTACCGTATTGACCGCTATTGGGAGTGGTATCGTTCGCGCTGCCGGCAGGAGCTGCGCTGGGGGGAAATATTATTGCTGATACCCCTGGCACTATCCTTTATTAGCCGGCTGGCAGGGGCTATTGCGCTGCTGGCGGCATTGCTGCTGCTGACGGCGGTTTATTTTCCGCGCCCGGCCCGGGAGAAAAAACCGCTGGTGCTGACCGCCCGCGCCAAGCGTCTCTATCTGGTTACAGCAGTGATTTTGCTGCTCTTGACTGCTGCG
>CALXQC010000019.1 GCA_944390435.1 uncultured Clostridia bacterium
ATCCCTATATGAGATACTAGCCTTGGAAGATGAACTCTCGCAATGTCGTCAGGAATTTCTTGCCGACCTGGGATTGAATGATGAAGAGATACGCCGCCACCTGGCAGTCTACCCTTATTATCTGCAATGATACAAAACAAAACGTGCCTCCTTTTGGAGGAATTTGTTATATCTTCTCTTCAGCATCATTCATCCTAAGGTCAGTGCAAAATGCACAGTTGAGGGCTGCGGCAATTTCTGAAGCCTCTCTTTCGATAAAATTATCCCTAGTCATTTTCCCTGTTAGTTTATACTTATCAGCTGGCAGACAAAGACATATCCGTCCTGACAGAAATTATTACGTCACTAACTGAAGATCTAAACATGGTAGCCAGCGTAACGACCAAAGCAAACAAGATAACGATCACGCTTACACCAAAGAAGATTGAACAGGTCAACGATGAAAAGTACAATCCTGCCAGGTTGGTATAATCGGATAACTCATAAAATCGTCATCCTCTTTTTTTCCCCACAGCTACCGCTGCAGTAAAAGAAAAAACCGCCTGTTATCATTCGATAACAGGCGGTTGGCACGCCAGAAGGGATTCGAACCCCCGACCCTCGGATTAGAAGTCCGATGCTCTATCCAACTGAGCTACTGGCGCACAGACGTTTGTCTGCGGAAAAGATGGAGCGGGTGATGGGAATCGAACCCACATAGCCAGCTTGGAAGGCTGGAGCTCTGCCACTGAGCTACACCCGCAGATCAAAGCATTATTAAGTATACCGCAATCAGCATCAAACTGCAAGGGGAAATTTTGCAATATTTTCTTCTCTGCGCAGGCTGACCGGGATTGCGGCTGACAAAAAAGCCCCCGGCTAGGAGGGGGCTTTTTTGCTGTTGCGGCCGCAGGCGGAAAGAATCCCGTCCGCGGCAGGTTTTTGTCTAACACCCGGATAGAAACAGCAGCGCCTGCAGGCAGGCTGGCGCCCGCCGACAAGCACCGTCATTATATCCTATTAATTATTTTTTGTCCAGAGCTGATTGCCTTGCCGGCTTCAGACATTTTTGACAAAGCCTCTTAGCGATGATTAGTCTGCCCGAGCACAATCATTATCTCTGCATGGTTGGGCCAAGCAGCGCATAGCAAAAAACATCTGTTTTTTATTCCATAGCCCGGCCGATCCGCAGCTCCGCCGCTGCAAAAAAATATCCCGCGCCATTTGGTGCGGGATATTTGTATTCTGGCGGGAACGTGTGCGAATCGAACACACCTAAGACAGGATCACTGCCTCACACTGGATTTGAAGTCCAGGCCGGCCACCAGGCCAGATCCGCTCCCATACGGATTGAGCGCCGCCGCTGCTCATGAAGAAAGCTGCGGGTAATTGGCCGGCAGCTTGCTTCGCGATATCTACTGATATTTCGCGGCGCGGCGGCAAAATCCTCTTATTGCGCCGAAGAATTTTGGCCGGCATTGAGCTCGCTGAACACCCAGCGGTAAACGCCGTCCTCGATCAGCGCCACATAACCGGCGCAGATGGTATTCTGACCCTGACCGTTGAAGGAAATCGCGCCGGAGAAAAGATAGGGCGCGGAAAATGTCGTTTCCTTAAGCGTGGCGATCAGCGTCTCGGCATCGGTCGTACCGGCGGCCTCCACCACCTGCGCCGCCACGATAATCGAAGCGAATTCCAGATAAGCGGCGCTGTCCATGCCGTGCTGCGCCTGCTCGCGGTATAGCCGGTCGATATAGAGGAACAGTTCCGCCGCCTGTTCGCGGGCGTCCTCATTCTCGGGATCGCCGTCGTCATAGAGCAGATCCGGACAGACCAAAATGCCGTTGTAGAAATTCTCCTCCAGCTGCCGGACGGTCTGGAGGAATTCCGCCTGCTGGAAACCGCCGCTATAGCAGAAAGCCGCCGCCGGAGTAAAAGCGGCTCCGTGATAGGCTTCGGCCATACCGGTCAAATCGCCGGTGGAGCTGATCTGGAAGATCACATCCGGCGCATTGGCGATCATCTTTGAGGCCGGCTCGACGAAATCGCTGCTGCTGGCGTCATAGCCGACCACCGCCACCACATCCAGGCCGCTCTCATTAAGCCGGGTTTCCAGATATTCGGCAGCTGCGGTGCTGGTTTCATTATTGATATAGGCGATCGCCGCCGAGCTGATGCCCGCGCCGCTGGTCAGATTATACTGATTCAGATACTGCAAAAACAGCTCCGTCTCTTCCTTGGCCGACATCCCGATATGATTAAACACCCGGGCAAAGCCGCGCTCGCCGTCGGTCAGGCGGTCGCTGCGCGCCGAGCCGCAGATCATCGGGATCTCCCGCTGCTGGCAGACTTCGGCCACCGCCTCGGTCAAAATCGGGTCATAGCAGCCGGTGATGATCGATACTCCCTGGTCGATCAGCCGCTCCGCCGCCTCGCGCGCGGTAGCCGCGGTAACGCCGCAGTCGGCGAAGATGATTTCCACCCGCGCCTTGCCGTAGCCGGCCAGCCCGGCGTTCTGCGCCAGATCCCAATCCAGATCATGGGATTCGTTGATCAGCTCCGCCGCTACGAGCATCGCGGTCTGAAGATCGTCGATCAGTTCCGCCTGGGCGCCGCTGCTGGGGAAAAGCGCGCCGATATAGATGGTCTCGATCTCGGTGACCTCACCGATGCCGGTGCCGTCGGAAGAATCCGTCGCCTCATTAGAGCAGCCGGCCAATAGCAGCAGCAGGAGCGCGCCGACTATCAGCAGGCGGATTTTTGCCATCGCTGTATTCATGATTAGTTCCTCCTCTTCAATAAGGATAAATTTTTAGCCGCCGTTTGTCAAATCGTTTTTTGCGCCAAAGCGGTGATTTTTGGCATGAATATTTATCAAATTTTATAAAAATAACTATTCCCTTTTCGCAAACAATATGGTAAGATAGGTATTATCGCAATATATGCTATACCAAACGTGCAATATTATACGCAAAGGAGTGTCCTTATGGCGATTAATCTTAAAGGCAGAAGCTTGCTCTCGATCATGGATTTTACCCCCGAGGAGGTGCGCTATCTGCTCGATATGGCGCATGATCTCAAGGCGCGCAAGCGCTGCGGCCTGCTCGGAGAGGCGCTCCGGGGCAAAAATATCGTCCTGCTATTTGAGAAAACTTCCACCCGCACCCGCTGCGCTTTTGAGGTAGCGGCGCTGGACGAGGGCGCGCATGTCACCTTTCTTGACTCCAAGAGCTCGCAGATGGGCAAGAAAGAATCGCTGGCCGATACCGCCAAGGTGCTGGGCCGCTTCTATGACGGGATCGAATACCGCGGCTATGACCAGCAGGTGGTCGAAGATCTGGCGCGCTATGCCGGGGTGCCGGTATGGAACGGCCTGACCGATGTCGATCACCCCACCCAGGCGCTGGCGGATGTGATGACGATCGAGGAAAACGTTCATAAACCGCTCAACCAGGCGCGGTTGGCCTTCTGCGGCGATACGCGCAATAATGTCGCCTACTGCCTGATGTATATCTGCGCCAAGCTGGGCATCAGCTATGCCGGCTTCGGCCCGCGCGAGCTGGCTCCGGCCGCGGCGGTGCTGGAACGCTGCGAGGCGGCGGCCAAGGATACCGGCGCGACCTTTACCATCTCCGATAATCCGGCGGTGCTGGAGGGCGCGGACGCGGTGTATACCGATATCTGGGCTTCGATGGGTGAGGAGGATCAAATCCCTGAGCGGGTGCGGCTGCTGACGCCCTTCCGTGTTACCGAAGAATTAATGGCCAAGACCCTCAACCCGGACTGCATCTTCCTCCACTGCCTGCCCAGCTTCCATGATTTCGAGACTACCATGGCCCGCGAACAGCTGGAGCGCGGCTATGATATCCGCGAAGTCACCGACGAGGTATTTCTCAGCCCCTGCAGCAAGGTCTTCGACCAAGCGGAAAACCGGATGCATACCATCAAGGCGGTGATGATCGCCACCATCGGCTAAACGGTTCAGCCGCCTTTCCTAGACAGCAAAATGACGGACGCCCAGGTCCGTCACTGCTGTCTTTTATTATGCCCAAGCCGGCGTTTATTGCTGAAAAAAGGGGGGAAAGGGGGCGGGACTTATCACTAGCGGCCCGCCCCAGATCATGACATAAAGGTGCGCGGGGAAGTACCTTCATGTTTGGCAAATTCATTTCCCTGAGCCAGCCCGCCGCGAGGTTCGTTCGGCGTCTGCGGCATGGCCGAGAAGTGAACCGAAAATCACCATTGCTGATGATCAGGAAGCAAAAGCTTGTTTGGCTCCGCTCTACGCTTATATCTTAATACAATTACCTTAAATGAACTTAAAGGGGATATGAATTTTCGGTTAAAAATTCATATCCCCGGGTCAAAATCGTTTACTTATTTTTTACTTTCAGCCAAATCCAGCCTTAATCCGGCTGAGCCGACGCTATTCCTCCGGCGAGAGATCATTCTGATAGCGGCAGAAGCGGTAGCTCAGCCCCTCATGCTGATGCTCCTCCGAGACGCTGACCAACGACCAGCCGGGCTGCTGGTCGAGATTTGCTAAATGACGGTCCGCCGGGAAACGCTGCTCCACCTTCGTGATATAGGCGTAATGGCAGTACGGCATCAGCAGCGCATAGACCGAAGCGCCGCCGATGACATAAATATCATCGCTGGCATAGCGCTCCAGCTCTTCCAGCAGCTGCTCCGGCGAACGCACCACTGTGCAGCCGGGAGCGAAAAAATTATTGTCCGCTGTCAGGACGATATTGACCCGCTGCGGCAGCGGCCGGCCGCCGGGCAGGGATTCCAAAGTCGCGCGACCCATCACCACCACCTTGCCGGTGGTATGTTCCTTAAACCAGCGCATATCCTCGGGGATATGGCAGAGCAGCTGCCCCTGATAGCCGATACCCCAGTCGGCGTCCACGGAAGCGATCAGATTCATAATGCTCAACCTCTTTTCTCTCTCCGGCCGGCTCTAGTCCGGCCGCTCTCGGCGCCGCCGGACGGCGCGCTATACTGCGACAGGGATCTTGCCCAGCGAAGGGTGATACTGATAATCATGGAGCTGAAAATGCTCCAGGCGGAAAGCATAGAAATCCCGCACCGAGGGATCCAGCTCCAGACGCGGCGCCGGATAGGGCTCGCGCTCCAGCAGCTGCTCCACCAGGGGGATATGGCGGTCATAGATATGGGCATCGGCGATCACATGCACCAGCTCGCCGGCTTCCAGGCCGGAAACCTGGGCGAACATCATCACCAGCGCCGCATACTGGACGACATTCCAGTTATTGGCCACCAGCATATCCTGAGAGCGCTGATTGAGAATAGCGTTGAGCCGGCGGCCGCTGACATTGAGGGTCAGGCTGTAAGCGCAGGGATAAAGATTCATCTCCTGCAGATCGGCATGGACGAAAATATTGCTGACCATGCGCCGCGAATACGGCGTATGCTTGAGGCTGTAAAGCAGCATATCCACCTGGTCCATTTCCCCTTCGGGAAAATGATGCTTCACTCCCAGCTGATAGCCGTAGGCCTTGCCGATACTGCCGTCGGCATCCGCCCAGGCGTCCCATATATGCGAACCCAGATCAGCTACATTGGAGGACTTTTTCTGCCAGATCCAGAATATCTCATCGACCGCGGCGGCGAAATTGATCTTCCGCAGGGTCAGGATGGGAAATTCCGCGCTGAGGTCATAGCGGTTGACGATGCCGAAGCGCTTGACCGTATAGGCCGGAGAGCCGTCCTCCCAGCGGGGACGCACCTCGCCGTCCTTATCCCAGCTGCCATGATCGATGATCTGGCGGCAGTTATCCTTGAAAAGCTGATCCGCATAAGTCATGCTGTATTCCTCCACTTAGTCTCCGGCCGTCATTGTACTGCTAATCGCCGCGGATTGCCAGAGTACGGCCGCATTTTTCAGCCTTTGTTCAGCTATCCGGCAGTCTTTGCCGCTGATAAATCATATTCACCCGTTACAGCATTAAGAAGCTGATCCACGCTCGGCGGCACAGCTGCCCGGCGCTGCCGATGAAGCTTAGCGGCACCGCTGTTTCCGGCTGCCGCCCTTTTTCTACTTCTATTATAGAAGAAAAGCCGCTCCGGTGCAAGCGTCGGCCCTTCCCGGCGCTCCAGATTCCTTCCGCCCAGCGACAAGTGGAATTCAGGCTATTTTTGCCTCCTATTCAAATATTTGTCACATCTCCCGGATAAGCTAAACTCATCAGCTGCTTGATCAATACGTTGGGCGGTCAACAGCCTGAAAAAGCACGATTTTGTTTACCAGCCGTCAGCAGCCCATAGCGGCGGCAAGCAAGGAGGAAGCATTTATGGATAATCAGCAGCATCAACCATCAAGAGCGCCCTGGGATTCTCCCACTGCGGCGGAATTAGCGCAAATGCAGCGCGCGGCTGCTCCGCACAGCCGCGCTGAAGAAGGCGAAGTCCAGTCCGTCCGCCTCAGCGGCGTCAAGGAAGCCGGCTCCGGCCAGGAGAAGCAGCAGAGCCAGCAGCATTATTATACTCCGGTCAAGCAGGTCGGCTCCGGCGGCAAAAAGCGCGCCGGCATCATCTGCGCCATTGTTCTCGGCCTGGTCTTAGTCGGCGCCGCCGGTTTTGGCGGCGGCCTGCTGGCAGCGGATAAAATCCAGTCCGATCTGGCCGGCAATCTGGATCAGATCCTGGCGGAAAACGGCAGCACCGTGCTGTACCGCAGCGTCTCCACGGAAGGCGAGGGCGAAACAGCGCGCGAGACACTCTCCGTAGCCGATGTCGCCGAGCTGTGCGCCGACTCGGTAGTCGAGATCGCCACTGAGACCGCGGTCGATTCCTGGGGGCTGTTCGGCCAGTCCTCTTATCTGGTGCCGGGCGCCGGTTCAGGGGTGATCATCAGCGATACCGGACATATTCTCACCTGCGCCCATGTCATTGAGGACGCCCGTACCATCGAGGTGCGGCTGCGCAACGGCGAAAGCTATCCCGCCACCCTAGTCGCTTCCGACGAGGCCAGCGATGTCGCGATCATCAAAATCGAAGCCACGAGCGAGCTGACTCCGGCGGTATTCGGCAGCTCCGACGACCTGCGCGTCGGCGATGAAGTGGTGGCGATCGGCAATCCCCTGGGCGAACTGGGCGGCTCGGTAACTGAGGGCGTCGTCTCCGCTTTGGACCGCGAGGTGACGATACAGGGCAAGGGCACCTTCACCGTGATCCAGACCAGCGCCGCCATCAACGGCGGCAACAGCGGCGGCGGCCTCTTCAACCGCCAGGGCGAGCTGATCGGCATGGTCAATGCCAAGGCCGAGGATGTCGGCGTCGAGGGCTTAGGCTTCGCCCTGCCGATCGATAATATTATCGGCATTATTGAAGATCTGCTCAACTACGGCTATGTCACCGACGGAGGGGTTACCCTGGGCGTGATGCTGGTCGACATCAATGACGAGCGTTCCGCCGCCACCTACGGCGTCGATGAATACGGCTGCTACATCTACCAGGTCAATGCGGATTCCAACGCCGCTTATGCCGGACTGCGCGCCGGCGACCGCATCATCGCCATCGACGGGCAGAAGATCGACAACGGCGACGAAGTGGTGGAGATCATCGCCGGCCACCGGGTCAATGATTCGATCGATCTGCTGATCGAGCGCAACGGCCGCGAGATGGAAGTCGGCGTCACGCTCTATGGCAATATCCCCAACAGCGCTACGCCTACCGCCCTTTTCTAGGGAGGCAGGCGTCGGCCATAGCAGCTAAGAACCAGCAATAGCGATCAAGCCAGAAAGGATGAGTTGATGAACCAAGCAAAGGGCAGAATTCTCGTTGTAGACGACGAGGCCAAGATCAGGGTGCTGATCCGCAAATACGCCGAATTCGAGGGTTATAGCGTGGAGGAGGCTGCCGACGGCATGGAAGCTGTCGAGAAGGCCAAGGCCGAAGATTTCGACATCATCATTCTCGATATCATGATGCCGGAGCTGGACGGCTTCTCCGCCTGCCGCGAGATCCGCAAGACCAAGCAGACCCCGGTGCTGATGCTCTCGGCCCGCGGCGAGGAATATGATAAAATTCACGGTTTCGAGCTGGGCATTGACGATTATCTGGTCAAGCCCTTCTCGCCGCGCGAGCTGATGCTGCGCGTTAATGCGATCATCAGCCGCTACGCCGCCAAGAAAGAAGTAGCGCATGAAAAAGACCAGTTCGGCGGCCTGGTGATTGATTATGCCGCCCGTCTGGTTTATGTGGACGGAGAACGAGCCGAGCTCTCGCCCAAGGTTTATGACCTGCTAGTCTACCTGGTCAAAAACAAAGGCCTGGCGCTGACCCGCGAACAGCTGCTGAACAAGGTCTGGGGCTATGATTATTACGGTGACGACCGCACGCTGGATACGCATATCAAGCTGCTGCGGCTGGCGCTCGGCCCCTACCGCGACTATGTAGTGACGATACGCGGCGTTGGCTACCGCTTCGACACCCAACAGGACGCCTAGCCGCGGCGAAGCAGAACTGCGGACTGGATAAGGAATGGGGATGCTGATGACCAAGCAGAAGCTGGCGGCGCTGTCCCGCGCCGGACGGCAAAAAAGAAAAAACTTCCTCCATGACCTGGGGATGCGCTGGCGGATCTTCATCTATCTGCTATGCTTTGCGATCATTATGGTGATCCTGCTGTGGCTGTTCCAGATCGTCTATCTCGATCGTTTCTATGAGCAGACCAAGCAGGACCAAATCGAGGCTGCCTATACCAGCATCGCGGAGCATCTCGATGATGAAGATATGAGCGATTATGTCAAGGATATCGCGCTGATGTACAATATCTGCGCCGAGGTCTATGCGCTGGACCGCACCAACGGCCTGCTGTTCGGCGCGGAAAAACTGGTTTCCGTAGATATTCTCGGCGACTGCATCATCCACCATATGGCTGATCTGGAGAAGGCGCGTATGTACAGCCAGGCGGAAGTGCATCCCGAGGGCTATATGCAGCTATTCTCCCGGCTCAGCTTCAGCCATTTCGAAAGCCTGGAGGCTGCCGACGAATTCGCCCTCACCAAGGACGAAAGCCTCTCCAAGAGCCTGGTTTATTCCCGCCTGGCCAGCGACAGCGAGGGCAACAGCTATCTGATCCTGCTTAATTCCACGATCACTCCGGTCGCCGCCACCGTGGTGGCGCTGCGGCAGCTGCTGGTCATCATCAGCATTATCCTGATTTTGCTGGCGCTGGCGATCAGCTTCATCATCGCCCGCCGCCTGTCGCGGCCGATCCGCAAGCTTAATCTGGCCGCCAAGAAGATGGCCAAGGGCGATCTGACGGTCAATTTCCCTGCCGAGGGCTATAAAGAGATCTCCGAGCTGGCGGATACGCTCAACTACGCCCGCTCCGAGCTGGCGCGTACCGATGCGCTGCAAAAGGATATTGTCGCCAATATCAGCCATGATATCCGCACTCCGCTGACCATGATCAGCGGCTATGCCGAATTCATGCGCGATTTTCCCAATGAGGATCACAGCGAGAGCATCGAGGTGATCGTCCAGGAGACGGAGCGGCTGCGCGACCTGGTCAATGATATTCTCGATAATTCGCGGCTCAGCGCCGGCGTCAGCAGCATCGACCCGCGGGTGTTTAATTTCACCGAATCGCTGGCCGGATTTATCAGCAATTATAATCATCTGATGGAATACAAGGGCTACCGCATCGATTTTGCCGCCGATACTATCGTCTGGGTCAATGCCGACGAGCGGCGGATGCTGCAGGCGGTCGGCAATATGCTCAATAATGCCCTGACCCATATCGGCGAGGATAAGCTGATTATCGTCCGCCAAATCGTCCGCGGCGACATCATGCGGGTGGAGATCAGCGATCATGGCTGCGGTATTCCGGCCGAGGATATCCCCCATATCTGGGAGCGCTATTACCGCACCGATGCTCCGGCTAAAGGACATCACGGCAGCGGACTGGGGCTGTCGATCGTCAAAGGCATTTTCGATATGCACGGCATCAAATACGGCGTGAATTCGCAGATCGGCGCCGGCAGCACCTTCTGGTTCGAGATGAAAATCATTCTCCCGGAGAGCAAAAACCGCTTCAAGAACTTCCGCAGCCAGTGGCGCAGCAACCGCGACCCCGGCAAAAAGACGGAAAACGCCAAGACCGAGTCTCATAAAGGCGAGTCTCATAAAAAAGATAAATCCCGCCGCGGCGCGGCAGCAGAAACGGCGGCAGAGGCAGAGGACGGCGCCACGAAAAATAAATCTGCGGACAACAGCCAAAATCCGCCGCCATCCGCTCCAGAACAACCGCAGCCGCCGGAAAACCCTAAAACTCCCCCCTGGGCTTCATAAGCCCGGAGCGAACCCAGCAATCAAGAGCAGCGTAGCAAAGACGCTGCTCTTTTTTATCCGCGGGCCAGCTCGGCCAGAGCGCGTCCGGTCTGCTCGATCTCCTGCAGCGTATTGAACCAGCCGGGCGAAAAACGCAGACAGCCTTCTTCCATCGTCCCCAGCGCCCGGTGCGCCGCCGGGGCGCAGTGATAGCCGGAACGGATGCAGATGCCATAACGGCTGTCCAACAGCGCCGCCGCCTCCGCCGGATCGCGGCGGCGGATATTGAGCGCCAGCACCGGCAGGCGCGGACGCGGCGTTTGCGGCAGATACAGCTCGATGCCGGGGATATTGCCCGCCATCTCCGCCAGCCGGTCGGTGAGGCGCATCGCCTTGCCGCACAGCTCCTCGATGCCGATCTCGCGGACAAAAGCCAGCGCCGCCGCTAAACCGGCGATGCCGGGGACATTGACGCTGCCGGCCTCCAGATGTTCGGGATAATCCCGCGGCTGCCGGCGCTCCTCGCTGCGGCTGCCGGTGCCGCCGCTGATCAGCGGCCGCGGGTCGGCGGTCTCATCTACCAGCAGCAGGCCGATGCCGGGCGGGCCGTAGAGGGCTTTATGCCCAGCTATTGCCAGCAGGGAGAGCGGCGTCCGCCGCATCGACAATGGCAGCAGCCCGGCGCTCTGCGCCGCATCTACCAGCAACGGCACATGACGCTGCCGCGCCAGGGCGGCGATCTCATCCAGAGGCGCTACCGCGCCGCAGACATTGGAAGCATGGGTCAGCGCCAGCAAAGCCGGCCGCTGCGGCGCGCGCAATTCCCGCTCCAGCTCATTCAGGCGGGGATAGCCCTCGCGGTCCGCCAGCAGCTGCCGCACCCGTATCACGCCCCGGTCCTCCAGCTCCGCCGCGGGACGGCTGACCGCATTATGCTCCATGCCGGGCAGCAGCAGCGTATCGCCGGAACGCAGCATACCCTGCACTGCCAAGTTGAGGCTCATCGTCGCTCCGGCAGTAAAAATCACCCGCGAGCTATCGCTGAGGCCGAACAGCTCCGCCGCCTGCTCCCGCGCTGATTCCACCATCGCCGCGGTGCGCCGCGTCAGCCGGTAATTGCCGCGCCCCGGATTAGCGCCGTATTCCGCCAATGATTCAGCCATCGCCCTCGCTACTTGAGGCGGCTTAGGAAAACTGCCGGCTGCATTATCTAAATAGATCATCAGATCACCTCTCCTCATCATTATGGCCGCAGCCCGGCAGCTGATAGGGCTGCGGCCTAATATAGCATATGCGGCTCGTCTCGTCATGGTCATAAGCGGCGGGGACAGGGCATATATTTGTCCCATAAGCAGCGATGAGGAGGGTTGATCCTTGGAAATCAACAAAGCCTATGCGATGAATCAAGAGCAGCTCTACGCCGTCTGCGGCGGCCGCGGGGGACTCACATCCTCGGAGGCGGCGCGCCGCTTGGCCGGCTGCGGGCCTAATGAGCTGCCCAAAGAAAAAACCGCCGGACCGCTGAGCCGCTTCGTCAGCCAGCTCGCCGACCCGATGGTAGTGATCCTGCTGATCGCGGCAGTAGTCTCGGCGCTGTTCGGCGAATGGACCGATAGCGGCGTAATCGCCGCCGTGATCGCGCTCAACGCCGCTCTGGGGATGTATCAGGAGGGGCGGGCCGCCCGCGCCGCCGAGGCGCTGGCCGCGATGAATAATGCCACGGCGCTGGTGCGGCGGCAGGGGCAGCTGCAGCAGCTGGAAACCTGGGAGCTGGTGCCGGGAGATCTGGTGCTGCTGGAGACCGGCGATGCTGTACCGGCAGATCTGCGGCTGCTGGAAGCGGTCAATCTGCGCGTTGACGAAAGCTCGCTGACCGGCGAGAGCCATCCGGTAGAAAAACAGGCGGCAGCGCTCCCCGAGCAGCAGCAGGAACCGCCGCTCAATCAGCTGAGCAATCTGGTATTCATGGGCAGCCCGGTGGTCTATGGCCGCGGGCTGGGCATGGTGGTCGCCACCGGCGCGGCGACGCGGCTGGGAAAAATCGCCGGTTTGCTCGGCCAGGCCGGCGGCGGCAAAACTCCGCTGCAGCAGCGGCTGGCCGGACTCTCGCGCATCTTATCGGTTGCGGTTATCCTCATCTGCGCCGCGGTCTTTATCCTCAGCGCCGCCGCCAGCGGCTTTTCCGGCGGGCAGGAATTGATCGCAGCATTCATGCTGGCGGTTTCTCTGGCAGTAGCGGCGATCCCCGAAGGCTTGGTGGTAGTGGTGACGTTGGTGCTCTCGCTGGGGATGAAAACGATGAGCCGCGCCCGGGCGATTATCCGCCGCCTCTCGGCAGTGGAAACCCTCGGCTCAGTGCAGGTGATCTGCTCGGATAAAACTGGCACCTTGACCCAAAACCGCATGAGCGTAGTGCAAAGCTGGGGCGACCGCGAGCTGCTGGCGCGCGCCTTCACCTTGTGCAACGACTGTTTCTATCAGGAAGGCGAGCTGCGCGGTGAGCCGACCGAAGAAGCGCTGCTGCGCTTCAGTCTGGAGCAGCGTCTCGATCCGCAGGCGCTGCGGCAGCAATATCCGCGTCTCCATGAGCTGCCCTTTGACAGCGCGCGCAAGCTGATGACCACCTTCCACCGCGAGGGCAGCCGCTGGATCAGCTATACCAAGGGCGCTCCCGAGCGGCTGTTGGAACGCTGCGACCGCTTTATCGATCAGCAGGGACGGCTGCGGCGGCTTGACAGCGGTATGCGGCGGCAGCTGCTGGAGCTCAATCAGCAGCTGGCCGGAGAGGCGCTGCGGGTGCTGGCCGCCGCCTATGGCGAAGCGGCGGGGCCGCAGGCGGCGCGGCAGCGCGGCGAAAGCGGGCTGATCTTCATCGGTCTGGCCGGTCTGGCCGATCCGCCGCGTCCGGAGGCGGCACAGGCAGTAGCGGAAGCGCAGGCCGCCGGGATCAAAGTGGTGATGGTCAGCGGCGATCACCCGGCCACTGCGGTGGCGATAGCCCGGCAGCTGGGCATCTATCATCAGGGGGATCAAATCGTCGAAGGCAGCGAGCTGGCGGCGATGAGCGAGCGCGAGCTGCGGCGGCGGCTGCGGAAGATCAGTGTCTTTGCCCGGGTGCTGCCTGAGGATAAGCTGCGTATCGTCCGCGCCTGGCAATCGCTGCGCTGCATTACCGCCATGACCGGCGACGGCGTCAACGACGCGCCGGCGCTCAAGGCGGCGGATATCGGCGTCGGCATGGGGCGCTGCGGTTCCGAGGTCAGCCGCCGCGCCGCAGATCTGGTGCTGGCGGACGATAATTTCGCCACCATCATCAGTGCGGTGCGCGAAGGGCGGCGCATCTATGCCAATATCCGCCGCGCGCTGCAATTTCTTCTCTCATCCAATCTGGCGGAGGTTATCGCTATCTTCGCCGCCTCGCTGATCGGGATTCAGCTCTTTCTGCCGGCGCATTTGCTGTGGATCAATCTGGTTACTGACTGCTTTCCGGCCATCGCACTGGGCATGGAACAGGCTGATCCGCGCTCGATGCAGCGTCCGCCGCTGCCGGCGGGGCAGGGCGTGCTGTCCGGCGGCATGGGCTGGGCTATCGCCTGGCAGGGCTTGGCCGCGGCGCTGCTGACGCTGAGCTCCTTCGCCCTCGGCGCGCCGGGGGGAGAGGCGGCGGCGATGAGCATGGCCTTTCTCACTCTCACCACCGCCGAGCTGGCGCAGGCGCTGAATATGCGCAGCCGCAGCCGCTCGCTGCTGGCGCTGCGGCGTCCCAACCGCTATCTCAGCATCTCGCTGGCGGCAGCGGCCGCTCTCAGCCTGTTGCTGCTCTACTATCCGCCGCTGGCCGGATTGTTCCATCTCAGCGCGCTGCCGCTGCACCAGACGCTGACCGCGCTGGCTCTGGGACTGATGATGATTCCGCTGGTCGAGGCGGCTAAACTGCTGTCGCGGCGCTGCGGCCGCCGCCAATATTTAACAGGAAACGGCAGCGGCAGCAGGGAAAACTATCACCGCGGAGAAATATAGAAGAAGCATTAAAATATCTTTTTCGCGGAGAGCACATGAATTCGCAGCAAAACAATAATCTTGATCTTTCCCAGTTCGCACCCAGGAAAAATCTGTCTGTGCCGAACCTGATCTCGCTGATCCGGCTGGCGCTGATTCCCCTGATGCTGTGGCTCTATCTGGAAGGCAAAATCCTTATCGCCGTGATTTTGGTGATCGTCTCCGGCATCACCGACGCCATCGACGGCTATATCGCGCGCCATTTCAACCAGATCACCCCGCTGGGAAAAGTGCTCGACCCGCTGGCGGATAAGCTGACGCAGCTGGCGCTGTGCATCTGCCTGCTGACCCACTTCCCGGCGGTGATCCCGCTGGTAGTGGTGCTGGTGATCAAGGAGCTGCTGATGCTCCACTGGGGTCTGCGCCTGCTCAAGGCCGGCCGCCAGCCCTTCTCCGCGCTGTGGTGGGGCAAGCTCTCCACCTGCGCTTTTTATGCCGGTGTGCTGATTATCATGATTTTCTATCCAGAGATCGGCATGCTCGGCGTGGTGCTGATCACCCTGATCATCACCCTGCTGCTGATCAATTCCATGTGCCGCTATTATCTGGTGTTCCGCCGCAAGATCGCCGCTGCTGATTAAGCGCCGCGCACCGGCTGACCGCTGCTTTCGCTTCCCATGCCCCCGTTCTGCGGGGGCTGTCGCATAACAGCTGCAATGCAAAGGGGGACTACGATGAATATTCCCTGCACCGAGAATGCCACGCCGCATATGCGCGGCGATTTGCTCTGGTATACCTTCCCGCTGCTCGACGCCTATGCCGACCGGCTGATCCACGGCTTTTCCACCCGCCTGGGCGGCGTCAGCGAGGGCTGCTACGCCTCGCTTAATCTGGGGCTGGGGCGCGGCGATGACCTTGAGCATGTGCGGGAAAATTACCGCCGCCTCGGCGAAGCCGCCGGTTTCGACGCTGCCGCTACGGTGATCAGCAGCCAGACCCATCAGGTAGCGCTGCGCGAGGTGCGCCGCGCCGACGAAGGCAAGGGACTGTTCCGCGAGCGCGATTATCAGGATATCGACGGGTTATTCACCCGCGAGGCCGGTCCGGTGCTGGTAACCACCTATGCCGACTGCACGCCGCTGCTCTTCTATGCGCCGGACCGCCATATCGCCGCCGTCTCCCATGCCGGCTGGCGCGGCACCGCCCAGCGTATGGCGGCCGTAACGGTAGAGCGCCTAACCGCCGAGGGCTGCGATCCGCAGCAGCTGCGGGTGGTGATCGGCCCTTCTGCCGGTCCGCTGCGCTATGAGGTGGGCGCGGAATGCGCCGCCGCTTTCGCCGCGATCCGCGACGAGGCCGGCGCAGTCGCCGAGCCGATCGAAGGACGCGCCGGCAAATTCCTGCTCAATATGTGGCGCGCCAACCGCGAGGTGCTGCTGGAATCCGGCGTGCTGCCACAGCATATCGCCACGGCCGGGCTGTGTACCATCTCCCATCCGGAGATCTTCTATTCCCACCGCGTCTGCGGCGATCAACGCGGCTCGCTGGCCGCTTTCATCGCCCTGCGCTGAGCCGCCGCGCGGCAGCATTCAGGATTGATGCCAAAGGAGAACCGCTATGAGTCAAATGAAAGCCGTACAGCTCGATGATCAGGACCGCCTGATCATCATCGATCAAACCCGTCTGCCCGGGCAGCTGGTATTCATCGAGCTGGACGATCAGGGTTCGCTGCTCGATGCCATCGCCCGGCTCAAGGTGCGCGGCGCACCGGCGATCGGTATCGCCGCCGCCTATGGCGTCTATGTGCTGGCGCGCAGCTACCGTGATCTGCCGCGGCCGCTGCTGCTCGATACTCTGAACGCCAATATCGCCGAGCTGCGCCGGGTGCGGCCGACAGCGGTTAATCTGGACTGGGCGCTGGGACGCATGGAGCAGACCCTGGAGCGCTGTCATACGCTGGAGACGCCGCAGCTGCTGGCCGCACTGAAGGCCGAGGCCGCAGCGATCGACAAAGAGGACGCCGCTATCTCCCGCGCTATCGCCGCTTTCGGCGCGCCGCTGATCCATGAAGGCATGGGCGTGCTCACCCACTGCAATGCCGGCTGGCTGGCCACCAGCGAGCTCGGCACAGCCCTGGCGCCGCTCTATCTGGCGCAGCAGCAGGGGAAAAAATTCCGCGTCTACTGCGATGAGACGCGGCCGCTACTGCAAGGCGCGCGGCTGACCGCCTATGAACTGATGCAGGCCGGGATCAACACCACGCTGATCTGCGATAATATGGCCGCCTCGCTGATGGCGGCCGGGCAGGTCGATCTGATCTTTGTCGGCGCCGACCGGGTGGCGGCCAACGGCGACGTCGCCAATAAAATCGGCACGCTCTCACTGGCAATCAATGCCGCGCATTTCGGTATCCCCTTCTATGTCTGCGCACCCTCTTCAACGCTTGATCCGGCTACTCCCAGCGGCGCGCAGATCGTCATTGAGCAGCGGGCAGCAGAAGAAGTAACCGAGGCCTGGTACCGGCAGCGGATGGCGCCGGAACAGGTGCAGGTTTATAATCCGGCCTTTGACGTCACGCCGCATCAGCTCATCAGCGGCCTGATCACCGAGGACGGCATCCGCCGCTTCCGCTAATCCGCAGTTAGAAAGGACAGCTATGACCAGTTGTTATCCGCAGCAAAAACAGCAAATCATCGCCATCGGCCGCCTGCTTAGCCAGCGCGGTATGGTCGCCGCCAATGACGGCAATATCAGCTGCCGCGTCCCCGGCGGCTTTCTGATCACCAGAAGCGGCGTCGCTAAGGGCCGGATGTGCGAGGCGGATATTCTCCTGCTCGACGCAGCGGGCCAGCCACTCAGCGACGGGCCGGGACGCCCCTCCAGCGAGACGGCGATGCATCTGGCGATCTACCAGTCGCGGCCGCATACCGGAGCGATCATTCACGCGCATCCGCCCTTCGCCACGGCCTTCGCCTTAGCGGAAGAAGATCTCAACCAGGCGCAGCTCGAGGAACTGCGGATCCAGCTCGGAACTGTGGCGATGATCCCCTATGCGCCGGCCGGCACGCCGCAGCTGGCAGCCAATGCCGCCGCCGCTTTGAGCGATAAGCGCGCCGGGCTGCTGCTGCGCCACGGCGCGATCACCGCCGGAGCAGATCTGGAGCAGGCGCTGTTCCGCATCGAAGCCCTGGAGCAGGCCGCCAAAATCGTCTGGCTGAGCCGCGCCCTACGTTAGCGCATACATATACCGGCATCAACAATAATAAAACAGCCGTTCTCAAAGCAGAGAACGGCTGTTGTTTGCTGATACAGCAGCGGAAAGGCTAGGAAAGCTCGTGGATAAACAGGCCGGAGAGCAGTTTCGGCTCGAACCAGGTCGATTTGGGCGGCATGATCTGGCCGGCGTCGGCGATGGCGATCAAATCGTCGATCGAGGTGGGATACATCGCGAAGGCTACGGTCATCCCCTCTTTGACCCGGCGTTCCAGCTCGCCTAAGCCGCGCACGCCGCCGATGAAATCGATGCGCTTATCGGTGCGCGGATCGCCGATGCCCAAAATCGGGTGGAGCAGATTTTCCTGGAGTATCGAAACATCCAGCTGAGCTACCGGGTCGGCGGCATCGAAGCTGCCCTCCTTAGCGCGCAGCAGATACCACCGGCCGTCGAGATACATACCGAAGCTATGCTTCTGCGGCGGAGCGCAGGGGCCCTCGCCGAGATAGGGCTCGACGGTAAAATCCTGCTCCAGTTTTTCCAGGAACTGCTCTTTGGTCAGGCCGTTGAGGTCTTTGACCACGCGGTTATAATCCATGATATAGAGCTGCTCATCAGGGAACAGCACTGCCAGATAATAATTGAATTCCTCCTCGCCGGTATAGCCGGGGAACTGCTCGCGGCGCTTTTTGCCGACGCGGGCGGCGGAAGCATTGCGGTGATGGCCGTCGGCGATGTAGAGCCGCTCGGTGGCGGCGAATTCCTGCTCGATGAGGCGCATCTGCTCCGGGTCATCGATGATCCACACCGTCTGCTGCACGCCGTCGGAGGTGAAATCATAAAGCGGCTGCCCGGCGGTCACCTGATCGACAATGGCATTGATCTTGGCGCGGCTGCGGTAAGCGAGGAAAATCGGGCCGGTATTGGCATTGCAGCGGTCGACATGCTTGCAGCGGTCCTCCTCCTT
>CALXQC010000020.1 GCA_944390435.1 uncultured Clostridia bacterium
CAGCACCCGCATCTGGCTGGATGCCATCCTTAAAAAAGAGCTCGGTCAGGTCATCGATTGGAGCCGTGTAGACAAGCAGGATTATCTGCTCGCCATGGAGCGTAGCCCCATCAAAGATGTGGAAATCAAAGCGCTTCTAAAAACCGCTCTCACCGATAAAATCAACGACCGCGAGGTCTACATGAAGGGTATTGATGCCAGTTATCACTATGAAGGCTATCACAGCTATAAAACAGAGGATTTAGCGGATAAGTAAAATACAGAAAGGAGGACGCCCATGCCAAGACCAATCACCACCGAAAGAACTATTGAGGCTAAGTGGGAAAAAAGCGAGAACTGCTGGAAAATAAATATCCAGCGCGATGGGAAACGCCGATCATTCAGAAGCTCAACGCCAGGAATAAAAGGCAAAATAGAAGCCGAAAAAAAGGCGGATTCGTGGCTGGATCGGTCGTCGCTGCCGTCCAAGGATGATAGATTAGAGAGAGCCTGGGCAGGCTTCATCGAAGAAATGAAAATAGCCAGCCCTGAAGGCTGGCAGCAAATAGACGCCAATGGCCGCAACTGGATCTTACCCCTCTATGGTTATAGGCGTCTTAGCACTATCACCGAGCAGGATTGGCAGGATTGCATCAATCATGCTTATAAAGAGAGAAAATAAAAAAAAACACTGAAAAATATTCGTGGAGCTATAACCCGTTTTCATCGTTATTTACGCAAACAACACATCAAATTAGAATACCCAGAGGATATCTACATCCCTAACAATGCACCGCAAAAAGAAAAGGTGATTCTCCAGCCGGATGATATCGATATCCTATTTAGTGATGATACCATAGTCCACTATGGCAGAAAAGAACCCGCCTTTTATATTTATGCTTGGCGGTTTTTTGTAGTTACAGGGTTGCGGCGCGGGGAACTCGTTGGGTTAAAAACAAAGGACATTAAAGGTAATGTAATGGAAATCAAAAGATCGGTCAACAAATATTGCCGCATTACCGAAGGAAAAAATAAGAATGCCCGCCGCACTATCGTCTTAAACAATCAAGCCATGGATATCCTCAAAAGCCAAAAAGAGATGCTCAAAAAAGGAGGCATTATTTCCCCGTGGGTTTTTCCCGATGAACATGGCGATATGACCGAACCAGACCGTCTAAAAAGAAAATGGGATACCTACCGCAAACAACACGGCATAAAATCTACCATTCATGAATTACGCCATACCATGATCTCCATAGCTAAAGCCAAAGTGCCCGAACAATGGCTAAAACAAATTGTCGGTCATTCGGGCTCGATGGATACTTTTGGTATATATGGGCATGAAATATACGGAGAAAAAGAACAAACCGCAGACATTTTAACGGGCATTTTTTCCGACATATTGCCGTCCACAAAAGATTGAAAGTGGGGCGGAAAGTGGGGCGGAAAACGAAAATAACCCCAGTCATCCAATAGGATAGCTGGGGTTATTTATGGTGACACGTATGGGATTCGAACCCATGAATGCCAGCGTGAGAGGCTGGTGAGTTAAGCCGCTTCTCCAACGTGCCACAATCAGCTTTTTTATTATGCCAAAAATAGCCGTTGAAGTCAAGCCCTAAATTAGCCAATTTCTTTTTTTATTCTGGCCCTAATCCGTTTCTCGCCGATTGCCTGGGAAATTTCCCAAAGATCAGGTGAATTCTGACGTCCGGTGATAGCTACCCGAATTACATTAGAAACATCGACGATACTGCCGGGGTATTGATCTGGATTCTTTTTATAGTCCTTGGGCTTCAGGGCAAAGCCTTTAGCCTGGGCGATTTCCTTAACTTTAGCAAACCAAGCACTATTGTCATCAGCAAAATCCAGCGTTTTGAGATAAGCGCTCAGGATCTCGCGACGCAGTTGCGGGGCAATATTGGCTGGGTAGTCGTCCTCTTGCTGGAAGATCTCATCATAATAGAAAGACAGGAACTGCACTGCCTGCGACCAGGTCCACAAATCTTTACGCGGACGATCGCCATGACGGCCGATATCAATAATCCGCTCCGCATAGCTGCGGTCACGCTCCAGTAGATCTGCGAACTGAACATTATACACCCGCGCCCAGGCCAACAGTTCGTCATAAACCTGCGACGCCGGCATAGAGACGATAACCTCTTTAGAAATATCACGCAGCTTATCGAGGTCGAACAGCGTACCGGAATTGCTCATCTTCTCTTCACTAAAGGGAAATTGACGGCAATCAACGCCTGGATTGGCAATCCGCCATTCTTCATAATTAGAATTCAACACCGTCAGCAAATATTCCCAGATCGCTGCAGGAAGATAACCTTCCGCCTGATAATAAGCCAACGCTAGCTCGGGATCTTTTCTCTTGGACAGTTTGCGCCGCTGCTCGCCATCTATTTTTTCCAAAACGGCCGTATGACAGTAAATCGGCCGTTGCCAGCCCATGGTATCGAACAGCTCGATATGCATCGGCAAAGTAGCCAGCCATTCCTCGCCGCGCACCACATGAGTAGTCCGCATTAAATGATCGTCTACCACATGCGCGAAGTGATAAGTGGGAATGCCATCGCTTTTAAGCAAGACGAAATCCTGAAAATTCTCTTGCATCACCAGCTCGCCGCGGATAGCGTCGAAAACAGTAATATCATGCTCGCCGCTTCCGGCTGAGCGAAAACGCAGCACAAATGGCTCTCCCTTAGCCAAACGAGCCTCGATTTCTTCATAACTCAGCTCTCGGCACGCAGCCCATTGGCCATAATAACCGAAATTCAGCTTCTGGGCGATTTGCTGCTCGCGCATTGCCGACAGTTCTTCCTCGCTGCAAAAGCACGGATAGGCGCGTCCCTGCTCTACCAGCCATTTAGCCATGGTTTGATAAATATCTTTGCGCTGCCGCTGGCGGTACGGGCCATAATCGCCATTTTCTCCATCGATCGTCGCCCCTTCATCAAAACGGACACCGAAAAAATCCATTGCCCGAATAATGGCTTCAACTGCGCCGGGAACCTCCCGCTTGTTATCTGTATCCTCAATCCGGAGGAAAAAAACGCCCTCGCTCTGATGCGCCAGACGCTCGCCGATCAAAGCATTATAAAGATTGCCCAAATGGACAAAACCCGTCGGAGAAGGACCAATACGGGTCACCTTAGCTCCTTGTGGTAGCTGACGGAGCGGATATTTCGCTTCCCAATCGGCAGGAACGCTGGTAATGTCGGGAAATAACAATTGCGCTAATTTCTGATAATCCATAAGCAGCCTTTCATTAAACATATTCGCCTCAACTGATATTTTAGCTCAAAACATCAGCTAGCAAGCTTTTAGCCTGAGCAGAATCTGGAATGAGAGAAATATCTGCATCAGCTACAAACATCTGTAGCCCATATTATATCAATTCTCCCCAGCATTGACAATCCCCGGCCGCCCGCAACGCAAAGGGCGACAAATTATTTTCTGCGATTTCTTGGCTTAGGGGTTTAATTTTGAGCTGCTTTGCGGTATAATAATGACAAATTAGCTAAATTGAAAGGAGTGTCATCATGGGCAAGGAAATCCGCACACAATACGGATCAATTGATATCAGCAAAGATGTCATCGCTACTTTAGCTGGCATTGCTACTACTGAATGTTTCGGCATTGTGGGCATGGTCAGCTCCCGTATTTTTAGCGATGGGCTTAATGAACTGCTAGGACGCGAAGCTCTCAGCAAGGGTGTTGATGTTACTGTCAAAGATGATAAGCTATATATCAAAGTTCGTGTAGTTATCAGTTATGGCACCCGCCTGTCCGCTATCGCTACCAATGTTATCGACAACGTCAAATATATCGTTGAAAAACACACTGGACTTACCGTCGATCACGTCGACGTTTTCGTCCAGGGCGTACGTATCATCGACTAACGGGAGGTTACCATGGACGCAAATTCAACCAAGGTAAATGCTGCCCAGTTAGCCAACTTTCTGCACAGCAGCAGCGTCTACCTCGGAGAACACAAGACAGAAATAGATGCGCTGAACGTATTCCCTGTTCCAGATGGGGATACTGGCATCAATATGTCATTAACTGTCAGCTCAGCTGATAAAAAAATATCCGCCGATAGCATCGAGGCTGGCGTGGGCAAAGTAGCCAGCGACTTCGCTATGGGCGCTTTGATGGGAGCGCGCGGCAATAGCGGCGTTATTCTCTCGCAGATTTTCCGCGGCTTTTCTACTGCTTTAGCGGGAAAAACAGAGTGTGATGTCAAAGATTTGGCCGCTGCGATCAACAAAGGCGTCGAGCTATCCTACAAATCAGTAATGAAACCAGTGGAAGGTACCATCCTGACTGTCTACAAGTCCTTTTCAAAGGCGGCTATGGCTGCTGCCAATCAGGGGCTATCAGTCATGGAAATGCTTCAGGCAGCGATGAAAGCGGGAGAACAGGCCCTGGCTAATACGCCCAATCAGCTCCCGGTACTTAAAGAAGCAGGAGTGGTTGACGCCGGCGGCGCCGGCCTGCTCTGCCTGATCCGCGGCGGCATCACCGCAATCGGCAATGGAGAAGATCCGGGATGGCAGATAGAGCTGTCCGCGCGTGCGGCAGATGCTCCGGCGATCTCTGTTCAGCAGGATACACCAGCTATTTCCACTGAAAATATTGAATTCACCTTCTGCACCCAAATGCTGATTAAAGGGGAAAATCTCCCTATCGATACTATCCGCGACCATCTTTCGCAAGACCCGCCTGGCGACAGTCTGCTGGTGGTTGGCGACGACAATATCGTCAAAATTCATTTTCATAATAATCAGCCCTGGAAAGTGCTGGAATATTGCTCTCAGTTCGGTTCGCTGCATGATATTATTATCGACAACATGGTCGATCAGCATCATGAAAACAAAGCGGCGATGGATTTAGAGCAGCAGGATGCGGATGATCAGGCTGCCGCATCCCTGCCGCAGCAAGACGCACCGCAATGCGGCGTAATCGCCGTTTGTTCCGGCGACGGCATGAGCACGCTCTTTAGTGAATTTGGCGCTACTATCATCAGCGGCGGTCAGACGATGAACCCCTCGGCGGAAGATATTCTCAATGCGGTAGAAAGTAACCCTGCGCAGGAAGTTGTTATTCTTCCAAATAATAGCAATATTATCTTGGCTGCCGATCAGGTCAAAAACTTGACCAGCAAGCCGGTGCAAGTGGTCCGGAGTAAATTCGTCACCCAGGGACTCTCTGCAATGCTGTCCTTTGACGCCGATAAAAGTGCGGCCGATAATGAAGCGGCCATGTCGCGCAGTCTAGACGGAGTTATCAACGGCGAGCTAACCTACTCGATCCGCCCGGCGAAATTCAATGGCTTCGATATCGAAGAAGGCGATATTTTGGCTCTGCTCAACGGTGAGATCACCGGCTGCGGCAAAGATATTGACACCATGCTCCTCGAACTGACGCAAAAAATGGTCGACGAATACGAAGACGGAGAGATTATCAGCCTTTATCGCGGCGAAGATATCAGCGAAGAGCAGGCAGAAGCCTTAAAAGACACCTTGGAGGAAAAATTCCCCGACCATGAAGTGGAGCTTTACTACGGCGGGCAGCCGCTATACTACTTCCTGGTTTCAGTAGAATAAAAAAAGGCGGCCGCAGCGGCCGCCTTTTTTATCACCGTTTATCTGCCGGAACGACCGGCGCTCATAGTTTATCTTCACGGATGCCGCTCTTGGCATACCGATCGATTAAAGCAGGTATTTATGGACATCAAGACTATCATCGAAAAAGAAATCAAGCTAGGCTATCATGATAGCGCTGTCTTCGGTGGTTTCAGCGTTTTTCTCAGCAACTGGGCTCAAGAGCAGCAATTGACAGACATCAGAAACTTAGCGCAGCAATATGGCGGCGCATCATTGCTGCAGCGTCCACAGCTGCTGGAAAAAATAATCCAGGATATCCCGGCAGCAGCACAGAGGCAGCCGCTGCCGGAAAAGCAGCACCAGGCAGCTGAGGTCCCAGCCGCATCCACATTAAATATCCCGTTAGTCAATCTTCCTCATATCGGAGCTAAAAAGGCGGAATTATTCCGCAAGCTTAATATCTCCACCACTGGCGATTTACTCGAATTTTACCCGCGCGACTATCGGGACCGCCGCACCATTACCAAGATCCAAGACGCGCCGATCGGCGCCCAGATCAGTATCCGTGGCAGCGTTATCAGCAGCGAAATACAGCGCACCAGAGGCAAATTGACAATACTCCGCTGCTATCTGCGTGACGAAACAGGGATTATCCCGGCGATCTGGTTCAACCAGCCTTTTTTGCAAAAACGCTTTTATACCGGGCGGGAGCTTATTGTTTTCGGCAAGGTCGAACGCCGCTTCAGCCGCATTGAAATGATCGTCGAAGATTATCAACTAGCCGAGGATGCCGACTGCGCCGCTGCTGGCATCGTACCGGTCTATAGTTCCTGTGAAGGCATCAATCAAAAAACTATCCGCAGCGCTGTCTCTGCTGCCTGGAGGATGTGCGGGAACGGAGTCGAGCTGGCCGATATTGTCCCGCAGCAGCTGCTGGATCAGCGACAACTGCTGCCGCGCCGGGAAGCGATCAGAAAAATCCATTTTCCAAAACAGCCGGAGGATATTATCCAAGCACACCGCAGCTTATCTTATGAAGAATTCTTAACTATCCAGCTGGCAATTCTCAGTAATAAACCCAGCCAACAGCTGCAAGCAGTGCGGCCGCAGCAGCTTCGCAGCGACCAGGAAATTTTAACTGCATTTACCTCCATACTTCCCTATTCGCTCACCAATGCGCAAACAAAAGTAATCAAAGAAATTTACCAAGATATGAATGCAGCGCAACCGATGATGCGCCTGGTGCAAGGCGATGTCGGCAGTGGCAAGACCGCAGTTGCGGCTGCGGCTATCGCCAAATGCTGTCTCAATGGACGCCAGGCCGCAATGATGGCTCCGACTGAATTATTAGCATCCCAGCATTATCATAATTTAGCGCCGCTGCTGGAACAGCTGGGTCTCCGCACAGCGCTGCTGACCTCCAGCACCACTAGTCAGGAGAAGCGGCAGATTCTAGCGCAAATGGCCGACGGTAGCGTTCATCTGGCGGTAGGCACCCATGCGCTGATTCAAGAGGGAGTCGTTTTTGCCGACCTGGGATTAGCGATCACCGATGAGCAGCACCGCTTCGGCGTAGTTCAAAGAGCCAGGCTGCGCGGCAATCATTCGGCGGATACTTTAATCATGACTGCTACTCCGATCCCACGCACGCTGGCAATGACTATTTATGCTGATATGCGGCTTTCCATCATCGACGAATTGCCACCGGGACGCCAGCCGGTACAGACTTTCGCCGTTGACTATAGCTATGAGCAGCGTATTCATGCTTTCATTGCCAAAGAAGTAGCCGCCGGACACCAAGCCTTTATCGTCTGCCCGCTAATCGAAGATAGCGAAGCCCTGGATCTGGCCTCAGCGACCGCCTATTATCAGCGGCTAAAGGAGGAGGTATTTCCCCAGCTGCAAATCGGGCTGCTGCACGGCAAGATGAAACCAGCGGAAAAAGCGCAAGTAATGAGCGAGTTCCAACAAGGCATTATTAATATTTTAGTTTCCACCACTGTTGTGGAGGTGGGCATTGATATCCCCAATGCCAGCGTTATGCTGATCCGCGACGCCGAGCGCTTTGGTCTGGCACAGCTCCACCAGCTGCGCGGGCGGATCGGACGCGGACAAACGCAAAGCTACTGTATTTTAATCCATAATGCCCAAAGCAAAATAGCCAAAGAAAGAATGGAGATCATTTGCCAATCAGCCGACGGATTCGCCTTAGCAGAGGCGGATCTACGCTTGCGCGGACCGGGAGAATTCTTCGGCAAACGCCAACACGGATTGCCCTCGCTCAAGATTGCCGATATTTTTGCTGACCAGGATCTGCTGGAAGCCGCTCACCGCGATGCGCTGGAAATTCTCGAAGGGCATATCCAGCCTACTGCAGCTTTATGTCAGGCGGTAGCGGACAAAACAGCACTGCTAAGCTAAAAATAAGCTGATTTTTATCTGTTTTCCCACGGCGAGACTTGATTTATCGGCTAAATCGCGCTATAGTATAGGTTAGTGTTGCCATTGATATTAAAGATTAAATAGGAGCTAGATAATATGCTTGCTGTTTCAGCTATAATTACTTTTATCGCTATTCTTGCTTTACCCCAGGCAGCTTTAGCTACCACAGGGATGCCCGAGACGGCTTTATCGTTGGGGATTCCCTGCAATACTTGTGGGCTATGCACTGCGCCGCTAGGAATTTGTATTCTCTACTACATTCTAGCGGCCTTAATCATTATTCTGCTGGTAGTAGTCTTGACCAGCCGTGGCAAAAGATGCCCGATCTGCAAGGAAAGATGCTCTCGCAAGAATCATCTTTGCCCAAAATGTGGCTATGATTTTGACGCCGGACTACAGTCTACGCTTTCGCTGCGGGTGGAAGATAGCCCGGAACTGATGGAGCTGCGCGCCGCCGCCCAGGCCAATGCTGATCAGCATAATATCAAGTATTTTCCCGCCGATCAGGCGCAGACTGCAGAGGCTCCGGCCGCTGCTCCCGAACAGCGGGTATGTCCTGCTTGCGGTGCTGTTGTAGTTAATCCTAAAGCTCTATTCTGCGGTAAATGCGGCAATAAGCTTGGGTAAACAATAATATTCAAAGGAGTTACCGTATGTTTAAAACCTTAGAAGAAACACTCAAGTATTGTGATGAGCACGGTATCAAAATGGTCGACTTCAAAATGATCGATCTCAATGGCCGTTGGCGTCATCTGACTCTCCCCGTCGAAAGATTCACCGAAAAAACCATGAAGTGGGGCCTGGGCTTTGATGGCTCCAACTACGGCTATGCTCCGATCGAAAAATCGGATATGGTGTTCATCCCCGACGTATCTTCGGCAGTCGAAGAGCCGTTCGCCGAAATGCCCACCCTGTCGATGATCGGCGATGTCTGCTCGATCACCGATGACGGCCTCAAGCCTTTTGATCAATATCCCCGCAATGTGGCAAAAGCCGCCGTTAAATATATGCAGGATAACGGAATCGCCGACACCATCCTGATGGGACCGGAATTTGAACTATTTATTCTCGACTATGTCGCCTTCCAGGCTGATCCGCAAAAAATTTCCCTGGAAATTGACAGTGACTGTGCGGAATGGAATTCTGCTGCTATCGGCGACGGCTATCAAATCCGTCACAAAGGCGCCTATCATATCACCCCGCCGCATGATAATACCTTCGGCATCCGCAACCGTATCTCCGTCATGCTGGAGGAACGCGGCGTACCGATCAAATACCATCATACCGAGGTCGCCGGCCCCGGCCAAATCGAATTTGAGCTGAACTTCGGCGATCTGGTCACCATGGCTGATCGTTCGATGCTCCTTAAATATGTCGCCAAAAACCAAGCCAAGAGCGAAGGCCTGACCGCTACCTTTATGCCTAAGCCGATCTACGGCGAAGCCGGCAACGGCATGCATGTTCATATGATGCTGCGTAAAGGAGGCGAACCCGTTTTCTATGATGCCAATGGCTATAGCGGCCTTTCTCAGACGGCGCTTTATTTCATCGGCGGTATTCTCAAGCACGCAGCTTCTCTGTGCGGCTTGACCAACCCCTCTACCAACTCCTATAAGCGCTTGATCCCCGGCTATGAAGCTCCGACTACCATCGGTTTTGCTACGGCTAACCGCTCGGCAGTTATCCGCGTTCCGGCTTATGCCAAGGCGCCGGAGGATAAACGCTTCGAGCTGCGCAGCATTGATGCTACCTGCAATCCCTACTACGCCTATGCCGCTATCTTAATGGCAGGCATCGACGGGATCAAAAATAAAATTGATCCGGTAGCTTCGGGTTGGGGCCCCTATGATTTCAATCTCTACAATCTCTCCGCGGAGGAGCAGAAAAAAATCCACTTCCTGCCGAACTCTCTGCCAGACGCTCTGGCTGCGCTGGAGGCCGATCATGATTATCTAACCGCCGGCGGCGTTTTCCCGGAACGGCTGATCGAAATCTGGAACGAGAATAAGCTGGCAGAGGCCAAGGCTATTGCCGCTTATCCGCATCCTGCCGAATTCAAATACTATTACGATCTGTAAAATATCACTGCATCTATTAAACAAAAACGTCCCCGCCAGGGGACGTTTTTTGCTGTTACGTTACATATGCCGTTAATGCGAACAGAAACGGTATCCGAAAAATTAATCTTTGAAAAACAATTGATCAATCATGTGGTGCGGGATCAAACCGACAGATTTTTCCAACACATCGCCGTTTTGCATCGCCACCAGTGTGGGTACGGCGGTTACATCGAACAGCTGCGCTAAAAATCCCTCCTGATCGATATTGATCTTGCCCACTTTAATCTCCCCGCCATGCTTCTCTGCGAATTTATCTACTTCTGTAGCCTGCATCCGGCAGGGGCCGCACCAATCGGCATAAAAATCCAGCAGGACCGGTATCGGAGAAAACAAAACTTCTTCCTTAAAATTATCTTTAGTCAAAGTGATTACTGCCATAATTAATTCCTCCTTGTTGTTGCCCGCCGCCAAGGCATCAAGCTACTGACGGCAGCCGCTTTATTCGCTTAAATCAGCCCATTCGCCATGAGTAATCTCAGCGAACTCGCTGACTTTAATCTGTACAGCATTGTTCGACGCACCGGCTGCTGGATAAACCGTATCATAAGCCTGCAGGCTTTGATCCAGATAAACCCGCACACCATCCTTGAGCCCGAAGGGACAAACGCCGCCGACGGCATGGCCGGTAAGCTCCTCAGTTTCTTCGGGCTTAAGCATTTTAGCCCGTGCGCCGAAAAACTCTTTGAACTTATGATTCGACAAGCGCGCAGTGCCGGACATGACGATCACCACCGCCCCATCTTTGAGCTTGCAGGAAAGGCTTTTAGCGATCCGGCCGGGCTCAACTCCCACTGCAGCGGCAGCTAAATCTACTGTTGCCGAACTGACCGAAAACTCCAATATTTCTAAATCGTCGCGGTTAATCTGATGAAAATACTCACGGACTCTAGTGGTACTCACTGATCATTTCTCCTTTAAGACAAGCTGATATTTGTTATTATATCGCCTAAATATGCTGTTTTCAATCTTTTTGTGATATAAGCTACGCTCAGCTAAATAAGCAAATTCACTAGCTGATAGATCAAGAAGGAAATGATCCAGGCCGCTCCCAGTTGATACAGCATCATAAATAAAGTGTATTTAGCAGAACGGCTTTCCCGGCGCATCGCGGTTAAAGTAGCGACGCAAGGCGTATACAGCAAAACGAACACCATCAAAGCAAAAGCAGACGCCGGCGAAATCAGCGAGGTCAGCACTGCGGAAAGCGGTAAGGCAGTCGACGCATAAAGCACGCCCAAAGTTGAAATAACTGCTTCTTTGGCCATAAAGCCGGTGATCAGCGCCACCGCGATCTGCCAATAGCCGAAGCCCATCGGCGAAAATACCGGAGCAATGAATTTGCCAATACTACTCAAAATGCTCTGATCAGCGCCGACCATCTGAAAAGAAAAATTCACATTGCTCAGCAGCCAGACTACTAGCGAAGCCAGAAGAATAATTGTTCCGGCGCGGGAGATGAAATCCCAGACCCGAACCCACACTGAGCTCCAGATGCAATGCCAGACTGGTTTGCGATATGGCGGCATCTCCATCAAAAAGACCGCGCGTTCCTTGCCCATAATTTTTCGCCGTAACAGCACCGAAGTCAGCAGCGCTACCGCAATACCCAGCAAATAAAGGGCAAAGATCACTAGATACTGTTTATCGGTAAAAAAGGCCGCGGCAAAAACTGCATATACCGGCATGCGTGCAGAGCAGCTAAAGAAGGGAATAATCATCATCGTTAGCAGGCGCTCTTTTTTATTATCCAAGGCACGGCAGGCCATAATCGCCGGCACCGAACAGCCGAAGCCCAAAATCATCGGGATAAAAGACATTCCGGAAAGACCGAATTTCGCCAGCAGCTTATCGGTAATAAAAGCTGCCCTTGCCATATAACCGCTGAATTCTAATAATGATAGGCAGATAAACAAGATCGCGAGCTGTGGCAAAAAGACTATCACCGCGCCGACACCGCCGATAATCCCATCGACGATCAGCCCGCTGACGAAAGCGCTCGCGCCTATCGCCGCCAAGCCGTCGCTTACCCAGCCGGCGATCAAATCAGTGAACAGATGCTCGAACAAATCGTTCAGTGCATTGCCCAGGGGGCCAAAAGCTAAGAAAAAAATCAAAAACATTACGACGCAAAAAATCGGCAGCGCTAAATAGCGGTTGCAGACAATATCGTCGATCCGCTCACTCAGCTGTCGCCGTCTGATCAAAGGAGAGACGGTGATCACCTGGCTGACGATTTGGCCGATGATACGGTAGCGTTCTTCGCTGATCGCGCTTTCCCAAGCATCGCCCTGACCGCGAAGTTCCTCCGGCAGATCGCCTTGCCAATGCTCCTTCATCATCTGCAGGCCGACCCAATGCCGGTCAATATGCTCCGGAACGGCGTCATCATCAATCTGCGCCACTATCTGTTCCAGTTTAGTACGGATTTCCGGCGAAAATTGATTAACAATGCGGTCGCTATCGCATAAAGAGGGGTTTTTCACTACCGCCATAATTGTATCGAGCAATTTATCGATACCATAACCTTTAGCCGCAGAAATTTTGACGCAGGGAGCGCCAAGCAGCTCTGAGAGCTTTTTGGCGTCGACAAACAGTCCCCGTTCCTGCATAGCGTCATGCATATTCAGTGCTACAACCACCGGAATACCGCTTTCTACCAGCTGAGTGGTCAAATACAGATTGCGTTCCAGATTAGTAGAATCTACGACATTAAGCAATACATCCGGATGATAATTCAATAGATATTCACAACCGGTCAGCTGCTCCGGGGTATGGGTAAACAGGGAATAAATACCAGGAATATCTACCAGGTCAATAGCTTGTTTTTTGTAGTGAAAATGGCCAATATCCAGCGTAACTGTGGTGCCGGTCCAGTTCCCTACCGAGCGGTTGCCGCCGGTCAGCGCATTAAACAGTGTTGTTTTGCCGCAATTGGGGTTGCCGAAAAGCCCGATTTCTAATTTCAAGAGGCGCCGCCTCCCCTCTCCACCGCAATATTAGCGGCAATCCGGGAGCTAAAAGCTAGCTGATATCCGCGCAATTCAATCCAGACCGGATCTCCCAGAGGCGCACGCTGGATAAATTTGATATGCTGGCCGATTGTCATGCCTAAATCACGCAGCTTCTTGGCAGTCTTGGCGTCAAGACCGTCCAAAGAAATAATGCGTGCGGTTTCTGTGGGTTTTAAGTCGTTAATATTCACTATGATCTCCTGATGAAAGGGATAAGCGTCCGCTATGACCCATAATCGGGCATTATATTATATTCGCGTTTCTATCCCTTCCACCTGCCGCAATTCTATCGATCCTCTGCAGGCTTCAACGCCAACAGAAAAAGCCGCCGCAATACCGCGGCAGCCTTTAGCTGCAACTACAAGCCAAGCGCAGAGACTATTTTTTTTCTTTGACCCGATAGAGAAAATCCTGGGTGCGCTGTTCCTGAGGATGATTAAAGACTTCTTCCGGCGTCCCCTGCTCCAGGATAACGCCGTCATCCATGAAAAAGACCCGATCAGCAACTTCGCGGGCGAAAGCCATCTCATGGGAAACCAGCAGCATCGTCATACCCTCCGCAGCCAGATCCGCCATTACCTTCAGCACTTCGCCGACCATTTCCGGATCAAGCGCGGAAGTCGGCTCGTCAAACAGCATAATACTCGGATTCATCGCCAGAGCGCGGGCAATAGCCACACGCTGTTTCTGCCCGCCGGAGAGCCTGGCGGGATATTCCTGCGCTTTATCGGTCAGGCCGACCTTATCCAATAAATGCATTCCCAGCTCCTCGGCCTCAGCGCGCGGCATCTTTTTCAGCTTGATCGGAGCTAAAGTAATATTGTCCATCACGCTGTAATGGGGAAAGAGGTTAAAATGCTGGAATACCATACCCATCTGCTGACGCATCAAATTGACATCGTGCTTGGGATCAGTAATCTCTTCGCCGTTGATAAATATTTTGCCAGAAGTGGGGCGTTCCAACAAATTAATGCAGCGCAGCAGCGTACTCTTACCGGATCCGGAAGGGCCGATAATAACTACCTTCTCCCCTTGGCCGATCTGCTCGGTAATATCTTTGAGCACTTCCAGTTTGCCAAAGCTTTTTTTCAGATGCTCAACGTTGATCACTGGCCCGCAGCCTCCTTTCCAATCTGCCGAAGAGCCAGGAGAGGATCATCACGATCACCAGATAGATCAGCGCTGCGCCGATCAGCGGCATAAACGCCGAGAAGGTAGTCCCGGTAATGATATAGGCACCTTTGGTAAGATCGGTGACTGCAATATAGCCAACGACAGCGGTCTCTTTGAACAGAGTGATAAATTCATTACAGATAGCAGGCAAAACATTTTTGAATGCCTGGGGCAAGATGATATAGCGCATAGTGGGAATATAACCGAAGCCCAAAGAACGTCCGGCCTCCATCTGGCCTCCGTCAACGGACATGATACCGGCGCGGAAAATCTCCGCCACATAAGCGCTGCTGTTGACGCCAAAGGCGATGATTGCGATCAGCACTCCGTCCTTAATATTAACCAAGACGATGAAGAACCAGATCATCAGCTGTACGACCACCGGAATACCGCGGATCACTGTGATATAAACCTTGGCAATCCCATTGAACAAGCTTAAGAAAAACTTGCCTATACCACGGCGCATATTAGGCGCATTGGTAGTATAGGTGATACGGATCAAAGCCAGAATCACGCCAATCACCACACCGATGATCAATGCAAAAAAGGTGATCTTCAGCGTATTACCCAGGCCGGATAGCATATAATCGACGAAACGGTTATCATCGATGAAACATAGCTCGAATTTCGCCTTAAAATCCAGGTATAATTCGGTTAAGCTTTCGCCTAAACTCAAATGATTCACCTCTTACCTGCTAATCTGCATTACATAAAGAAGGAGCGGCATAGCGCCGCTCCTTCCGGGTCGGACTAGTTTACTCGGCAGCTTCTTCGCCGGCAACCTCGGCGTCCTCGCTATTGACGTCTTCAGCATCAGCATCGCCGTCAGCAGGGATATATTTCTCAATGATCGTCGCAATGGTACCGTCTTCGGTCAGCTCGGCCAAAGCAGCGTTCACCTGTTCGAGCAGCTCGGTGTTATCTTTGGCGATCGCAATAGCATAATCCTCAACCGTATATTCAGTATCGAGGATCTGCAGGCCCTCGTTAGCTGCAACAAAAGACTTGGCGGGCTCATTGTCGATGATCACGCAGTCAACACGGCCGGAGGTCAGCGCCATGATCAGGTCATTGTTTTTGTTGAAGCGGGAAACACGGTCATCGCCGAAATCCTCAGTAGCATATTTGTCACCGGTGGTGGACTGCTGGACGCCGATCATATAAGTAGCGCCTTCAGCGAACAGATCGTCAACCGTAGTGATCGGAGAACCTTCCGGAACAATAACTACTTGAATGCCGGTAGCATAGCTATCGGAGAAATTGACGCTCTCCAGACGAACAGGATCCACGGTCATGCCGGCCATGCCCATATCAGCTCTGCCGCTTTCAACAGCAGCGATGATAGCGCCGAAATCCATATCCATAATCTCCAGGGTCATGCCAAGTTTTTCTGCAATAGCATTAGCGATCTCGACATCGATACCGACCAGCTCGCCGCCTTCATAATACTCATAGGGCGGGAAAGTACCCTCGGTCGCCATAGTCAGGACCGCAGCGTCTCCCTGTTCCTGATCTTCGCCGGCCGGCGCTTCGTCATTAGCGCAGGCGGCAAAAGCGAACAACATGCACAAAGCAAGCAAAACGACTAACAGTTTTTTCATTTTTATCCCCCTAACTTGAAAACTAACAAGTTTTTTATAGTATTATGAATATACCATACTGCCCAGCAAAAATCAACCAAATTATTCATTATTCATTTATAAATATTATTATACATCTAGCTATATTTTCCGCCGCCGATAGCGGCAACGCCCATATCAGCGTCCGGCATCTCCTTTACAGAAAAGGCAAATTTGCATATAATAAATAATAAGCGGCTCATTCCGCTCATTATCCACCCAGCGGCTATCATAAAGGAGTACATCATGAACAATACTTCCCTGCTTGATTATATCGGCAATACCCCCTTGCTGCGTCCGGAGAAATTCTTGGCGGCAGAGAATTCTAGCGCCGCGCTATTTGCCAAATACGAAGGGTTCAATCCCGCAGGCAGCATCAAGGACCGGGCGGCGCTGGCGATGATCGAGGATGGCGAACGCCGCGGAGCTATCAGCGACAGCAGCGTTATCATCGAGGCTACTAGCGGCAATACCGGTATCGGCCTGGCGCTGATCTGCGCACAAAGAGGCTACCGGCTGATCCTCACCATGCCAGAGAGCATGAGCATCGAGCGGCGCAATCTGCTGCGCGCCATGGGGGCGGAGCTGATATTGACCCCAGCGGCAGACGGAATGCAAGGCGCAGTCAACCGGGCTAACGAGCTGCTGGCTTCCCTCCCTTCCGCCTATTTAATCGGCCAGTTCGATAATCCGGCCAATGCCGCAGCACATTATCAAACTACCGGTCCGGAACTGTGGCGGCAATTAGCAGGCCGAATCGATATTCTTGTCGCGACCATCGGCTCCGGCGGCACTATCAGCGGCTGTGGCCGCTATCTCAAGGAGCACAATGCCGCGATCAAAATCATCGGCGTCGAGCCGGCAGAAAGCCCGCTGCTGACTCAAGGCTGGTCCGGTGCCCACCTAATCCAAGGCATCGGCGCCAATTTTATCCCTTCGGTATTGGACCAAAGCGTCGTTGACGAGATCCTCGCTATCCCCGGCGAAGCCGCACTGCAAACCGCTAAAAGTTTCGGCCAAACAGAAGGATATCTGATCGGTATCAGTTCCGGCGCCGCGCTGAAGGCGGCCCTGACTATTGCCCAGCGTCCGGAAGCAGCCGGGAAAAATATTGTCGCTATTTTGCCTGATCGTGGCGAGCGTTATATGTCTACCCCGTTATTCCAATTTGCCGATTAACGGCTTTAACAGGCTCAATATAGCCAATATGCCCGCCGCGACTCTAGCGGCGCTGCGATCAAAAAATAATTGTTATTGACTTCCCCCTAGAGATAGGCTATCATATTATTGTATTTAGGGCGTATAGCTCAGGGGGAGAGCGCTTGACTCACATTCAAGAGGCCGCTGGTTCGAAACCAGCTACGCCCACCAAGCAAGCAAGCTGCAGCAGGGCTGCGCTAAGCATATACCGCAGCCCTGTTCAATAAAATTTCCTACATATCGAATAGTGAAAAATCTGGAGGAGTCGAGCCTGCCAATGGTACACTCAACGTCCAAATCTACCGGTATCGGTGATAAAATTCAGCAATAAATTTTATCCGGCGTACCGGTATTTTTTCTGGCTCGGCACCGCTTTCTGCACTGGCAATCATTGGAGTTTAATGCAAAAAACTTTAATTCAATAACTAAAGCTTACTGGGAGGGAAAAATCATGGCTATTAAAATTGGCATTAACGGTTTTGGCCGCATCGGTCGGCTGGCTCTGCGCCAGGCATTGGAAATGCCGGATCAATTTGAGGTGCGCGCCATCAATTACCGCAATGTTGATTTAGATCATATGGTCTATATGATGCGCTATGACTCTACATTCGGCAGATATGATAAGAAAATCAGCGCTCGCGATCACGGGCTGCAGTTTGACGATGTCTTTATCCCGGTTTTTGAAGGCGATAGCGCCGAGACACTGCCTTGGGGTAAAACCGGAGCCGAATACATCATCGAGTCTACTGGAGCTTATAAAACTTATGAGCGCTGCAAGCTGCACTTAGATGCCGGAGCCAAAAAAGCCGTCATCACTGCCCCGGCCAAGGACAAATCTCCAATGTTCGTCATGGGGGTCAACCATAACGCTTATCGCAGCGACATGGACGTTGTCTCCAATGCCTCCTGCACTACCAACTGCCTAGCCCCCCTGGTCAAGGTGGTTAACGATAAATTTGGCATTGTCCAGGGTCTGATGACCACCGTGCATTCTGCCACCTCGAAACAAAAATCAGTCGATGCGCGCTATGCCAAAGACTGGCGGATCGGCCGCTCGGTTTTCAATAATATTATTCCCTCCTCTACCGGCGCCGCGAAAGCCTGCGGCATTGTTATCCCTGAGCTGGCCGGCAAGCTGACCGGTATGAGCTTGCGCATCCCGACTCCCGATGTATCGGTAGTAGATCTCACAGCGCGTCTGGCTACGCCTACTACTTATGAGGCAATCTGCGCCGCAATCAAAGAAGCCGCCGATACGACAATGAAAGGCATTATCGATTATTGCGACGACGCCGTCGTCTCCACAGATTTCATCGGCTCCAACTATACCTGTAATTTCGATGCCAAATCCGGCATGATGATCGGTGACGATTTCGTCAAGCTGTTGGCCTGGTATGATAATGAGTGGGGCTATGCGAGAAAAGTTTTGGAACTAATCGCTCATATGTATGAGGTAGACCAGCAATAATCAGCAGCAAGCGCAAAAGAGCTATGGCTTAAAGCCATAGCTCTTTTTTTATCCTCGCTCCCGGCAGTGGGTGAAGATAATTACCACTTAACAATGCGGTAGTAGACCTTGGCGGTGAGACGGAAAACGATCAGGTAAATCACCGCGAATATCGCACAGGTAATACCGATGCAGCCCAGAACCAAAGTGGAATTGTACAGCTCAAAACCCTGCAGCATCACGCAGATGATCTTAGAGGCAGCCACGGTATGGCAGACAGCAACCAGCAGCGGCAGGAAAAACACCCAGAGAATCTGACGATTAATCGTTTCTTTAACCTGAGTATCGTTCATACCGACTTTCTGCAGGATAGCGAAGCGCTCCTTATCCTCATAGCCTTCGGTAATCTGTTTGAAATAGATCACTAAAATGGTAATGACCAGGAAAAGAATACCGAAAAACACGCCGAGGAAGAGTAAACCGCCACTAAAAGCATAAGCGTCAACACGTATGCTTTCAATATCACTATAGCTGAAACTAATCCCGTGCGGTGTCATGACATCGGGAATTTGCTCCAAAAATTCCTGGTAAGCCTCATCGCTGCCTTCGATATCAAACATCAGCACCATGTTCATGCGGACAACGCTGTGCTCCAGCAGCTCATAATCATAAGTGCTGCCATTAGCGATCTCTTCCGCAGCCGGGCCTGATTTTCCCTCCAGGTCGGCGCTTAAGCTGGCCCCACAGCCCGCGGCTGCCTCCGCTAAATCCCGATCGATAGCTACCAAAGTCTGGCTGCTGATCTCTTGATCAGCATCGGGATACAGCCAGATCTCCACATCAAAAGGATAGCTGGCGCGCAATTGCTCCTCCTGGCCCAAATAGAGCGAGGTAGTGGTGGCAACAGTAATGATCAGCATCGTCGAAAGGATGCAGATCACCGCCAGTCCGGAGGCGTTTTGCTTCATCCGCTGAAACATCCCAGAGATGGCGATAAAATTTTTCGGCTTGTAGTAAAGTTTTTTCCGCTTGCGCAGCAGACGCAGCACCACGATACTGCCGGCGACAAACAGTGCATTGGTAGCGATGATAACCAGCACTGCCAGCAGAAGAAAAACGCCGATTGCAGTAGCGGGAATATCGATAGTCAGGGCGAAGAAATAGGCTACCCCCAAGCAGATGATGCCGACGACCGCCCGCGGCACAATGAAACGGCTGTCTTTATCGCCCTTTTTCTCGCTGTAAAGCAGCTGGATCGGGTTGGAAATATGCACACGCACTAAATTAATCACCGAAGTGACCACGAACACCAACACAAACAGACCCAGCGTCATCAAATAAGCTTCCGGTCCGATGATAAATTCGCTGTTAGGCGCGGTATGAATCGCCCGCAGCAGCAGCAAAAACAGCAGCTTGCCAAAAATCAGCGCCGCCGCAATGCCGCAAACGACACCGAGGCCGAGCACCAAAACATTCTCCCATACCAACATCCGGCCAATATGCCGTTTAGATAAGCCCAGCACACCGTAAAGGCCGAATTCACGTTTGCGCCGTTTCATCAAAAAGCCGTTGATATAGAGCATAAAAATCACGGAAAAAACCGCGAAGAGAAAAATACCGGCGGAAAATATCGTCTGGGCAGTAACACCGCTGGGGAGATTAGTCAGACCGTCGGAGGAAACCAGTCCGCAAATAAGAAAGAATACTCCGCTGATAATCGCGGTCGCCAAGAAATGCGGAATATAGATCTCGCGGCTGCGTTTGATATTAGCGACGGCCAGCTTGAGATAAAACGCCTTAGCCAATATCAACACCCCCGTTGGACAGCACCGTGATATTATTGACAATCCGTTCAAAGAAAGCATGATTATCTTCTTCGCCGCGGTAGATCTGAGAATAGATCGCCCCGTCCTTAATAAATAATACCCGCTTGGCATAAGAAGCGGCCATGCTGCTATGGGTTACCATCAATATCGTCTTGCCCGACTCATTGAGAGCGCGGAAGATCTGCAGCAGATTAGTCGACGACTTAGAATCCAGCGCACCGGTTGGTTCATCTGCTAAAATAATTTTCGGCTCGGTAATCACAGCGCGGGCTACTGCCGCCCGCTGCTTCTCGCCGCCGGAGACCTCATAGGGATATTTAGTCAATAAATCCTCGATATGCAGCATCGCTGCGACAGGCTGCAGCCGCCGCTCCATCTCCTTAACCGGTGTTTGCGACAGCACCAACGGCAATAAGATATTATCTTTCAGCGAAAAAGTATCGAGCAGATTAAAATCCTGAAAGACAAAACCTAAATTATCACGGCGGAACTGCGCCAAATCCTTCTCCGGAATATCGCGGAAATTCTGACCTTCCAACAACACATTGCCGGAAGTGGGCTGATCCAGCGAAGCTAAAATATTCAACAGCGTAGTTTTACCGGAGCCGGAAGGCCCCATCACAGCTACAAACTCGCCGGCAGCTAAAGAAAAATTAACATCATTTAAGGCGGTATACGATTGCAGGCCTAGTTTAGTGTGATAAACTTTTTTGATATTTTCACACCTAAGCAGTTCTTGTACCATCATAACGCTCCTAAACCTCCTAAAAAATTATCATGCCGGAACAACAGCGTCCCTTCAGCCACGCCCTAATTCCAACATGATCAGTTTAGCGCAAGCATCGTCAATCAACCATTGATTCAGCTTACAATTTATCGCCCGCAACTTACGCTTTTGTCACTTTAGCTTAAACAAGGCTTAAAAATCTTAATCGATCAGCAAAGACTCCGGATCAGGAAAACGCAGGCGGACCGTAGTTCCCTGCCCCACAGTGGACTCAAAAGACAATTCTATCGACAAGGCATCCGCCGCGCATTTGCTCAAATATAGTCCGATACCGCTCGCCCGCTGGTCGACTCGACCGTTATAGCCGGTATATCCTTTTTCACAAATACGCGGCAAATCCTCACTGCGGATGCCGATACCGCTATCGGCGATCACCAGGCAGCCGTCCTCCATGTAAATATGGATACCGCCTTCCTTGGTATATTTCAATGAATTAGACAGCAGCTGCTTGATAATAAACAGCAGCCACTTCTGATCGCTGACAATATTACTGTCCAATGGCTCCAATTGCAGCTGCAATTTGCGGAGAATAAACAAAAGGCTATACTCCTTCACAGCGCTATGGACGATAGTATTCAAATCGCAGTGTTCAATCACCAAATCATCGGCGATATCCTGCAGCTTAATATACTGCAGTGCCATCTCCGCATAGGTTTCAATCTTGAACAGCTCCTGCTTGATCAGATTATGCTCCGGACTATTATCCTGCTCCAAAACCAGCCGCATCGCCGCGATCGGCGTCTTGATCTGATGCACCCACAGGGTATAATAATGCAAGCTGTCCGCACGGGAGGCAGCGGCGTTCTCCTGCAGCTGTCTTATCCTGGCGCATAACTGACGGATAAAGCGCTGATAACTCGCTTCCAGCTCGCCGCCAGCCGGCGGCAAAAGCTCGCAGATAATGTCCAGGCGCTCGCCGCACTGACGCAAAATACGCCGCCGCCGCACATAAACGCGGCCGTCAAGCAAAAGGATCGACAGCAATACCACGGTAGCCAGAAAAACCGCATACCAGGCATAGGCCATTTCCTGACCGCTGAGCAGCTGAATAACCAGGAAGACCGCTATCACCAGCAGATAAAAGAGCAGCAAGAGTTTTTTCTGCCGCAAATAATCGATAATCAGTTTACTCATAAATACTATAACCCTGCCCTTTATGCGTCACAATACAGTCATCGAAACCGTGATCCTTCAGCTTTTTGCGCAAGCGGTTAATATTAACTGTCAAGGTATTGTCATCCACAAACTCGTCGCTATCCCATAGCTTGAGCATCAGCTTATCCCGGCTGATAATCCGCCCCTTATGTTCCAGCAGCGATTGGAGAATGCGGAACTCGTTTTTAGTCAGCGATATCCGCTCCTCCCCATGGCAAAGCCCACTGATACCGGGATCGAGGACATAGCCGCGAAAACGCAGCTGCGGCGGATCAACAGCATAATCATAACTGCGGCGCAGCATCGCCTGGATTTTGGAAGTCAGCAGATCCATCGAGATCGGCTTGCTGATATAGTCGTCCCCGCCCATATTGATTGCCATGATAATATCCATCTTATCCGCGCGCGACGATAAAAAGATGATCGGCACCTTGGAAATTTTGCGTATCTCAGTGCACCAATAATAGCCGTTATAAAAAGGCAAAGAAATATCCAGCAGTACCAGATGCGGGTCATAATCTCGAAAAGTGCCGATGATATTTTGAAAATCATCAATGATTTTAGTATCAAATCCCCATTGCCGCAGGCCTTTGGCAATCATCTTTGCAATCAGCAAATCATCTTCTATGATCAAGATCCGGCTCATCGTCTCACCTCTGGATTTATTATACCATAATTGCGCCGGAGAAAAAAATAGCTGCTACTTTGTTATCAGCGGCAAGCGCCAAAGCGCGAAAAAGCGCAAAAAGATTTACAGTTTGCCGCTTTTAGTATATAATATTCATATCAGGATAATGTCTCTAGCGGCTATGAGCAAAGGAGACGCGGCAATGGGGCACAGCATTACAAAACGGGTTTTGGCCGATAGTATTAAAAAGCTAATGGAACAGCGTCCATTAGCCAAGATAAGCGTCGGCGATATTGTGGAAGAATGCGGCCTCAACCGCAACAGCTTTTATTATCACTTCAAGGATAAATACGACCTGGTCAACTGGATCTTCTATACGGATATGATCAACCAGCTCAAGATAGATAAAGTGTTGACCGGCTCCGCCTGGGAACTGCTGGAAACTATTACCGCCTATTTCTATGAGAACAAAACTTTTTATGGCAATGCTCTGAGCGTGCGGGGGCAGAATTCCTTCGCCGAATTTTATATCGATCTGCTTAAGCAGATCGTCCGCGCCCGGCTGGGCGAGAGCCTGGAGGACGGCGACGAGGAATACCAGGACTTCTACCTCTACTTTTTCATCGACGCCTACGTGGCGGCTACTTTCCGCTGGCTGCAGGCCGGAGCGCCGATACCTCCGGATAAGTTTACCCAAATGATTAAAAAGGCTGCCCGCGGTACCGCCCTGCGCATCCTCAATTTAGAGTGAGTGCGCCGGCGCCGCGGCCAGCAAATCCACCAGCGAACAGTCCGCTAAAGACTGGCCGCTGAGATATGGCTGCCGATCATTATGATAAATTTCCAGCCGTCCCTGCTCATCCAACATCACTAGGCAAGGGACATCGGAAATATTTTGGTCGATCACAGCAATATCATAATATAATGCAATCGGAAAGACCGCTTGAGCCAAAGAACGGCGCCATTGGGAAAGCGCCTGCCGGACGTCTGGATCGCACAGACGTCCCTTTTCTTGATCATAAAGAAAAATAAACGGGCAAAAATCCGCCGAGCGGCTATGCAAATCCCGCGCCGCCTCCCAGTCCGCTACGCTGCGGTAAGGATAGCTGATGCCGAATAGCGCCCTACTCGCATAAAGCCGAGCCGCCGCTACAGAGCATAGCTGCCAATCATCCGCGCCGCTATCAATAACAACAAAAATATTTTCAGCGGCCACCATCTGCGCCACCGCCTCTTCTGTCAGCAATGACGGAGCGGCTAACAAGACAAAGGCGCAGTCTTTCTGCGCTGACATCAGCTGCAACAGCTCCGGCAGCAAGTCTCCTCTGCTGCCGATAGAATAGATATAGCAATAGATGCCCAGCTTTTTCCCTTGGGCAATGCTGCTTTCAAGCAAACCACGGTTCAGTCCCTGCCAAGCTGCCAGTTCATGAATGAGCGCCCAGGGGATATTGAATTGTTTTTTGGGCTCTTTTTTGCGGATTTTGCGCGCGCCGACGTTCCAGCAATTATATACCAAATTCATCCCGAACGTTTTGAGGATCGATGTACTGGTGGAGCTAACCACTTTATCGACCAAACGGTAATAGCAGCTGGCCTCATTTTCCAGCTCGCTTTGCGCCAGCTGGAAAAATTGCTGCTGATAGCGGCCGCCGGCAAACATCGCTCCCAGCTCGACGAGATTTCTAATCCCGCGGGCCGGATTTTCCTGCAAATCGTGCAGCCCCTTATTCACCGCAGCCTCAACCAGGCTCTTGGTAATAGCTTCTCCGGCCATTAACACCGCCTCCGTTTTATGATAGCCATAGCTAAAATAAATCTACTGATATTAAGATGAATTTACTATACAATAACACTTGCCAAAACCCAATAGTCAAAACTAATAAATGACTAAAATTTCAACATATTTAATTTCTGTCTAGTGAATTAATTTGACGCTTGACGTATAATAAACATAATCAGGAAAATCTTGAGAAAGCGAGGGCTTATCAATGAGCAAAAAAACAATCAAAGAACAGCTGCAAACTTTTGGGCTGAATAAAGCAATCAGCATGGTTGATTCTGATCCGGATAAAAATATCCCTCGCCTGGTTGATTTGGTCAAAAAACTCGACCGCGACCATGTCAATAAAGGGGAATTTGAGGCCATCGACGCCGTTATCAAAGATCCTAACAACAACTGGTATCGCTTTATGAAAAGCCTGTGGTCCGATATTGACGACGGGGCAAGAAAGACTTTATTTAAAAACTTCGTCATCAACGCGGCCACTATCGGCTCTACTCGTCAGAAAAAATTCCGCAAAGAATATAACTGCAATATCCCTTGGGCGATCCTGATGGATCCAACCTCCGCTTGCAATCTCCACTGCACCGGCTGCTGGGCTGCGGAATACGGTAATAAATTAAATATGGATTACGCCACCTTGAACAGCATCATTGAGCAGGGCAAGGAACTGGGCGTCTTTATGTACATTTATTCCGGCGGCGAACCGCTGGTTCGCAAAAACGATATTATCCGCCTATGCGAAGAACATGACGACTGCATGTTCCTCTCCTTTACCAATGGTACGCTGATCGATGAGCAGTTTGCTGATGAAATGCTGCGGGTGAAAAACTTTATCCCGGCAATCAGCATTGAAGGCTTTGAGGAAGAGACCGACGCCCGCCGCGGACATGGCACCTATCAGAAAGTCATTCACGCCATGGATCTGCTCAAGGAACGCAAGCTGCCTTTCGGCGCTTCCTGCTGTTATACTAGCCAAAATACCGAAGTTGTCGGCAGCGAAGAATATTTTGACTTCTTAATCGACAAGGGTGCCAAATTTGCTTGGTTCTTCACTTATATGCCGGTAGGCGTCGGCGCGCCGACCGATCTGTTGGCTAACGCCGAGCAAAGAGAATATATGTACAAGCAGATCCGGGCGTTCCGTGATACTAAGCCGATTTTCACGCTGGATTTCTGGAATGACGGTGAATATGTCCGCGGTTGCATCGCCGGCGGACGCAGATATCTCCATATCAACGCTAACGGCGATATTGAGCCCTGCGCTTTTATCCACTATGCCGATTCCAATATTCACGAAAAAACGCTGCTGGAAGCGCTACAGTCGCCGCTGTTCATGCAGTATCACGATCATCAGCCTTTCTCGGACAATATGCTCCGTCCCTGCCCTTTGCTGGACAATAAGGACAGCCTGGCGCAGATGGTTCATGCTTCGGGAGCTCATTCTACTGATCTCTCCCAGCCGGAGAATGTTGATTCGCTATGCGCCAAATGCCACGAAGTAGCGGATAATTGGAAACCAACCGCCGACCGTATTTGGGCAACCAGCCCAGCCAGAGAGCGCTATGCTCGCGAGGATTACTGGCAGAAGCATGATGTTTAATTAATACCGCATAAAAGAAGCGAAGATGTACGATAAACAAGGCAGATACGCTATGTATCTGCCTTGTTGCATCCGTAAGATTTTTATCCGCTTATTTTTTCGTGATCAATGCTTCCTTGGCGGCGCGGCTCAGTCTTTTTAGCTCCGCCTCGCGGCGCATTGCGGCGCTTTTATCAGCAAACTCCTGCCAATAGACCAATTCCACCGGCCGGCGAGAACGGGTATATTTAGCTCCGCGCCCACTGTTATGAACTGCCAGGCGGCGAGTTAGATCATTGGTATAGCCGCTGTATAAAGTGCCGTCGGCACAACGCAGCATATAAGCGTAATAAACAATATCAGACATCCATTCTCCTTATAGCTAATCTTCTGCCCTAATATCTACAACTAAATAGGCAAGAGCTTATAAAAAAACCAACCGATGCCCATAGGCGCTGTTTTAGCGGCCTCCTGGTTTTCTCCGGTTTTTTTACTTTGTTCCTGCTTGTCCCGCCCTTCCTTTTTCCTCAAAGCATAGCGGCGCCCTTCTCTCTTCTCCTCGTCCTTTGCTAATGAATAACGCCTATTGTTTTCCGTCTCGTTTTGGGGTATACTATTATTGGAGTTAGTCACGGTGTTTCTGCCGATTCCCGGTGACGGGTCTGCGGCTTGCCGTGCCTGACTCCCTTCTTTTATTTGTGTTTCCTGCAGATTCAATATATCGTACAGAACCATAGAGCCGTTTCGTCTCGTGCCAACTATTACATCAGCAGTATAATCATTAGTTCCTATTCGAAGCAGTAACTTTCCACGAGCAAAATCTTGTATACTATCTTTTCTCGGATGATTTAATCCTTCATTGACATAATCCCTGGAGGCAAGAAGTATCTCATCTACATTATCAGTAGTACGAAGTTTATCCATAAACAGCTCCGGTTCTTCTTGACGTAGCCATTGGTTATACCGGCTCCAGGTCATTTCATTCCTACTCTGTCCATCTATCTGAATTTCATTATTCCCAACACGTATGCCTTTGAGGAATTTTTTACGTAGATTGTCTTTAACTGTTTTTACCCATTTATTCTTTGGTACTCCAGCCAAAATATCTTCCTCTACTGTTACAAACGGCCTGTTGTTTTCATCGTATCCTATGCTATACCGCCTATTGTTTTCTGTCTCGTTTTGAAGTGAATCATTATCAGACCGCAGCCTGATCACTTCATTAAAAGGTATACCCTCCAATTTGACGGTGCCATTTTCATATGTTATACTACCCATAGAACCATATCGGAGAAGTTCTTCAGGCCCAGTGCGTGCAAGCCTGTTGGACGAAGAACCGATTTGGTTCTTTTGTTTTTCTATATTACGCAATAAAGGAATTGTCCTGTTTTTATCCGCATGTAACACATAGCTTCCACTCAAATAATTCATAACATTTTTTCTGGCATAAGCACTATTAACCTTTTGCATATCATTAATGGCAAGCCCATTCTCTACTGGTCGTAAATCTAACACCACCAATAC